>CALXXR010000061.1 GCA_944392735.1 uncultured Spirochaetaceae bacterium | reverse complement strand
CGGACGGTGCAGCCGTCGAAGCTGTACTTTGAAAGGAGGTGATACTATGAGCGATTGCGAAATCCTCAGCGTTGTTTTCGTTGTTTTTGGACTGGTCATTGCGGCCATGAAGCATGATGATGGGAATAGAAAAGGCCGCCACTAAGCTGACAACTGGTGCGGCCTTCATATAGGTTGAGAAGTTGAGGCTGCCGCTTATCGGCTTCGTTTACTTCCATTTGTATTATCCCTATGTATTCCTGCTAAGTCAAATGTAGTTATGAATTTTTGAGTTGGATGGATCGTTGTTTTCGTTTGTCAGATTATGCTGGAAAGCCAGAGCTGACAGTGATCATGGTAGAATCATTCTTTTGTTATGTCTCTGGATTCGCAGAGTTTGCATGTTGACATGAACCCTGATTGTGTCAGTGCTGATGACGAATTTCATGAAATTTGACTTTTCAAAAACCGTTTTTCATGAAAAATGATTGTTCTTGACTTCATGCTCATGGAGAAAGTCGCAATAGAGACAAAGACAACACGCCACCATACTGCAAGGGATCTCAAGGACTTTTGAAAGCGCTGAAGGAGGAGGGGTTCTTCTCACGGTACATCTTGGTATGCAACGAAGATTATGCCCAGACCACGGCGGAAGACATCGAAATAGTGTCATGGAGATAGTTCCTTGATGAGCTATGGAACGGAAAGATCATCTGAATCAGAGAATTTCTTAGCGCTTATGGACTTGCCGCACAATTTGATTCCCTTGATCTGAACACCGCCAGAGAACATGAGGGGTCGCCAATGATTGAGTCGATGATACAAGGGAAGTGGTCATTGCTTATATCCTCGCATTACCGAGATATATTAGATTCGTCAAATAGATTTGCGGTATTTCGTCAAATAGATTTGCGGTGTTTTGTCAAAGAGATTTGCGGTGTTTCGGAAAAGGAAGCACCTCCTTGGATGTCCTTGGAGGTGCCTGCTTCGCTTATTTCCTTGTCCTGAACTCGCGGGGAACGGGATCGAGGCCGTCCCAGATGATCTGCCTGAAGTGCTTGGGATCGGTGTTGCCTTCCGTGTTCACCATGTAGACGAGGGAGTACTGGTCAAGCTTCATCTTCTTCCTGAGCTCCTCCGCTCCCTTGTCCGTCATGATGGAGTAGAGCGCTCCAAGCGGTGCGGCTCCGGACTCGCCGGAGATCACGAAGGGGTCTCCATGGAGCGGGCAGGAGAGGATCCTCATGCCGCGGGCTGCGATGTAGTCGGGGATAGAGAGGAAGAAATCAGCGGTATGCTCGAGGATTTCGAATGCGATGGGGGATGGGTCTCCGCAGGCAAGACCAGCCATGATCGTATCGAGGTCTCCCTTGACGCTGTGGCACTGGCCATCGTTCGCCTTGATCGATTCGAATACGCATGCCGCTTTGTTCGGCTCGACGACGATGAAGATCGGTGGATCGTTGGGGAAGAGGGCTGTGTAGAATCCAATCACGGATGCAGCCATGGCGCCGACTCCTGCCTGAACGATGACGTGCGTCGGCTTGGAGATGCCGACTCCCAGAAGCTGCTCCTGCGCCTCAAGCATGAGCGTGGAGTAGCCCTGCATGATCCAGGTGGGGATCTCCGTGTATCCCGGCCATGAAGTGTCGCTGATGACCGTCCAGTTGTTGGCCTTGGCATCGATAGCCATCTGCCTTACGGCATCGTCGTAGTTGCCGTCGATGATCTCGACCCTGGCGCCGTAGCCCCTGATCGCATCGATCCTGGCCTTCGATGTCTCCTTGTGGACATAGATGACGCAGGGCAGGCCCAGCTGCATCGAGGCCCATGCGATGCCGCGTCCGTGGTTGCCATCGGTTGCGGCCGCGAAGGTGAGGTCTCCGAGCTTGCTGTGGCATTCATCGGATGTGAGGTATTCGTATGTCGTCTGCTCGTCCGTCAGTCCAAGCTTCTTCTGGATATATCTTGAGACAGCGTATGAGCCGCCAAGCACCTTGAATGAATTGAGGGTGAGGCGCTGCGCCTCATCCTTGATGAAGATGCCGCCGAGGCCGAGCATCTGAGCAAGGTTCGGAAGCGCCCTGAGCGGCGTCATCCTGTATCCGGGGATCTCCCTGTGGAATTTCCTTGCCTTCCTGACGTTGTCGATCGAGAAGAGCTCCTCAGCCTTGGAGGTGTCCTTCCTGCCGTAGTCGTAGATGATGTAGTCGAAATCGAGATTATCCATATAAGTCTCCGGAGAGACTATATATGGTTGCAATGATTATTTCAATATCTGCGAATGATTTAGAATCATTTCTTCTGTTTCGATCAATTTCAAGTGCATGAAACTGCGTTAAAGCTCAAAAAGAATGGGAGGTTAGGCCTCCCATCGCTCACTTCTTCATGTTCGCCTGATACACCTTCCATGTGGAGGATATCAGCGTCTCTGCATCGGAGTGCTTCGCGCTCCATCCAAGCTTCTCGTGCGCAAGGGCGGAGGAGGCGATGAGCTTCGCCGGATCCCCGGGCCTTCTGGGGCTGTCGATGGCCGGTATCGGCTCTCCGGTGACGCGCCTTGCCGTCTCGACGATCTCCCTGACCGAGAGGCCTGTCTCGGATCCGAGGTTCACCACGAGGTCCTCATTCGTCCTCATCAGGTAATCGGCAGCTGCGACATGGGCGTCTGCCAGGTCCGTGACATGGACGTAGTCGCGGATGCATGTCCCATCCGGAGTATTGTAGTCGGTTCCGAAGATGGAGACTTCCTTCCTGATCCCTGCGGCGCACTCCATGATGACCGGAATCAGGTTCGCGGGATTGCGCTCGAGCCCGAGCATGCGTCCATCGACATCGTAGCCTGCGGCATTGAAGTACCTGAGAGCGGCATACCTGAGGCCCTTGAGCTTGGAGTACCACCTGAGGTTCTCCTCGATGCAGAGCTTGGTGTATCCATAGTAGTTCTCTGGGTTCTTCGGGTGCTTCTCGTCGATGGGGAGATACTGCGGCTCTCCGTAGGTGGCGGCGGAGGAGGAGAGGATGAAGTTCATGCATCCATGCTTCTCGCACTCCGTCATGATGATGAGCGAGCCCGTGATGTTGTTCTCGCTGTACTTCTCAGGCTTGACCATCGACTCTCCAGCTGCCTTGAATGCAGCGAGATGCACTGCGGCATCCCAGCCCTGGGAAAGGACCCGGGCAACATGCTCCCTGTCGAGGATGTCGCCTTCGAAGAACTCCGCTCCATCTGGGACATTGCTCCTGAGTCCGGATGAGAGGTTGTCGTAGATGCCTACCTTATCCCCACGATCGAGGAACGCCATCGCGACGTGCGTTCCGATATAGCCTGCGCCTCCGAAAAGAAGAACCTTCATTGTTCACCTCCAAATCGATTGTACCACCTCAGTGGAACTCTCCGATGATATTCCTTATCTCGCTGAGCTTCTCGGAGAGCAGCTCATCCGTCTTCGCCTCCGCCACGATCCTCAGGTATGGCTCTGTGTTGGACTTCCTGACATTGAACCACCAATCGGGGAATTCGATCCTGTAGCCGTCGAAGTCGAGCACCGCCGTCGGCTTGTCGTTCTCCACGAAGCGGCTGTAGAGCGCTGCGATCGCACCATCCTTCTCCTCCAGCTTGAAGTTGATCTCGCCGGAGTTGGCGTATCTCACGATCTCGGAGATGAGGGAGGAGAGCGTCCTGCCCTCTGCCTTCAGCGCCTTCACGACGGAGAGCACGAGAAGAGAGGCGAAGATGCCGCTGTCGCAGCAGAAGAAGTCCCTGAAGTAGTAGTGCCCGGCAAGCTCTCCGCCGAAGACTCCCTCGATTTCCCTGATCTTGAGCTTCGCGAACGCATGTCCGACCTTCCATGTCGTTACAGGGAAGCCGATGCTTTCAAGATATTCCGTCGTGGATCTTGATGTCCTGATGTCCTGGAGGGCATTGCCTGTGCGTCCTTTTCCGGCGTAGTAGCGGCCGATGACGGCTGTGATGTAGTCGGGCTGTATGAATGCGCCCTTCTCATCGATGAACATGACCCTGTCTGCGTCTCCGTCGTAGATGACGCCGCAGTCGCTGCCGTTCTTCACCGTCTCAGCTTCGATCTGGCGGCAGTTCTTCTCCTCGAGCGGGTTGGGCTCATGGGCGGGGAAGCTGCCGTCGAGCGTGTCGTTGATGTAGTGCGGTTTGTCTCCGAGCAGGTCCTTGATGATGATCGAGGACATTCCGGAGGAGCAGTCGATGGAGATATCGAGTCCATCGAGGCCTTCGGCGTATGGCTTGAGGAATCCGATGTAGGCATCCCTGACGTCGGAGCGGTCGATGACGCTGCCCTTGCGATCTGCCTTGACGATCTTTCTCTCGAGAGTCATCCTCTCGAGGTCCTTGAGCCCTGTGTCGCCACCGACGGGAAGCGCTCCGCGGCGGCTGATCTTCAGTCCGTTGTATTCCTTGGGGTTGTGCGATGCCGTGATCTGAACCGATGCATCGGCCTTGAGATGGACTGTTGCGAAGTAGACCATCGGCGTCGTTGCGAGTCCGATGTCCCATGCATCCGCGCCGCTGTCCGTGATTCCCTCCACCAGCGCGTCATGGAGCGCCGGGGACGAGAGCCTCACGTCGCGTCCGACGACCACATGGTCCGTCTCGAGAAGCGCTGGAAGGAAGTATCCAACCTTGTATGCAAGCTCCTCATCGATGTCCTTGCCGTATATCCCCCTGATGTCATAAGCCTTGAATGCGCTCATCATGCCTCCTTCTGGAATTTCCTTATCATATCTACGAAAGCCCTGTGATCCATCAGCTCGACGAAGATCACGCCGCTGTCTGCAGTGCTTATCTTGGTCACGAGCTTGCAAAATGCCTTGCCGAAAATCCCTGGCGCGCGTGAGATGTCCCGCTTCGCCTCCAAGGACCTCTCCGCGGACCTCCGCGTGACGCGCTGGACATCCGTGATGGAGTCAACGGGGAACGATTCCTCCATCTTCACGTACTTCTCCTTCCTCTTCCTGTTGATGGGGATGCCGAGGATCATCGGATCGCGTTCGAAGTCCTCGTATACCATGGTCCTTCCATCGGTGTAGAGGAAGACGCCATAATCGCGCCTCTCGCCGCCAAGCTTGGCGAACCAGGTGCAGTATGTGCGGAACTTCATAGGTGCTCCAAGCTTCGCTTCCCTCTCCTTGAGGAATGCCATCGTGTCTTCGGTGTCCATGCTGTTGATTGTACCGAGAGTGCGTGGCTGGAACAAGGCCCGGCCACTGGTCATTTTCCTTTCATTACGATAACATAGCCCCCGCTATGGATGAGTATGAGAAGAAGGATTTCGCCAAGCTCCTGAAGCATGGTGCCCTCGAGGCGCACAGATGGATGAACAACACCGATTCCACCGCTGTCAGGATCTATGACAGGAACCTTCAGGCATTTCCCCTCACGATAGACTTCTATGGTCCGTACGTGCTTGTCGTCGACTACAGCGATGGAGGCATGGAAGGCGATGACAGGATCACGGCCGAGGACATCATCTCCCGCTACGTCTATGTGGAGCAGTCCAGGATCGTCTGGCGCTCGCGGAAGAAGAGGGAAGGGCGTGAGCAGCATGAGAAGGCCGATGAGTCGCTGCGCCTGGACGTGAAGGAGAATGGCTTCTCGTTCGAGGTCGAGCTGAAGAGCTATGCCGATACCGGGCTCTTCCTTGACCAGGCCATCACAAGGTCGGAGGTCATGGGCATCTCGCAGGGGATGCGGGTCCTGAATCTCTTCTCATATACGGGTTCGTTCTCCGTCTATGCCGCAGCGGGAGGAGCCGAGAGCGTTGTCTCGGTCGATCTCTCTAATGTCTATTCGGCATGGGCGAAGCGCAATCTCGAGAAGAACGGCTTCATCGATGAGAGGAAGTACAGCGTCGTCACCTGCGATGCCGCCCAGTACCTCAGGGAAGCCGAGGAGCGCTCGGAGCGCTATGATATCGTGATATTCGACCCGCCTGCATTCTCGAATTCCCACAAGGCGGAGGATTTCGATGTGCAGAAGGACCATCTGGGATTCCTAGCCGCGATCAGCAGGCTGCTCGCCCCTGGCGGAGTCGTGGTCTTCTCGGAGAATCTGAAGGGTTTTGATTTGGAGAAGGCGGTTCTCAAGCCTTTCTGGAAGGTTTCGGAGATAACCGATGTTGTGCATGCCCAGGGCTTCTCATCCAAGAGAAGCGGCCTGAGGGTGTGGATGCTTAAGAAGGTGGCGGACATGAAGGCAATGGATTATGCGTCCGCCGGGAAGAAGAGAAGAAGAATGGACGAAGAGAAAGCAGAGAGGCTGTCGTTCGATGAGGCAGCGGAAGCACAGGACAAGGCTCCTGTGGAGAAGACGGAAGCAAGGGATGATGAGAGGAGCCCAAGGCGCTCCTATGGAAGAAGGGAAGGCTCAGGCGAGAGAAGGGGCAGAGACCGCGGCTATTCCAGAAGGGATGGCGGACGCTATGCAGGAGGAAGGGAAGGCGGCTACCGCGATCGCGATCGCGACTATGGCTATGATCGCCCCAGAAGGAGATACGAGGACGACTTCCGCCCAAGGGACAGGGAGAGATTCAGCGACCGCGACCGTGGATACGACCGTCCGCGCTATCGCGATGACTATCGCGACGACTACCGCGACCGCGATAGGGATAGGTACTATTCCGACCGCCCACGCTATCGCTCATCCGACTACGACCGCCGCGACAGCAGGCCATATGGCGAGAAGGAAAGCTACAGGCAGCGCGAGAGCTGGCCTGGAAGGCGCGACGACAGGGACAGAGGCTATGGCAGGGATCGCCGCGAGCGCAGCTGGGACAACGAGGCAGGGCGCTTCTACCGCGGAGAGAGGAGCGACAGGCGCTTCGATCGCCGCGAGCCAAGATACTCCGAGACCGGCGAGGACAGGCGTCCGTTCGGCGATGCTCCGAAAAGAAGGAGGAACGCTCCGAAGCCGTATGGCTACGATTCCTTCATGGTCACCAAGAACCGCGATACGGCCAATGTAGGCTGGCTCAAGGATACGGAGATCAGATCGGACAGGAACGAGGAGGACTGATCGGAAGCAGGATGCATTTGCTGCATTCAGCAATCAACGGCTATGCATATCACTCATTGCGAGTGGAGAAATGGGGAGCGGCTCATCTGGATGCCGCTCCTTCCATTTGATGAATCGCATTGCTCCTCTTGGATGCGTTCGGGTATGAGAGGCAGAACGGATAATAGCCAAGCTCCTTATTATTCGGTTTCGGCAGAATCTGATAATAACGACTCTCTTATTATCTAGATTGGGCGGAATTTGATAATAACAGATTCCCTTATTATAGAAAAACCGAGTTTCTTGATAATAAGGCTTCAGCATGTTATTATTTTTTCTAGGAAATTGAAAATAAGGAGAACCGTATGATTGCTGTTGAAACCTTCACTTCAGGAAAATACAGGAACAATGGGGATTTTCTCTCTTTCATTCCATCTCCAATCAATGATGCATGGATATGGTCATCTCCCGAAATCAATACGCTTCTTTCTCAGGCAGATCGAGAGATTGGAGCATTGAGTGCATATTCTGAACTCATTCCCGACCTGGATATATACATTAGGATGCATATTAGGGTAGAGGCAAACAAATCAAACAGGATTGAGGGGACGAAAACCTCTATTGAGGAGGATATGCTCCCAAGAGAGAATCTCATCTCTGAAAAGCGTGATGATGTCCAGGAAATAGAGAATTATATCAAGGCAATGGATTATGGAGTGAAAAGGATCATCGATGATGATTTTCCTTTCAGTAGTCGTTTCCTCAGAGAGCTGCATCAGATTCTTCTTCAAGGTGTAAGAGGAGAGCACAAGACTCCGGGAGAGTTTAGGAGATCGCAGAACTTCATAGGAGGAAGCAAGCCATCGGATGCACTATATGTTCCGCCTTCCATCGCCGATCTCGATTCTGCCATGGAGGATTTCGATAAGTTCGCCAATCGAAACGATAACCTTCCTGTGCTGATACGTTTGGCAATCATGCATTATCAGTTCGAGACAATACATCCATTCCTTGATGGCAATGGACGTATTGGGCGCTTGATGATACCATTATATCTTCTCTCCAGGGGTGTTCTTAGCAAACCGTGCTTCTATATAAGCGATTATTTTGAAACGCATCGCAGTGAATACTATTCGTCATTGCAGGACACAAGAGTCCATAATGATATGGAAAGATGGATATGTTTCTTCCTCAGAGCCTCCATTGCTACTGCGCGGAAAGCAAAGAATACATTCAACAGCGTTCTGCGTCTTGTTGATGGATATAATCAGTACATTGCTAAAATGCGGAAAATGCATACGACGATTGGATCCATAATCCGGGAAATGTATTCTCGGCCGATATCTTCGGTTGCAATGCTTTCCGAAATGACAGGAATGAATATCGTAACCATCAATTCTGCTGTGAATATGCTGGTAGAGGATGGAATCCTTGCCGAGATCACGGGAGGAAAACGGAACCGTGTATTCATGCTCGTTGATTATATGAGAATATTCTCCAGAAGCGATGAAAGCTGAGGAGGGTAACTTACGTTGCTTCTCTCAGAGAATAAGGCTAATGTTAATCACGGATCAAAAGGTGCTGCTGTATGTCTCTGTAGTGCTGGATTCTGTGAATGGTCCCGGATTGCAGGGCTGTTTTTGCAGTCTTGTCATCCTCATAAAGTGAGGACAATGAGATAACTTAATCAATCGCTGAATTTGCAAATCAAATGCTTGCTTTTCTTTTGTTTCTCTATGAGCGTTGATTGCAAGAGGAAACAATCATGCTGCCAAAACCAAAGGCAAAGCGAGGTTTGCTCCACGCATGTGGAGATGTTTCTTGGTTGTAGCCATTGATGCTACCGATCTTATAATTAGCTCCACATATGTGGAGATATCTGTTCGACATTAGTTCACTTTAACATAGCTATGCGGGAATAATTTGGGCTCATTCAGCATAGATGCCTAAAAGCAGATCCATTTTTGATACAGGACATATTCAACTCTTCGTAAAATTCATTCCGGTGTTTGGTTTGAAGATGGTCAACCTTCCATACGCCCCCCAGTGAGAATTATATATCATAACGAAATCAGCATATTATTGGGGAGTGGCAAAAAGATATGTAATATCTTATTCGTTAGCTCTTCGCATGCGTGCGTGATGGTTGCCAATCGGCATTCGATATGCTATAAGAATCAATGATTTGACAGATTCCGGGAAATCGGTAGAATGTGTCGGATGGAAAGTCTATAGACCGGAGGAAT
>CALXXR010000060.1 GCA_944392735.1 uncultured Spirochaetaceae bacterium | reverse complement strand
ACTATGCGAGGGTTCTGCAGATTCTAGAGGAGCGGGGGAAGAAGGCGAAGAAGGCCTCCCTCGTCTCCGGAGATGAGTTCGAACGCATCCATCAGGGGCTTCTTGCCGCCGTGGAGCGCGAGACTGTGCTCAACGAAGGCATCATCGCGCTTCAGAACGAGCGCGAGAGGATCCTTCCGTTCGGCGACTTCGATACGGCAGAGGTGAAGGCGCTGGCGGAGGAAGGCATACAGCTTCGTTTCTACACGCTTGGAAGGAAGGAGCTCGAGGCCCTGAAGGCCGATGAGGAGGCAAGGTACATCCCAGTCGCGTACAGCGGCAAGGTCAATGCCGTCGCTCTTATCGGATCGTCCATGCCGAGGGAGATCGCGGCGCAGGAGTTCCGCCTCCCGTTGCGCTCGCTCTCGGAGATCGATGCCGAGCTCCTTTCGGATCGCAATGAGCTCAAGGAAGTGGAGGAGAGGATCGCCCTCGGAGCCATGTACATCCCGTCATATAAGGCATGCCTTGAGCGATGGGATGAGCGCATCACGTTCGAGCGCGTCGCAGCGACCGTCGATGGCGATGACATCATCCATCTTTCCGGATACATACCGGCAAAGGATGAGAAGGCGTTCCGCTCATACGCGGAGGGGAATGCATTCGCATACATGATCTCAGAGCCTGGCGATGAGGACAATCCTCCGACCCTTGTGCGATATACGAAGGTCACGAGGATCGTGAAGCCGATCTTCGATATCCTCGGCACGGTGCCTGGATACAGGGAATACGACATCTCATCGTACTTCCTTGCCTTCTTCTCGCTCTTCTTCGCCATGATCATCGGCGATGCAGGATACGGGATCGTATTCCTCATCCTCGCCATCGTCATGCATGCGAAGTCGAAGAAGCCCTCGGATATCAACATACTGCTGTACGTGCTCTCGATCGTGACGATCGTCTGGGGTGCACTTACCGGCACATGGTTCGGATCGGAGGAGGTGCTGGAGAGGATCCCATTCCTCCAGAGGTTCATCGTCCCCGCGATAACGAACTTCCCCAACGTCGTCGGCGTCGATGCGACATGGGCGCAGAACATGCTGATGAAGTTCTGCTTCATGCTCGGCGCGATCCAGCTCGGACTGGCCAGGGTGATGAACATCGTCAGGAAGGCGAAGGAGAAGGATCTCTCGCTCGTTGCCGAGGCTGGATGGTTCATCGATGTCGTGATGCTCTACATGATGGCGCTCTATCTCGTCATCGGGCAGCCGGTGCCGTTCGGGATCATTGTCTCAGGCATCGCGCTGGGATTCGTGCTCGTCTGCTGCTTCTCGGCGCAGGGACCGGGCGTGAAGTTCGTCGATGGGCTCAAGGCAAGCCTTGGGGGCTTCTTCACGACATTCCTGGACACGATCTCGTGCTTCTCGAACATCATGAGCTACATCAGGCTCTTCGCCGTCGGAATGGCATCGCTTGCAATAGCGCAGTCGTTCAACGGCATGGCGGCGGGAATGCTCTCCGGAGCGCTCATCCCCGTTGGAATCGCGATCATCGCGGTCGGGCATCTGCTCAACCTCGTGATGGGTATACTGTCCGTCGTCGTGCACGGCGTCAGGCTCAACCTACTGGAATTCTCCGGAGCGCTCGGAATGGAGTGGACCGGATACAACTATGAACCATTCAGGAAAATGGTGAATGATAAAGCTGCTGAAAACAGCTAAGGAGAGGATATGGAAAATCTAGCTTATCTCGGAATGGCGTGCGCGCTCTGCTTTTCCGCACTGGGATCTGGATTCGGCACAGGCTGCGCTGGACAGAGCGCTGTCGGTGGATGGAAGAAGTGCTATGCTGCAGGAAAGCCGGCACCGTTCATTCTCGTTGCGTTTGCGGGTGCTCCCCTCACGCAGACGATCTATGGCTTCCTGCTTATGACGTTCATCCGTTCTGCCTTTGAGACAGGTGCATCATACCTTCTCTGCCTCTCCGTAGGCGCACTCGGCGGTGCGGCGATCGGTCTTTCCGCATGGTTCCAGGGCAAGGTCGCCGCAGCTGCGTCCGACGCGCTCTCCGAAACGGGAAAGGGTACGGCGAACTACTTCATCGTCATCGGAATCACAGAGACCGTCGCTCTCTTCACGCTCGTCTTCTCGCTCCTCGCTCTCTGAGGACCGATAAGCTAGGGAAGGCCCCGCTGCGGGCCTTCTCTGCATCAATGGAGGAATGCGTCCACGAGGCCTCCTGCCTCGTACCCCTTTCGGTAGAGCCTTTCGATGTCCTTCCTGCGGTGCTTGGTGGTCGTGACATTGCAGGTATCGTCGGGCGCCAGGATGAGGACGCATCCTTCCTTCTCCAGTTCAAGCAGCTCCTTCAGCTCCCTGTTGTACGTCTGTGCCCTGAGCCTCAGCGCCTCCGCTGCCTTGGGATAGCTGCGGGAGAGGATCCTGGCAGGCCTTTGGTCGCGCTCGGGGTCTCGGAAGTCATCCTTCCTCTTCGTTATGATCGCGACAAGGCGGTCCACGCCGCTCTCGAACGCCTTCATGAATGGGATCGGATCGGATATCCCACCATCGAAGTAGGGGATGTTGTCGATGATCGTCGGCCTGCAGAGGACAGGTATGGTCCCCGATGCCTCGATCGACCTCATTTCGAATGGCCTCAATGATGACTTCGGGAAGTAGACTGGCTCTCCTGTCAGCGCATTGGTTGCCACGATCATGAAGTCCTTGTCGGATGCCATGTAGGATTCGATGTCGAATGGATCCTCCTTGCCAGGGAAGGAGAGCTCCTCGTAGATGTACTTCATATTCAGCAGCGACCCGTGGCGCAGCAGCTGCCAGATGCCCATGTACTGCCTGCGGTTCGGGTATGTGTCATAGAACCTCAGCACGCGCCCGCGCTGCTTCGAGATGTAGTTCGATAGATTCGAAGCCCCTGCAGATACGCCGAAGCACCTGGAGATCTCGATGCCGTCATCCATGAGACGGTCGAGCACGCCTGCACCGAAGGCATCGCGCATGCCTCCGCCTATATCCATGATTCCGTATTCCATGCTGTCTTCCCTTCGCCTCCAGATTACATCCTGTCGTGGCCAGGCCTCAACATCTGTGATATATTTTGGCTATGGATCTGATGATTCTCTTCATCGTGCCGTTCCTGGGAACGCTCCTGGGGGCAGCGGCGGTATACATGTTCCCCAACGGGATCGGGGAGAGGCTTGGAAAGGCGGTTGCAGGCTTTGCCGGCGGCGTCATGATCGCGGCATCCGTCTGGTCCCTGCTCATCCCCGCAATAGAATCATCATCGGCTTTCACCGCAGCTGCATCGTTTATGCTCGGCATAGCCTTCCTGCTGCTTCTGGACAACATCATCCCGCATATCCACGCGACTGCGGAGAAGGCGGAGGGCCGCGCTTCCTCGCTATCGAGATCATCTCTCCTGATGCTTGCGGTGACGCTCCACAACATCCCCGAGGGCATGGCGGTGGGGGCAGCGGCAGCCGCATCCGGAAGCGGACCGGGATATGCATCGGCCCTTGCGCTGTCGCTCGGCATCGCGCTTCAGAACTTCCCCGAGGGGATCGTGGTATCCATGCCGCTGTACCGAGCAGGCAGGAGCAGAACCAGGGCATTCGCAGAGGGGGCGATCTCCGGCATCGTCGAGCCGATCGGCGCCGTGGCTGCATTCGTCTTCGTCTCGCTCTTCTCCTCGCTTCTTCCCATGCTTCTCGCCTTCGCGGCAGGTGCGATGTTCTACGTCGTGGTCGAGGAGCTGATCCCCGAGGC
>CALXXR010000059.1 GCA_944392735.1 uncultured Spirochaetaceae bacterium | reverse complement strand
CTTCCAATGCTTCAGGCTTGCTATCCGTGCTCTCTTCTTCAGCAGGCGGTTCCGGCGCCACGTAGCGCTTCTTCTGCCACACTATGCCGATCGTGGCCAAAGCGCAGGCTGAAAGCCTGACTGCAGTGGCAGGATCGGCCAGATAGGCCCTGAACATTGATGTCAGGATCAATATCTCGATGATCGCGAATATGGCCATGGATATCCCTGCCCACAACGGCTTCCTCTTCTTTACGATGAGGTACATGAAGGCCCCCAGCGATAGAACCGGGACAAAGCGGAAGAAGAGATCCCTCAGGACACGTGGCAGGAGGCGCAGCGATGTGAACATGGATCCATAGACACCTTGAGTGATTCCATCATAGATCACGATCTTCACCGCCAGCAGTCCAATCAGAACCAGGGCTGCGATATGCAATGGTCGGAGCTCCGATTCCTCGTCCCTGGCGAGAAGCGGCAGGATGAGGACGAGCAAAGCGAGGATGAAGGCGCTGGCATTCTCCATGAATCCGTATACATACAGAACTGAGCATGCGATATCGAGGACAAGCGAGATGAATCCGAATATCGCATACAATCTCATCCGGGAGGCGATCAGGAAGCCGAGCGCCAGGATCAAGGACAGCACATAGAGCGTATATAGGTTCGCTCCCATGTCATAATTGATGCTGAAGGCAATGAAGAAGGCCCAGATCGCACCAGCGGCCATGAGATTCGATGGAGCTTTTGCATTGGACTTGTCCTTTATTCCGAGCAGTCCTCTTATCGCGGCGACGATCGACAGGATGATCAGCAGGATATAGGCTGCCATGAAAGGATCGGATATGATCGCGTATACGATGATGGCGATCCAGAACAGGGTTCCGAATATATTGCCAAGAGGCCCCATGGACACCTGTTCGTATCTGTGGCCATCCTTCCCCTTGACGCTGCCGAAGGCGGAGCGCTTGTACTTTGCGCCCCAAGAGTCCTTATAGATCTTGTCAGACATGATATCCTCCCACACCATAGGTCTTCTATGGTCTCCACCAATGCTATCATGAAGGATGGTCAGGGTAAACAAGGATCCGTCATGGCTTCTCCTCTTGAGCGAGGCCGTAGCCGCAAAAGACGTCCAATGCTCATTCAGAGGAAGGGCACCATGTATATCGGAAGGTATGTCCTTCTCCATGTAATCGGAGGTGTGGACTACATATGGCTGATCGATGTATTCGGCATATTTCCTTCGGTACTTGGAAAGAGAGCAGAGCGTGTAGTTCGTCGATGACTTGACTTGTCGCTTCGTGTTCTTATCTTCGATTCCTGAGATCGCTGTGCTCAGCTCACGACATTGATCGGATTGCCCGAAAGGAAGGCGGCGAGGTTCTCCTCCGCCTTCTGCATGAGGCGGGCCCTTGTCTCCTTTGCAGCCCATGCGATGTGGGGCGTTATGCAGCATTCTTCGACCGCCAGCAGTGGAGAGCCATGGCGCGGCGGCTCCTCGTTGAGGACATCGACGCCGGCGCCTGCTATCCTTCCTTCCTCGATGGCTTCTGCAAGTGCCTTCTCATCCACGAGCGCTCCCCTTGCCGTATTGATGAGGAATGCCGTCGGCTTCATCAGCGCGATGTGCTCGCGGCTCATGATGTTCCTCGTCTCATCCGTGAGGGGAAGATGCAGCGAGATGAAGTCCGAAGTCGACAGCAGCTCTTCGAGCGGGAGAGGCCTGAATCCCATCTCGATGGCCTTCGGCTTGGGAGAGCGGCTTGCATATGCGACATCCATGCCGAATGCCTTGGCGATCTCCCCTGTGCGCATCCCGATGTGGCCCATGCCGATGATCCCCATGCGCTTGCCGTATATCTCGATGAGGGGGTAGGCGGTGAAAGAGAAGTCGCCGGACTCCTTCCATCCGCCGTTCTTGACGATGGCGGAGTGCTCGGATACGCGGTGCGTGAAGCGCAGTATATGCGCGAAGACCGATTCCGCGACGCCTTCGGTGCTGTATTCCGGCACGTTTGTGACTGTGATGCCGAGCTCATGGGCGGCCTTGACGTCGACGATGTTGTAGCCGGTTGCCGTGATTCCTATGTACCTCAGTCCGGGAAGCTTCTCCATCCTCTCTCGGGAGAACGTCACCTTGTTGGTGATGATGACCTCCGAACCGAGTGCGCGGGGTATGACATCCTCCTCCGCTGTCCTGTCGTATATCGCCACATCGCCGTATTTCCTGAAGCCTTTCCAGGAGAGGTCTCCCGGGTTGAGGACATGCCCATCGAGTATCGTTGCCTTCATGCCATGATTCTACAGCACGGAGGCCGTTTGACCAATCGCCCAGCTGCTGTTAACTTTCCATTGTGCCCTTTCGGGCCGACAACGACGAATGAAGAAGAAGCATAGAAGAGGCTCAGACATGGCTGAAGAGGAAAAGAAGGTTGAGGAGGCGGCAGCTGCTGCCGCTGCAGAGGAAGAGAAGGCCGCTGACGAAGCTGCCAAGGCTGAGGAGGTATCCGAGACGGATGCGCTCAAGGCCAAGGTGAAGGAGCTCGAGGAGACGGTCGCCGATCTCAAGGACAAGGCCCTGAGGGAGGCTGCTGAGACCGAGAACTACAAGAAGCGCCTCAGGCAGGAGAAGGAGAATGCCGTCAAGTATGCCAACGAATCGCTGATAAGGGATCTCCTGGATCCGCTCGACAACTTCTCGAGGGCGATCGAGGCTTCGGAGAGCTCCAAGGACTTCGATACGATCAAGACGGGCGTCGTCATGGTCGAGGACCAGCTGCATACGATCCTGAAGAACAACTGGGGGCTTGAGGCCTATTCCCCTGAGGGAGAGGATTTCGATCCCGCGGATATGGAGGCCTGCATGATGAAGGAGATGGACGGCATCGACAAGGAGACCGTCCTCCAGGTGTTCATGAAGGGCTACAAGCTGCACGGCAAGGTGATCAGGGCCGCGAAGGTCATGGTGGGAAAGCCGAAAAGCAATTGACGATTCATAAGGGCGTTGTTATTTTACCACTGGATGGAGCGGAAGCTCCATTCAAGCAGATGAATATGGAGAGTAGATAGAATGGGAAAGATAATCGGTATAGACCTTGGAACAACGAACAGCTGCGTTGCCGTCATGGAAGGCAATGAGCCTACGGTAATCGCGAACAGCGAGGGAGACAGGACCACTCCTTCCGTAGTCGGATTCACGGATACGGACCGCCTCGTGGGCAAGCCTGCGAAGAACCAGATGGTCACGAATCCTGAGAATACCGTCTATTCCATCAAGAGGTTCATGGGACGCAAGTACCATGAGGTCGCTGAGGAGATAAAGATGGTGCCCTACAAGGTCGTGTCCGGCGCCAATGATGAGATAAAGGTTTCGATCAGGGGACATGAGTATTCTCCGCAGGAGATCTCCGCGATCGTCCTCCAGAAGATGAAGAAGACCGCTGAGGATTATCTTGGTGAGCCCGTGACCGAGGCTGTCATCACGGTACCTGCATACTTCAACGATGCACAGCGCCAGGCCACCAAGGATGCGGGACGCATCGCAGGCCTCGAGGTCAAGAGGATCGTCAACGAGCCTACGGCTGCAGCCCTTGCACACGGATTCGGCAAGGAGAAGTCGGATAAGGAGGAGACGATCGCCGCATACGATTTCGGCGGCGGCACCTTCGATATCTCCATCCTCGAGCTTGGAGATGGCGTCTTCGAGGTCAAGTCCACCAATGGCGATACGCACCTCGGAGGAGACAACATCGATCAGGTCATCATCGATTGGATGGTCGCTGACTTCAAGAGGAACACAGGCATCGACCTTTCTCAGGACAAGATGGCGCTCCAGAGGCTCAAGGAAGCTGCAGAGCAGGCCAAGATCGTGCTTTCGTCCTCTACGACGACAACGATCAACCTGCCGTTCATCACAGCCGATGCAACAGGCCCGAAGCACCTCCAGATGGAGCTCACCAGAGCCAAGTTCGAGCAGATGATCGCTCCGCTTGTGGAGAGGACGAGGATTCCGTGCGAGAACGCCCTCCGCGATGCCGGAATCTCGGCTTCCCAGGTCGATGAGGTCATCCTTGTCGGCGGATCGTCGAGGATCCCCTGCGTCCAGGCCCTCGTCAAGGAGCTCTTCGGCAAGGAGCCGCACAAGGGAGTCAACCCGGATGAGGTCGTCGCAGTGGGCGCTTCCATCCAGGGCGGAATTCTCAAGGGCGATGTCAAGGATGTCCTTCTTCTCGATGTCACGCCGCTTTCGCTCGGAATCGAGACGCTCGGCGGCGTATGCACCAAGCTCATCGAGAGGAACACGACCATTCCTACCAGGAAGAGCCAGATCTTCTCGACGGCAAGCGATGGACAGACCGCTGTCTCGATCCACGTGCTCCAGGGAGAGCGTGAGCTCGCTTCCCAGAACAGGACGCTGGGAACGTTCAACCTCGAGGGAATCGCACCGGCTCCGCGCGGAGTGCCGCAGATCGAAGTCACCTTCGACATCGATGCGAACGGCATAGTCCACGTATCGGCAAAGGATCTCGGAACAGGCAAGGAGCAGAAGATCAGGATCGAGTCCTCCTCCGGACTCTCGGAGCAGGAGATCGACAGAATGGTCAAGGATGCCGAGGCCCATGCAGCCGAGGACAAGAAGGCCAGGGATACGATCGAGGCGAAGAACAACGGCGAGAGCGTCGTCTACGCTACGGAGAAGGCCCTCAAGGACTACGGCGACAAGGTCTCCGCAGATGAGAGGTCCAGGATCGAGAGCGCTCTGCAGGAGCTCAAGGATGCGCTGGCGAACGCCAATGCGACGGCTGATGAGCTCAAGAGCAAGACCGAGAAGGTCCAGCAGGCTTCGATGGAGCTTGGGCAGAAGGTCTATGAGGCCGCTCAGCAGAATGGAGCAGGAGCCCAGCAGGGAGCTGCGTCCTCGGCGGATAGCCAGTCATCCTCTTCCAATGGAAAGGGCGATGATGGTACGATGGATGCAAGCTACGAAGAGGTCAAGTAACAGACCAGCCTGCATGGAAGTGGAAGCAGCATGGAAGCATGCTGCTTCCTGCTGTTAAGAGGGAGCTATGGCTAAGAGAGATTATTACGAAGTCCTCGGTGTCTCCAAGACCGCGACCGAGGAGGAGATAAAGAAGGCATATAGGAAGATCGCGCTGCAGAACCATCCCGATACGCATCCCAACGACAAGGCTGCGGAGGAGAGGTTCAAGGAGGCCAGCGAGGCGTATGAGGTGCTCTCCGATCCCAAGAAGAGGAGCGCATACGATCAGTTCGGCTTCAGTGGCATGAACGATTTCCAGGGCGGAGCCGCCGGCAACTATTCGAACGTCTACCGCGACTTCTCCGACATCTTCGGCGGATCAGGCTTCTCCGATTTCTTCTCCTCCTTCTTCGGAGGCGGCGGAAGGCAGCAGCGCGGAGGCAGCTATGGAGAGCCAGGAGCATCCCTCAGATACGACATAACGATAGACTTCAGCGAGGCAGTCAATGGCTGCAAGAAGGAGATATCGTTCAGCCATAAGGTGAAGTGCTCGAGCTGCGGCGGAACAGGCGGTACGGGGCGCAAGCAGTGCCCGACATGCCATGGATCCGGACGCGTCACCCAGGGCGGCGGATTCTTCCAGATGGCCACCACCTGCCGCACATGCGGTGGCAGCGGCTATGTGATCGAGAATCCATGCGCGGCATGCCATGGCACCGGAACGGAGTCCAAGAGCGAGAAGCTCATGGTCAACATCCCTGCAGGCGTCGACAACGGCGCGCGCCTCACGCTCAGGGGCAAGGGCGATGCCGGCACCAATGGCGGAAGCGATGGCGATCTGATCCTCTTCATCTCTGTGCGCCCCGACAAGTATTTCGTGCGCGAAGGCAGCGATGTGTATATCCAGATACCGGTTGCCGTGACGCAGGCTGCACTCGGAGCTGCCGTGCTTGTACCGACCGTCGATGGCGTGTCGATCAAGGTGGATATACCAGCAGGCATTCAGTCTGGTACAATGCTCCGTGTGAAGGGCAGGGGAATCCCATCCCTCAGGGGATCCTCGCGCGGAGATATGTACATCCGCGTGATGGTCGAGACCCCCAGGCGCCTCTCGCCTAAGGCGAAGGAGCTCATGAAGGAGCTTGCCGGGGAGATCAAGGAGAGCACCAGCCCGACACCGATGGAGTTTCAGGAATAATGGGTGAGAAGGTATACGGCTTCCACGCTATCGAGGAAGCGCTGAAGAAGGCGGGAATGGGCTCTACGCTCTATGTGCAGCGTCAGGGCGGAGAGAGGATCGAGGCGCTTGCGAGGGAGGCGAAGCTCACGGGCAAGGTCGCCGTCAAGAAGCTCTCCAAGGAAGAGATCTCGCGCATGATGCCCGGTGTCGATACGCGTGGTGCGATACTCGACCTCGGTGGCCCGAGAAGGGGGGCATCAAGGCTCGTTGAGCTCTCTGTTGAGGAGTTCTGCTCCTCCCTGAAGGATGACGATGGCGCTCTCGTGCTCATCCTGGACGGCATAACCGATCCTCACAACCTCGGCGCGATACTCCGCTCCGCAGACCAGTTCGGCGTCGATCTCGTCCTGATTCCGGAGCGCCGCTCAGTCCAGGCCAACGAGACCGTGGTCAAGGTCTCCTCCGGAGCTGCCCAGTATGTTCCCCTTGCCGTCGTCACGAACCTCTCCAGGGAGATCAGGACGCTCAAGGAGAATGGATTCTGGATCTATGGCGCGGATATGGCGGGCGAGGACAGCTATTCCATCGGATTCC
>CALXXR010000058.1 GCA_944392735.1 uncultured Spirochaetaceae bacterium | reverse complement strand
CGATAGAAGATCCTCGCCCCTCATCACCTTCTGGCTGATGATGCAGTGGAACCTTCCGACCTTCGTCACTTCGGACACCACCGTGATGTCCTCATCGAGGTGGGCGGGCATCCTGAAGTGGATATCGATGGACTTGACGACATTGAGCACTCCGCTGCCATCTGCCAGCCTGGACTGCGAATGGTCCGGCACAAGCTCCTTGAAGAGCTCTGCCCTCGCATGCTCCGCCCAGTTGAAGTAGCTCTTATGGTACGCTATCCCACCGGCATCGGTGTCGGAGAGGTAGACCCTGTCAGCCAGCCTGAACGTCCTCACTTCCTCTTTCTCCTATCCCTGTCCTTCTCCTGCCTCTCCTTGGAGATGCGGAAGAAATCGGCCATCGTGCCCCCGCCGAAGTCGTTGGATGAAAGCCTCTGCGGCTGCGGACGCCTCTGGTCATCGAGCGTCCTGTCGCGCCTGTAGGCCTTCTTCGACTCGCGGACGACGACCGTCTTCGTCTCATATACCGCCTTGGGAACGCGCACAGCGCTCTTCTTGTTCAGGACGACCTTGACCTTCTCCCCAGGCACCTGGGATATCTTCTTCACCTGCGCACCGGTATCGATCCTGACCTTGACTTCCTTCTCCTCGTACTGGCATGAGAGACGCTGGCAGATGTAGTGGACTGTCCCATCGGGATCGACGGCCTTCATCATCTCGGAGCCGCAGTACGGGCACTTCTTGGAATCCTTGAAGACGGGTGCGAAGACCTTATCGCTGCGCTCAACCTCCTTCACGAGATCGGCGGCCATCTTCTTGATGTCCTTGATGAAGAGCTCGGGGTCCTCCGTGCCCTTGGATATCCTCTCGAGCCTGCCTTCCCATATGCCTGTAAGCTCCGGCGATCTGAGCACCTCGGGCGCGAGGCGCACGACCTCCCTGCCCTTGGCTGTGGGAACGAAGTACTTGCCCTCCCTCTCGACGTATCTGTTCTGCACGAGCTTCTCGATCATATCGGCGCGTGTTGCCGGCGTTCCCAGCCCATTGCCGAGATTCGCCTTCAGCGCGGAATCCTCCACGAAGCGCCCAGCATGCTCCATTGCGGAGAGGAGCGTGGCATCGGTGTATCTCTCAGGCGGAGTTGTGACGTTCTTGCGTATCTTCACCGATGAAAGCGTCACCTCATCGCCTTCCTTCAGCTGCATGAGGATGAAGCTGTTCTCGCCATCGTCCGCTGCAGGGGAGGCCGTCTTGATGCCGGCGCTCTCGGAAACGGAGCGGTATCCATTGCGCACGGGTATGGTGAGCCTCGTCTTGAAGGCCTTGCCATCCACATCAACGGTGCATACGGTCGTCCTGTACGTATAGTCCTCTCCGATCACCTCAAGGAAGCGCAGCGCTATAAGCTGCCAGAGCCTGGCCTCATCGGGGGAGAGCCTGTCGAGATGGACCTTCTCCTCCGTGGGGATGATCGCGTGGTGGTCCGACACGAGGCTGCTGTCAACGAAGCGTGGATTGTCCTTCCTGAATCCATTCTGGAGATACTCATCCGCCTGCCTTGAGAAGATCGTCTCGGAAATGGCCCTGATCCTCTCCGGAAGCGTGGGGACGATGTCCTCGGTGATGTATCTGGAATCCGTCCTCGGATACGTGACGATCTTATGCACCTCATAGAGGCGCTGGAGCGTGTCGAGCGTCTCCTTCGCGGAGAAACCCAGCATGATGTTCGCATCCCGCTGGAGCTCCGTGAGGTCGTATGCCTGCGGCACAGGCTCGGACTTCTCCTCCGTAGCCATCGAGACCACGCGGCCCTTCCTGTCCTTCCATGTTCCCAGCTCCTCAGCTGTGGCGTCATCGGTGAACCTGATCGTGTTCTCCTCCGGATAGTACGATGCGCCGAAGAGCCCGAAGTCCCCGCGTGCAGTGTAGTAGTACCTGCCCTCGAAGGCCTCGATCTCATCCTCGCGCTTCGTCATCAGCGCAAGCGTCGGCGTCTGGACCCTTCCCGAGGAGAGCTTTGCATCGTAGAAGCATGTGAGCGCCCTTGTCACGTTCATGCCGACATACCAGTCGGCAGCGGCGCGGCATGCGGCCGCCTGGTAGAGATTGTCGTAATCCGAGGCTGGGTGGAGGTTCTGGAAGCCTTCCTTGATCGCCCTCTCCGTCTGCGATGATATCCACAGGCGCTCAAGCGATCCGGTGTATCCGGCCATCTTCAGTATCCAGCGTGCGACGAGCTCGCCTTCGCGTCCGGCATCGGTTGCGATGACGACCGATGAGATGTCGCTGCGATGCAGGAGCGAATCGATGACCTCGAACTGCTCCCTGGACTCATCGATCACGACCTGATCAAGGTGCTCGGGCAGCATCGGCAGATCGCGGAGCGACCATCTCTTCCAGCTTTCCGAATAGTGCTGGGGCTCGGCAAGCTCAACAAGGTGTCCAAGTGCCCAGGTAACGATGTAGTCCGGTCCCTCGATGCATCCCTTCTCCTTCGAGAAGCAGCCGAGGTTCCTCGCTATCTCACGCCCAACTGAGGGCTTCTCTGCTATGACCAGCTTCTTCATACAGCGCGAATAATAGCAGAAGGAACGCTTCTACAAAAGCCCGAGGGGTGCTAGATTGTGCACATGTCGAGTCCATCCGTAGATCTCACAAGAGGCGGAATCGCAGGCCCGATGCTTGCGTTCGCCATGCCGCTCATCCTCGGCAACATGCTGCAGACGCTGTACAACGCCGCGGACTCGATCATCGTCGGTCGATTCGTAGGTCCGGAGGCGCTTGCAGCCGTCGGATCGGCATACTCTCTGATGACGTTCCTCACATCGCTGATGATAGGGCTGTCCATGGGATCGGGGATCGTCTTCTCCTACCTCTTCGGGGAAGGAAGGCTGGACAGGCTGAAGAGGGCGCTCGGCATATCATTTTCATCCATTGGCCTGATCTCGATGCTGATCACTGTGCTGGCAATCGTCCTGCAGGACTGGATCATGGAAGCCATGCAGGTGCCGTCCGATGTATATGAGGGGCTGTCGGCCTACCTGAGGATCATCTTCTACGGGCTTCCTGCCCTCTTCCTCTACAACTTCTACGCAGCGGCGGAGAGAGCGGTCGGCAACTCACGCACGCCGCTTCTGTTCATGGCGGTATCGGCGTTGATGAACATCGTGCTCGACCTTTGGTTCGTCATCTACCTCGGCTGGGGCATCGAGGGCGCTGCCATAGCCACGATCGCATCGCAGTATGCCGCCGGCATCGGCATCATGCTCCTTTCGGCGAGTCGGCACAGGATGCTCAGGTTCTCATTCTCGGATATGGCTCCGGAGAAGGGGCTCTTCAGGGAGCTTCTCTCGCTATCGGTGCTGACATCCGCCCAGCAGTCGATCATGAACCTCGGCATACTCTGCGTCCAGGGCATCGTCAACGGCTTCGGATCGGGAGTCATGGCAGCCTTCGCCGCAGGCGTCAAGATCGACAGCATCGCATACATGCCGCTGCAGGAATTCGGCAATGCCTTCTCCACGTTCGTCGGGCAGAACATGGGAGCGGGAAGGAAGGACCGCGTCACGAAGGGGATGAGGACCGCATTCCTCCTCGCCACCGCCTTCGGCGCCGCCATCTCGCTCATAGTCCTCATCATCCCGGGTCCCCTCATGACGATCTTCGTCGATCCCGGGGAGTCCGAGCTGCTTGCGATCGGATCGGAATATCTCAGGATAGAGGGATCGTTCTACATCCTCATCGGATACCTCTTCCTCTTCTACGGCATCTTCCGCGCGCTCAAGGCTCCTATGATCTCCGTCGTGCTGACCGTCATCAGCCTCGGGCTCAGGGTCGTTCTCGCATACATGCTCTCCCGCCTCCTCCTTGGAGCGACGGGGATCTGGATGAGCATCCCCATCGGCTGGGCGATGGCCGATGCTGCGGGAATGGCCTTCCTGAGGATCATCGGAAGGAGACGATGAAGATGCCGTCTTCCTCATGAGGCCGAACTCGGATACGCTGTCTGCATGGCAGGAATATACGACGATGACGGCTTCTTCTCCGCATACTCGCAGATGACGCGTTCGGAGAATGGGCTTCGGGGTGCAGGGGAATGGGAGGACATGAAGTCCCTCCTCCCATCCATCAGCGGCAGCAGGATACTCGACCTCGGCTGCGGATTCGGCTGGCATGCCTCATACTTCATGCAGCACGGGGCGGCATCGGTCAAGGCGATCGACTGCAGCGAGAGGATGCTCGAGAGGGCCCGCGCGATCAACGGATGCAGCGGGATCTCATATGAGCTTGGGGACATCGGGAAGACCTGGATCGAGGAGGAAGGATACGACCTGATCTTCAGCTCGCTGGCGATCCACTACGTGGAGGACTACCCCGCCTTGATCAGGAAGGCATACAGAGGCCTTTGCAGAGGCGGCTGCCTGCTGTTCTCCGTAGAGCATCCCGTATTCACGGCCGAAGGATCGGAGGACTGGTGCTATGGCGAGGACGGAAGCATCAGGCACTTTCCAGTCGACAGATACTTCGAGGAAGGCGAAAGGACGACGAGCTTCCTCGGCTTTCCGGTGCTCAAGCTCCATCGCACGCTCACGACATACGTCGGAGGCCTCCTTGAGGCTGGATTCCGGATCACGGGGCTGAAGGAGCCGGAGGTTCCTGAGCATCTGAGGGATCTCGAGGAGATGAGGAACGAATGGAGGAGGCCGATGATGCTCATCCTCAGGGCCAGCAGGCCGGAATAGGGTCATCCTTTGTTGACGGCAGAGACGGAAAGGGTGTAGATTCTTGATATAACTGACAGCTGCTTGGCAGCGAAAGGAGTTTTGTTATGGCTTACAAGATCACCGATAGCTGTATTGCCTGCGGAACATGTGCAGGCGAGTGCCCGGTCGGAGCAATCTCCGAGGGAGATATCTACGTCATCGATGCAGATACATGCATCAGCTGCGGAACATGCGCAAGCGTCTGCCCGCAGGGAGCAATCGAGAAGGAGTGAGCCCAGCTCATTCCAGCATCGGGGCCGTCGTCTGACGGCCTTGTCTTTTTCCTAGGCTCCATTGTTCTCAGAGAGGTGGAAAACACGTAGAATACAGCCATGGAAGCGTACGACCTGCTCGGCAGGACACTCACTGTATCCGAGGCGAACGGCCTCATACACGACACCATCGACGAGCTCTTCTATGAGATGAGCATCGAGGGCGAGATATCAGGCTTCCGTCCATCATCCACAGGCCACTGGTACTTCACGCTAAAGGACAGCGCCGCCGCCATCGACTGCGCCGTGTTCCGCAACGCCCAGCATGCGATGGTCATGCCCGACAACGGGGACCTCGTGGTCGCGAAGGGCTCCCTCTCCTACTACGCAAGGAACGGCAGGCTCACATTCGTCGTACGCGAGATGCATCGCAAGGGCGAGGGGCGGCTGATGGAGATCATCGAGAAGAGGAAGGAGTACTACCGCTCCCTCGGATGGTTCGACGAGGATGCCAAGAAGCCCATCCCAGAGGAGATATCCAGGCTCGGCGTCATAACAAGCCCGACAGGCGCTGCGATACGCGACATCCTCACCGTCACAAAGCGAAGGGCACCATCGCTGGACATCATCATCTTCCCTGCCGCCGTGCAGGGGGAAGGGGCTGCGGAGGAGATCGCCAAGAGAATCAGGCAGGCCAATGCGTTCGATGCATGCAGCGTGCTCATCGTCGGCAGGGGCGGCGGAAGCGCAGAGGATCTCTCCTGCTTCTCCGAACCCGCGGTGATCGAAGCGATCCACGATTCAGCCATCCCCATCATCTCCGCAGTCGGGCACGAGATCGACTGGCCGATATCCGACTATGCCGCAGACAGGAGGGCCCCCACCCCATCGGCTGCGGCGGAGATCGTCACCGAGACGATATTCCGCAGGCGCGAGAGGCTCGAGAAGGCCATCCTCATCGCTTCATCGACCATGCAGGGAAGGCTCTCCGACAGCAGGTCACGGCTCAGGGGCTGCCTCTATGCCCTCTCGTCGTTCGAGGGCCATATCCTCTCGCTGAAGGGCTCCATACCATCGACCGATGACCTAAGGCGCCTGCTCATCCTCAGGATGAGGAACGCGGAGGCGCGGCTGGGATTCTCTGAGGATGCCGCCCTCAGCGCGATGAATCATAGGATCTCGGATGCATGGCGCAGGATCCGCTCGAGCTCTGAAGCGGACAGGGCCGCGATCGCGGCAGCGATCAGGGAGGCGGAAGCAGGGAAGCTGGCGGCAGAGAAGGTTATGAAGGAAGCAGTGCTTGCCCTCATTTCCAGGCGGCAGGCGAAGCTAGAGGCCCTCATCAGGGAGACGGAGGCGCTCTCCCCGCTCTCCATACTCCAGAGGGGATATTCCGTCACATCGGCATCGGATGGACGGATACTGAGATCTGCAGGGGATGCAAAACCCGGCGACACGATAGCCACAAGGCTTGCCGATGGCATGATAGAATCCGTTGTCAAGGAGACGATATGAGCTTTGAAAGCGATCTGAAGAGGATGGAGGAGATCACGGATCTCCTGAAGGACGAGGACACGGGACTCGAGGAATCGATCAAGCTGTACGAGGAGGCCGCAGGACTTGGAAGGAAGCTCTCGAAGACGCTCTCCGAGATACAGCGCAAAGTTGAGAAGGTCACCTCGGAGGACGAGATGGAGCTGGAGACGGAGGAATCCGAAAGCGATGAGGTGCCGTTTTGATCAAAGCCATATTCCTCATCCAGTCGCCAGACAGCAAAGGGATCCTCGCCTCCGTGACGGGATTCTTCTCGGAGCGCGGATACAACATCCTCCACTGCCAGCAGCATACCGACAGCTATGAGAAGCGCTTCTTCATGCGCATAGAGCTCGATGCCGGCGACATGCAGACGTCGCGGAAGGAGCTGGAGGATGAATTCGGCGCGCTTGCCTCATCGCTGGGACTCGAATGGTCCTGCCACTGGTCCGACTACCGCATGCGCGTAGCGATCCTCGTATCGAAGGCCGGACACTGCCTCTACGACCTGATCGCGAGGCAGCTGGAGGGAGAGCTGAATGCGGAGATACCGCTCATCATCTCCAACCATCCGGATATGGAGAAGGCTGCGAACCAGTTCAGGATCCCCTTCTACTTCTTCCCGATGACGGAGGGAAAGGAAGCGCAGGAGGAGAAGATCCGCACGCTCCTCAAGCGCTTCGACATCGACCTTGTCGTGCTTGCCCGCTACATGCAGATACTCACGCCCGCATTCATAGATGAATGGAGGGGAAGGATCATCAACATCCACCACGCGTTCCTGCCTGCGTTCCAGGGCGCCAATCCATACATGAGGGCATATGAGCGCGGCGTGAAGATGATAGGCGCTACCGCGCACTACGCCTCGGAGGACCTCGACCAGGGACCGATCATCGAACAGGATGTCATCAGGGTAAACCATGAGCTCACGCCAAACGGGCTCAAGGAAGTCGGGAAGGACTGCGAGAAGCGCGTGCTCGCCTCCGCCGTGAAGGCGCACCTCGAGCACAGGGTGATCATCTACCGCAACAGGACGATCGTCTTCTCGGTCGAGCGCTAGACCGTTATGGTGAGCTTACGGCCCGAGCAGGGCTCTATGTAGCTGATGGAGACTGCTTCGAGGCCGAAGTCATCGGATGAAACCCCGCCATACTGCACATCGCCCCTTATCGGATAGCCAGCCCAGGCAAGATGCGCCCTGATCTGATGGCGGAATCCCCTTGTGATCGTGCATCTCAGGACACCCTCCCCTTCCGGCTCCACCGATGTCGTGTAGATCCTCCCGTCCGCATAGCGCCTGTTCACGACGACGGGCCTGACGCTGCGGCCACCGGGGCCGAACGAGCGGAAGCATGATGAGATGATCGAAGGCCCCTCGAATGGATCGAGGGATGGAAACGGCTCGAAGCCTTCATCGATGCACCGGCCTTGGGTGACCTCCGCCCTGTATTCCTTCTGGATCATATCCTTCTTCTGCTGCTGCATCAGGGCATCGTATGCCTTCTGGCTGCGAGCGATGAGGACCAAGCCCTTGGTGACGCCATCGAGTCGGTGTATGACACCACCCTCCCATTCATTCGCGCCATGGCAGCATCTGACTTCAGGATGGTATGCGGCGGCAATCGATAGGAGGGTGCGTCCATCTATCGTAGTCTTGAGCGGCACCGTTGGGATGCCGCTCTCCTTCCAATAGACAAGGGTATCGGGGCCTTCGAAGACAAGCCTAGTTGTCACTTCTTCCGAAGAGCCTCACGAGATAGAGGAAGATGTTGATGAAGTCGAGGTAGAGGTCCAGCGCTCCGAGGATGCCAATCTTCGTCAGCTCCTCGCTCGTCATATCCTGGCCGTACATCGCGTTCATATCCGCGATGCGCTGCGAATCCCATGCCGTGAGGCCGGTGAAGAGGATGACTCCGATCGCGCTGATCACGAGGTTGAATCCAGCGTATCCCGCGGGAGAGAGGAAGAGCGATATCAGCGATGCGATGATCATCCCGAAAAGCCCCATCGTGAGGTAGCCTCCCCAGCTCTTCAGGCTCTTCTTCGTCACCGCGCCATAGATGGCACCGCCTGCGAACACCGCAATGGCGGAGACGAACGCAAGCGCGATCGATGTTCCCGTGTACGCGATGAATATCGAGGAGAGGGTCAGGCCCGTGAGCGCCGAATAGCCGATGAAGATGCCGATGGCGGAACCGGTGGAGAGCCTCTCGACCCTCGAGGAGAGCATGACGACCAGCACGATCTGGGCGATGAACACGGCAATCGTGACCAGCGGGTTCAGAAGCACGAACCTGAGAAGCGGCTGGTAATTGGCAGTCGCGAAGGATACGCCCGCCGTAATGGCAAGCCCAAGTATCATCCAGAGGTAGACGTTCTTCATCAGGGCGTTCTCCCTGACCTCCACATCCCTCAATACGATTGATTTCCTATCATTCATACGGAAAGCTCCTTTTCCTAATAATACCCCAGGACCATGGCATAAGGCAAATGAAGGGGCCAACTTCATCTACAATACAGAAAAAGAAAGATGATAGAATACCTGCATGATCGAAGAAGGAATGATGGCTCCGGACTTCACGCTTCCGGACGAGAATGGCAATGATGTGGCGCTCTCCTCGCTGAGGGGGCAGCGCGTCGTACTCTACTTCTACCCAAAGGACAACACCCCCGGATGCACGAAGGAGGCCTGCTCGCTGAGGGATAACGCTGGAGCGCTGGAATCGCTGAACGCGGCAGTAGTCGGGATCAGCCCAGACTCATCCGCCTCCCACGCGAAGTTCATCGCGAAGCATGATCTTCCCTTCCACCTGCTGTCCGACCCCGAGCACAGGGTGATGGAGATGTATGGCGCGTACGGCGAGAAGACGATGTACGGGAAGAAGACGATAGGCGTCATCCGCTCCACGTTCATCATCGCAGCCGACGGCACCGTCAAGAAGATCTACAGGAAGGTGAACACCGCAACGCACGGCGATGATGTGAGGAAGTTCCTCCAAGGATGAAGAAGGCGGGCCACCCCGCCTTCCTTCAGTTCCTGAAGCTGTGCACCGGAGCGGGTATCCTTCCTCCGCGTGCGATGAAGCTGTCGCATGAGAAGCCGTTGACCTTCATGATCGGCGCATAGCCGAGAAGGCCTCCGAACGTGGCAGTATCGCCGACGCCCTTACCTATCACGGGGATGAGCCTGACGGCCGTGGTCTTCTGGTTCTGCATGCCTATCGCCATCTCATCGGCGATGATCCCTGATATCGTCGATGCCTTCGTATCGCCTGGGATCGCTATCATATCCAGTCCCACGGAGCAGATGCACGTCATAGCCTCCAGCTTCTCGATCGTGAGCGCACCGGCATTGA
The DNA here is from genome assembly GCA_944392735.1 of uncultured Spirochaetaceae bacterium. Lineage (GTDB taxonomy): Bacteria > Spirochaetota > Spirochaetia > Sphaerochaetales > Sphaerochaetaceae > Ornithospirochaeta. The sequence goes on along the minus strand of CALXXR010000058.1, from coordinate 649 downwards.
CGGCATCGATCATGCCCTGATCCTCGCTGACGGGGATGAAGGATCCGCTGAGGCCTCCGACGTAGCTCGAGGCCATGAGGCCGCCCTTCTTCACCTGGTCGTTCAGGAGCGCAAGCGCTGCCGTCGTTCCCGGAGCACCAGTCCTCTCGAGGCCCATGAGCTCGAGGATATCGGAGATGCTGTCCCCGATCGCAGGCGTGGGAGCAAGCGAGAGATCGACGATGCCGAAGGGGATGCCAAGGCGCCTCGAGGCTTCCTTTGCCACAAGCTGCCCGAGCCTCGTGATCTTGAACGCAGTCTTCTTCACCGTCTCCGCCAGCACCTCGAAGTCCTCGCCCTTCACGCCTTCGAGGGCGTGCTTGATGACCCCTGGGCCGCTGACGCCTACGTTGATCACGGCAGCGGCTTCGGTGACGCCATGGAATGCACCGGCCATGAACGGGTTGTCATCGGGTGCGTTGCAGAAGACGACGAGCTTGGCACAGCCGATGGAATCCCTATCAGCGGTGCGCTCTGCTGTCTTTCTGATGATCCTTCCCATGAGGGCGATGGCATCCATGTTCATGCCGGCCTTTGTGGAGGCGAGAGCGATGGATGAGCAGATCCTCTCGGTTGTCGCTAGCGCCTCGGGAATCGACTCGATGAGCAT
>CALXXR010000057.1 GCA_944392735.1 uncultured Spirochaetaceae bacterium | reverse complement strand
TAGCTCCTATGGTTGCATCTGAAGGAAGCTGAATATCGTTGACAATCTCTACGTATGTTGTTCCTTCTGTCAGGGCAAGATTTGGAAGATCGATCAGCTGCTCTGCCGTGGAAATCTCATAGGGATTGGCTTCCGTTCCATCTCCACCTTCCGCCAAGCCGTTTGCCTCAGCTTTCGATACCGTCGTATTGCCTGAGGAATAGCTTCCCTGCGTCTTCGATGGTGTCGACTCAGCATCCTTGGAAATTTCGAGTTCCACGCTGCCATCTGCTGTTGCTGTCGCCGTGATTTCCGAGATGGTTCCCGCAAGGCCTGTTCCCGTCACCGTGATAGATCCTCTTGAGGATCCTGATACCGATACGGACAGATTCGATGCAGACGCAGTATATGCAACGTTGTGATTGATTGTTGCTGTAGATCCCGCATTCACGGTAAGCGTGTAGTCGATGTATCCGGAATTGATGGTGCATGAGCCGTTATTATAGCCTGAGCCTGAGAACGTTACGCGGATGCATACAGTTTTTGAGTCTGCCGTTGATGTGTCATCCGCACTCAGCGCCATGATCGATGCTGAGGCAGGACCGTTAAGATATTTTATATCGGTACCTTCTGCGCCCTTCATTGCGTCTATGAGGGCTTTCCCTTCATCGATGTTCTTTGCTACATCAGTAAGCGCAGCTTCCGTACCTGATCCACCGTTTCCGCCAATGATGATCGGACCGGTTCCGCCCGATGGGCTGCAGCTTATCAGGGCGCAGGCAATGAGCACTGCGATCATTCCAAGCATTGTCTTCTTCATTGAATCCTCCACTGCAGGAAAATCCTGCAGTCTGATGATACCCCCCCCGTGTATCAAGTCAAGGAATTATTGACCTTGCCAAGCCATTCTGCTATAAACGAAAACACCAACGAGGGTGTTGCAGAAGGTGCTGCAATGCCCTTTTTTAGTCCATTCCGGGAGGAGCTATGGAAACTGTTGCGGATTACTTCGGTTCGCTCGTGTTCAACGATGAGGTCATGAGGGAGAGGCTCCCAAAGGATGTCTATAAGGCTCTCAGACGCACGGTTGACGAAGGCAAGGACCTCGATATCAACGTGGCGAATTCAGTAGCCAATGCAATGAAGAACTGGGCGATAGAGAAGGGCTGCACGCACTATACGCACTGGTTCCAGCCAATGACGGGCATCACTGCGGAGAAGCATGAGGCATTCATCGCTCCTGCCGAGGGAGGGAAGGTCCTGCTTGAGTTCTCCGGAAAGGAGCTGATCAAGGGCGAGCCCGATGCCTCCTCCTTCCCATCCGGAGGACTCCGCGCCACATTCGAGGCGAGGGGCTATACCGCATGGGATCCGACAAGCTACGCATTCATAAAGGATGATACGCTCTGCATCCCGACGGCATACTGCTCGTATTCGGGCGAGGTCCTGGATAAGAAGACCCCGCTTCTCAGGAGCATGGAGGCGATCTCAGAGGAGGCTCTGAAGATCCTCAGGCTCTTCGGAACGGATGCGAGAAGGGTCATAACGACCGTTGGTCCTGAGCAGGAGTACTTCCTCATCGATAAGAAGGACTATGAGAAGAGGAAGGACCTCATCTACGCCGGACGCACGCTCCTTGGGGCCAGAGCGCCCAAAGGTCAGGAGATGGAGGACCACTACTTCGGAGCCCTCCGCACGCGTGTGTCGGAGTATATGCAGGACCTTGATCGCGAGCTCTGGAAGCTCGGGATATACGCCAAGACATCGCATAACGAGGTGGCTCCATGCCAGCATGAGCTTGCCCCGGTATTCACGACGACGAACATCGCCGTGGACAACAACCAGCTGACGATGGAGATCATGAAGAAGGTGGCGGAGCGCCATGGATTCGCATGCCTGCTCCATGAGAAGCCCTTCGAAGGCGTCAACGGCTCGGGCAAGCACAACAACTGGTCGCTTTCCACGGATAAGGGCACGAATCTCCTGGAGCCGGGCGACAGCCCAAAGGACAATGCCCAGTTCCTGCTCTTCCTCGTCGCTGTGCTCAAGGCTGTCGATGAGTATCAGGATCTGCTGAGGATGTCTGTGGCCTCCGCTGGAAACGACCACAGGCTCGGAGCCAACGAGGCTCCTCCTGCCATCGTCTCCGTATTCCTCGGCGATGAGCTTACTGAGATACTCGATGCCATCGCTGAAGGAAAGCCCGTGTCGGGACGCACTAAGGAGAAGATGCAGCTGGGCGTGCATGTGCTTCCAGCCATCCCCAAGGACACGACGGACCGCAACAGGACCAGCCCGTTCGCCTTCACGGGAAACAAGTTCGAGTTCAGGATGCTGGGATCCTCGTTCTCCGTCGCGGAGCCGAACACGGTCATCAATACGATCGTGGCGAAGGAGCTCAGGGAATTCCACGCCATCCTCTCAGGCGCCGACGACTTCACCAAGGCCGTCAATGACCTCGTGCGCGATACCTACATCAAGCACAGGCGGATCGTATTCAACGGCAACAACTACTCCGATGAATGGGTCGAGGAGGCACGAAGGAGAGGTCTCATGAACCTCGTCTCCTCTCCCGACGCATACGACACGCTCCTCAGTCCGAAGAACATCGAGCTCTTCGGCGAGTTCGGCATCTACAGCTCCATCGAGCTGCACTCCCGCTATGAGATACTCAACGAGGAGTATTCGAAGACGGTGCATATCGAGGCGCTGACCATGATCGATATGATCAACAGGCAGGTGCTTCCCGCCGTCATGGAGTATTCCGGGTCGATCGCGAAGGGGCTGGAGGCCAAGAAGGCCGTGCTGCCTCAGATGAAGCTCGAGGCGGAGGAGGGCAGGCTGGCCCAGATCGTGGGGCTTGAGAATGCGCTGTATAGGGCTGTGAAGGATCTCGACGATGCCGTGTCGCTTGCTGCGGACTACACAGGCTCATCCCTTGCGCATTTCTATAGGAACAGCGTCCTTCCGCTGATGGACGCCGCCAGGGAGTCGTGCGACGCGCTTGAGCTGATCGTAGGGCAGAGGAACTGGCCCTATCCCACATACGGGGAGATGCTCTTCTACGTCTGATGAAAGGAAGACCGGAGGTCCGAAAGCCTCCGGTCATCGCTTCTCAGTTCTCTGAGAACTCCTCCTTGCCAGCGCCGCAGAGCGGGCACACCCAATCCTCAGGGACATCCTCCCACTTCGTTCCGGGTGCGATTCCGTTATCCGGATCGCCAGCAGCTTCATCATAGACATAGCCGCAGAGATTGCAGACATACTTCTTCATTTGTGAGCCTCCATTATCGATAATCGTTATCAATAAGGTACTCCATTTATCGTCTGCCGTCAATCGCGGAAAGCCATGGTATCATCTATGAAAAAAGGGAGGGGGCCATGGATATCAATTCCGGAGCACTCATAATCGTCGCATTCTATCTGATCGGAATGCTCGTCATCGGATTCATAGTCGGCAAGCTGAAGATAAAGACAAGCAGCGACTACATGCTTGCCGGAAGGAGGATGGGGCTCTTCATGGTCGCATTCTCGCTCTCCGCAAACAACATCGGCGGAGGCTCGACCACAGGACTGGCCGAGAAGGCCTTCGGCGATTGGGGCATGAGCGCCATCTGGTATGTCCTAGCCGCGTCCGTTGCCATGATCCCGCTTGCTTATTTCGCTCCGCGCATCAGGAAGACGATGGCCGTCACCATACCCGAGGTCATCGGCAGGCGCTTCGGACAGTGCAGCTCTGTCTTCTCCGCTGTGCTCAACATCCTTGCGCTCTTCTGCCTGACGTCGTCGCAGGTGGCGGCTTCCGGATCGGTCGTGGCCACGCTCACGGGTATCCCGATGAATGTCTGCCTCATCATCGCAGGCGTCGTCATCATCCTCTATACGACGCTTGGCGGCATGATCGCAGATCAGGTATCCGACCTCGTGCAGTTCATCATCATCCTCGTCGGACTTGCGATCGCCACGCCGTTCGTACTCAATGGATGCGGTGGCTGGGCCGAGATATCGGCAGCGCTTCCAGGCGAGCAGCTGGATCCCACGAAGATCGGCTGGGTCGTCATCATCGGATACATCTTCAATTACTTCTGCACCTTCCTCTCCGGCCCCGAGATGATCAGCCGCTTCGAGAGCGCAAAGGATGAGAAGACGGCTTTCAGGGCATCGCTTCTGTCCGGCGTGCTCATGGCAGCGATGGCCGTATTCCCCACGCTCCTGGGACTTGCCGCGCTTGCGATGAAGGACCATATCCCGGATATCTCCGGCGCTACGGCGATGATGGCTGTGACAGAGCATTATGCACCTGTCGCAATCACGGGAATCGTCTCCGCCGCCATCATCTCCGCGACGATGTCATCCGCAGACTCGAACCTGCTCTGCATGTCGACGATGTTCATGAACGACATCATGATCCACTACAGCGACAAGTGCAGGTCGCTTTCGGATAAGCAGATGATCTTCTGGACGAGGACATGCAACGTCATCTTCTGCGCGATCGCGATGTTCATATCGCTGATGCAGATCAACATCGTGACGATGAACACATTCGCCTTCGCGATCCGCTGCGCAGGTCCGTTCGCGGCGTATGGGCTCGGCATGATAATCCCGAGAGCCACGAAGCACTCCGGGCAGATATCAATCATCACGGGAACCATAGGCGTCATCGTCTGGCAGATCCTCTCCGGAGGAGGCTTCTTCCTTGGAGTCCTTCCCGTTGTATTCGGCTGCGCGGTCGGCACCGTCACGTTCTTCATCGTCAACGCGATCGAATGGAAGCTCGGCGTCGATCCTGCACCTTCGGCATTCCTCACCGAGAGCGAGAAGAGGAAGAGGGGAGAGGCGTGAGGCTCTTCATAGCCGCTCTTCTCGATGAAAGGGCCGTCTCGGAGCTGTCCAGGCTCCGGGATGCCCTCCACGATGCATCCTCGGCAGGTTCATTCGTTCCCCGGGAGAACCTGCACATCACGCTGGAGTTCCTGGGCGAATGCACGCCGGAGGAGTGCGACTCTGCCGCCGAAGCAGTGGATGGCCTCCGCTTCGAGCCATTCAGCCTCTCGATCGATCGACTAGGCGTCTTCCAGCGCCCCGATGGGGATATCTGGTGGGCGGGACTGGAGGAGAGCAGGGAGCTGCTGCGGCTCCAGAGCGATCTCCATCGAGATCTCATGGATCGCGGATTCCGGCTCGAGAAGCGCAGATACAGGCCGCACATCACGCTGGGGCGCCACGTGATGGCATCGATGCGCTGCGGAAGGATCGACAGGCTTGAGGCAACGGTTGAATCCGTCTCTCTGATGCTCTCCGAGCGCAGTGCATCCGGCATGGTCTATACGGAGCTGTTCGCAAACAGAGGTTGATTCCCATTTCCATCGTTCCATGCCTATTGTAGCTTCATGGGTTACATGGAGCTTGATAGGTTACTTATGGCTGCTGACAGGGAGGGCCTTGCGCTCTCCGTCAGGGAGGAGCTTCGCTGGAGGGGCGATGGTTTGTCGTTCGAAGGTGGATACACGCAGTGGTGCTCCGCTTCGTACTATGGTTCCGCGATACATTGGAAGGATCGTTCGGAACGGATGCGTCCAGGCATCGTCGCGCATTTCGATCCATCGACGGGGATGGGGGAGATCAGCGACATCAGGAGCATGCTGAGGCTGCAGATCCGGATGGAGATCCCCGACAGGCTCTAGAGCGAGAGGGCATATCCTCCGCTTTCGTTCTTCTCAAGGCTGAGCGATAGCGTATGGCCGTTCTCCATCGATATCTGGCCGCTGGTGGTCGCAGAAGCCGAAGCTCCTCCGACCTTGAATTGAAGGGATATCGAGGAGGCTTTGCCCGATCCTCCGATGATTGGGATGTACGCGGTGCTGCCGCCACCAAGGCTTTCTGCGGGCTTTGCGTTCCAGTCCTGTTCTGCTCTTGGATCCTCAGTGTCGCCGACCGGGTGGAGCTCCGATATCGTCTCTCCAGTGGCGTTCGTCACAGCAAGCCAGCAGCAGTCAGGGGCGAGGTCTATCTCATCCTTCACCTGGTATTGACGCTCCCTGCTGCTGTAGTAGATGCCATCGAGCTCTATCGTGATGCTGCTGTTCTCGATGATCTCGCGCGATACGGATATCGGCGCGCTTCTGCCACCGGCTTCAATCGTCTCGCTGAAGTCGGTGCCGATGACAGCTGCGGCGACGGGGGCATCGGAGGAGTTGAGGAGCATGACGGAAGTGCCCAGGAACTGCGAGAGGTCGCAGCCGATGAGCATAGCGGCAAGCAGCAGTGCAGAGATGATCCATGCAGACTTCCGTCCCATATCTAGATGATACTCCATTCTCCTCGGAAGAATGAGGAGTTTCTGTGTTTAGATGCTGATCGTTTCATCAGGAGAAGATGCCTCCCTTGCCATCAGATTCCCAGGAATGCCTTGTAGCATGCTTTTGCGGAGCGCACGTCCGATACAGCCGTGATCTCCCATGGCGCATGCATCGAAAGCACTGCGACGCCGCAGTCTATGACCTGCATGCCGTAGTATGCGGCGTACTTTGCGATTGTTCCGCCGCCGCCCGTGTCGACCTTGCCCATCTCGGACATCTGGTATCTGACACCCTCGGCATCCATCGCGCTTCGGAGCGTGGCTATGAACTCCGCATTGGCATCGGATGCGCCGGACTTTCCCCTTGATCCCGTATATTTGTTGAATACGACGCCTCCGCCGAGCGTGGAAGCGTTCTTCTTGTCATACAGGGAGGCATTGAGCGGATCGTACGCGGCATTGACGTCGCTTGAGAGCATGCGTGAATTGCGCAGCATGCGCCTGAGCTTGAGGCCGTCGTATCCCGAGAGCCTTGCAAGGACCTCCGAGGCGGCATTCTCCAGGAATACGCTGTCCATGCCTGTGGCGCCGACCGATCCGATCTCCTCCTTGTCGACGAGCAGGCAGCAGCAGGTCCTCTCATCGTTCGTGTTCTCGAGCAATGCCTCGAGGGAAGTGAAGGCGCACACCCTGTCATCCTGGCCATAGGCGAGGATCATGGAACCATCGAATCCGAGCATCTTGGAGCGTCCCGCAGGCACGACCTCCAGCTCTGCGCTCTGGAAATCCTTCTCCTCGATCCCGAGCTTCTCGGCGATGATGGATAGCACGCGCTTCCTGCCGGCATCCTTCTCGCCATCGTCCTCGTCTGAGCCAAGCCCGATTACGAGATCGAGGCTTTCGCCTGCGATGAACTCCGAAGCTGTCTTCTTCATCTGCTCCTCTGCCATGTGCGGCAGGATATCCGAGATGCAGAATGCCATCTCATCGTCCTCGCCGAGGCAGACCTCTATCTTCTCTCCATCGCGCCTTACGACCACGCCGTGGATCGCAAGCGGGAGCGTCACCCACTGATACTTCTTGATGCCGCCGTAGTAGTGCGTGTCGAGATAGACGATTCCATCGCTTTCGTAAAGCGGATTCATCTTCACATCGAGCCGGGGCGAGTCGATATGCGCTCCGAGGATGTTCATCCCTTCCTCTACGCTGCCGCTGCCGATCGTGAAGAGCGCGATCGACTTCGAGTACTGCACGAAGTAGACCTTGTCGCCAGGGACGAGCGTCTCCGTATCCTCGATGTTCCTGAAGCCATGGGCCTCAGCCAGCTCTATGATCTTCCTCACGCATTCCCTTTCGGTCTTGCCTTCATCGAGGAATGCCCTGTACCTTGCTATGTCGTCCATATCTCCTCCTTGAACGATGATACATTTTCGCCATCTGCATGCAAAGTGCATCTTTTCTGGTATCATTCTGCCTATGAAGAAGAGACGATACCATACACTCCCGCTTCGCGAGCAGATCAGGCAGAAGCCCAAGCTGTTCGTCGTATACCTGCTCCTGAGGCTGTCCGTCGTGGGCGTCATGGTGGCCCAGATCTTCAACCGCGACTGGCATAATGTCGCGCTGTGCCTGCTGACGCTCTTCCTCTTCACGCTGCCCTCGTTCATCGAGCGCAACTGGCATATCGAGATACCGAGCACGCTGGAGCTCATCATCCTCTTCTTCATCTATGCGGCGGAGATCCTCGGTGAGATCAGGGCGTTCTACGTCAGCGTCCCAGGCTGGGATACGGCGCTTCATACGATGACGGGATTCCTCTCGGCGGCAGTCGGGTTCTCACTCGTGGATATAATCAACAGGAACGAGAACACGAAGCTCAACCTCTCGCCGCTGTACGTCTCGATCGCGGCGTTCTGCTTCTCCATGGCTATAGGCGTCATCTGGGAGTTCTTCGAGTTCTTCATGGATATGACCTTCGGCCTGGATATGCAGAAGGACTGCATCGTCCACGAAATCCATACCGTCCTGCTCGATCCGACGAATTCGAACAAGGTCGTATCGCTGACGGGCATCACCGAGACCTCGGTCAATGGGATCGACCTCGGGCTCGGCGGCTATCTGGATATAGGTCTGATCGATACGATGAAGGATCTCTTCGTGACCTTCATCGGCGCCACGGTGTTCTCCTTCATCGGCTTCTTCTATGTGAAGAACAGAGGGAAGGGCAGGTTCGCGAAGCGGTTCATCCCAACCCTCCGGAGCTCAGAGAAGGGCCCTGAGCGCTGATTCCGCTTCCCTGTCCACGATCTCCCATGGCAGCTCCACATCGGTGCGCCCGAAGGCTCCGAACGAGGCGGACTCGAGGTATATGGGTCTCCTGAGTCCGAAGCGGGATATCATGCCGTCGGGGCGCAGGTCGTAGCTGGAGCGTATCCAGCCGAGGAGCCTCTCCTCATCGATGCGCCCTGTGCCGTATGTGAAGACCGCAAGAGAGACGGGCTCCGCGACTCCGATCGCATATGCAGCCTGCACTTCGCACTCCGATGCGGCACCTGCGGAGACGATCGTCTTCGCGATGTTCCTCAGCGCGAGGGATGCGGTCCTGTCGACCTTCGTCGGGTCCTTGCCGGAGAATGCCCCGCCTCCATGATGGGCATAGCCTCCATAGGTGTCTGCGATGATCTTCCTTCCTGTGAGGCCCGTATCGGCAGCAGGGCCGCCGAGGACGAAGCGTCCCGTGGGATTGATGAAGAACCGCGTGTCACCATCCAGCATCCCGGCAGGCAGCGATGGCCTGATGACCTTCTCCAGGAGCTCATGCCTGAGATCCTCCAGCGCGATGTCCTCATCATGCTGCGCGGAGAGGACGACAGCAGCGATTCGCATCGGCGTCCTGCCATCGTATTCGATCGTGACCTGGCTCTTGCCGTCTGGGCGAAGGAAGGGAAGGGCGCCGCTGGTGCGTCCGTCCCTGAGCGCCATCGTCAGCTTCCTTGCAAGCGATATGGCGAGCGGCATGCACTCCTCTGCTTCCGAGGATGCATAGCCGAACATCATCCCCTGGTCGCCGGCTCCTGTCGATGAGCTGTCCTCATATGCCGAATCGACGCCCATCGCGATGTCTCCGGACTGCCGATGGATGGAGGATGTGATGGATGCGCTGTCATCGAAGCCGTATTCCTGCTTCGTGTATCCTATCGAGCGTATGACCTTCCTTGCGATCGCCTCGTAGTCCACATCGGCTTTAGAGGTTATCTCCCCCATGATGTGCACAGCTCCTGGCTCCGCCGTGACCTCGCAGGCTGAGCGCGAGAGCGGATCCTGCCTCAGCAGCTCGTCGAGGATGCCATCCGCTATCTGGTCGCATACCTTATCCGGATGGCCGTTCGTTACCGATTCCGATGTGAATAGCCTGTTCATGCATCAGATAGTGACATTACCGCCTAGACAAGTCTAGGGGCTTGGAGTGTCATCGATGCAAGCGTCATTCGGAAGACAGCCGTCTCAGGCATGTCACGGATAGATTCA
>CALXXR010000056.1 GCA_944392735.1 uncultured Spirochaetaceae bacterium | reverse complement strand
CGATCTCCATCTTCTGCGGGATGTCATAGTAGTAGAGCACGAGTCCGTTCTTATGAAGGAGATCAGCAGCCAATGCTTCATAGAATCTGCCTTTTGCGGCTCCTTTCCATTCCTTGCTGAGGATGGTGTTGCGCAGCAGTTCGCTATCCCCTGCAGCAAGATTGAAGAAGAGCCCGATATCATAGAGATAGAAGCGCTCCCTCGATTGTTCCGTGTACATGCTCAGCGGGATCTCTACACGCGATAGCGAGGATGATGGATACACAAGCTGTGCCTTCTTCAGCCATTCGACAGCTGGCATATAATCCCTGGCGCGGGATCTTCCCTTTTCGATCTGCGCATAGCTGAATGCCTTCTTTCCATCTCCTTCCTGGCGGATGACGCCATCGAAGGCCAGCCTTATCTTCTCCCGATCCGGATTCCTGCTGTACTTCTCCATATCCTGATAGTTGAGCCTTATTATGTTGTTCTGAACATCACGTACGGCTTGCCATGAGCTGCCTTCCAAGGAGGCATTCACGGCAGCAGGCATCCCTCCGATCATCATGTATTCATTCAGAAGGGACGTATAGAGCGCAACCAGGCTGGAATCAAGCATGGTGCGGTCGTGGAATGCTTCTCTCAGGAGTCCAGTGGTGGTCTCATCGTACCCACGGGCCCAGAGGTACTCCTCGAAGCTCAGCGGCTGCATCATGATCTCCTTCTCATATCCGACAGGAAGGGAAGGGACATCCTGCGAAAGGATGGTGATGAGCGAACCAGATGCAACAACATCGAACCTGTGATCCATGCTGAGGAACTTGAGGGCTGTCCTTGCTTTCGGGCATTGCTGTATTTCATCGAGGAATATGAGCGTGCTGCCTTCGACGAGCCTGAACCCGGGAATGCGAAGGCGAAGCTGACGTAGGATCGATTCGCTATCGAGCACACCATCGAATGCAGAGATCAGCATCGGGTTCTCTATGAAGTTTAGTTCTATGAAGCTCTGATAGCATTCCTTTCCGAACTCCCTTACCGAAAAGGTCTTGCCAACCTGCCTTGCTCCATTGATGATGAGGCACTCGTTGCCTCTGCTTTCCTTCCAGTCCCTCAGTGTTCGATCGATTCTGCGTCTCAGCATATCATCATAATAAGCTCAAAAGTCATATTTGCAACCACTTTGTACTAGAAAAGGTCGTATTTAGAACCAAAAATGATACCAATTTGGTCTTATTCAGAACCAAATGCTGCTCTGTAGGCCGTTGCTCCGCAGTGTTATCATTTCGTCATAATACCTTGTGAAGGTTGATATATTATAAAAATCGCTGGTAGTAATAGCAATTTTCTATGAAGATCGCTGGTAGCAATAGCAGATTCGATAGTATACTGCATATGAGGTGAGGCTATGCAGGACTATGTCAGAAGAGTGATCGATATACAGAGTCGGCTTAAGAGGAAATCGATGTTCCTTTTCGGTCCGCGTCAGACAGGCAAGAGCTCCCTGATAAGCCATCAGCTCTCCGATGATGTTGTCCTTTCCTGGTCATTGCTCAATGCCCAGCTCAGAAGAAGGTGCCAATCGGATCCGAGCATATTGAGGAATGAGCTGCAGACGAGAGGGTTGTCGGAAGGCCTTGTCATCATAGATGAGATCCAGAAGGTCCCTGATCTTCTGGATGAGATACATATGCTCATAGAGGATACGAACCTCCGATTCCTGCTTACCGGCTCCAGCGCAAGAAGGCTGAAGGAACAAGGTGTGAACCTTCTTGGGGGCAGGGCGGGAAAGATGAAGCTCCATCCATTCGTATGGCCGGAGATCAAGCAGTTCGAACCGTCGCTGGATACGATCCTCAGGAAGGGGCTGCTTCCATCGGTCTTCCTTTCGGATGATTCTGATGATGTCCTTGATGATTACGTCAATGTCTATCTCCATGAAGAGATTGCCGGGGAGGGGCTTGTCAGGCAGCTGCCGAAGTTCGAACGCTTCTTGGAAGTCGCTGCGATGACGAATGCGGAGGAGATCAATTACTCGAACATCGCGAGCGATGTGATGATGAGCCGTGCTGCTATCACGGAATGGTACGGAATACTCTATGACACATTGATAGGATTCCCAGTTCCTCCATATTCAGGAACCAAGAAACGGAAGTCAGTTGAGACGGAGAGATTCTACTTCTTCGATGTCGGCTTGGTTCGCTTCCTTCTTGGCTTGGATGGGATCGTCGATACGCAGACCGAATATGGGAAGCTCTTTGAGACATATATCGCCCAAGAGCTGGTGGCTTGGCTTGATTACAGCAGGAGAAGGGAGCGCCTCTCATATTGGCGTACCAGGCAATCGGATTATGAGGTTGATTTCATAATCGGCGATGAGGTGGCTATAGAGACGAAGACGATCAGGCTTGTGAATGAGAAGAGGGATCTCAGAGGACTCAGGGCACTGAAGGAAGAGGGTATATTCAGCAGATTCATCCTTGTATCCAGAGATGAGGTCGTGCGTACCACCGAGGATGGCATCATGCTTCTTCCTTGGCGGGAATTCCTTGAATGGCTGTGGTCGGGAAGGATCCTTTCCTGATCCTATTCGGGAATATACCCCAGCACCTTAGACAGCGCCGATGTCGTCTCTCCTATCTTCCCTGCAAGCTCTGGCCGTCCTTCGCGATTGAACCGGAAGATCGGCCATCAGACGGCGACGGCTGCTTTGG
>CALXXR010000055.1 GCA_944392735.1 uncultured Spirochaetaceae bacterium | reverse complement strand
ATACGCGAGGAAGCTTCCTGCTGCAGTCGGATTCGGCCCGGGCCTTCCCGTGCGTCCGAACCTCTACGCAGTCGGAAGCGGAAAGGGATGCGGGCATCAGAGCGATGAGTGCACGACGCTCGGGATCCTCCTCAACGACATCAAGGCAAACGTGCTTGCCCTGATCGGACTGGACAGGATCATCTGAGACGCATCATGCATGAAGGAAAGGCCCCCAGCGTCCTGCTGAGGGCCTTCTGCATGATCGACTGCGGTCGATTATGCGAATACGCCGATGATTCCGTTGACGCAGACCACTGCGATGATGATCGGAAGGATCCATGCGCAGTAGAACCTGAGGCCTGCAGGCACCTTGAGCCCCTCTCCGGCATTGGCTTCCTCGATGAACGGCTTCCATCCCCATCCATACCTATGGGTGCAGAAGAGCACGTAGGCAAGGCTTCCGAGCGGAAGGATGATGTTCGACACGAGGAAGTCCTCCCCATCGAGGATCGTGGATCCCGCTCCGAGCGGCTGGATGGATGAAAGCACGTTGTATCCAAGCACGCATGGCATCGAGAGCACGAAGAGAAGCACGAGGTTGACCGCTGCGGCCTTCTTCCTGGACAACTTCCTGAGATCGATCCAGTACGCGCAGATGTTCTCGAATACGGCGATCAGCGTGGAGAATGCGGCGAAGAGCATCGCGAGGAAGAACACCGCTCCCCAGATGCCGCCCATCCTCATCTGCGTGAAGACGTTGGGAAGCGAAATGAAGAGCAGCGACGGCCCCGAACCTGCCTCCACGCCGAATGATGAGCATGCGGGGAAGATGATCAGGCCCGAGAGTAGGGCGACCATCGTGTCGAGGCAGATGATCCTGACCGATTCGCCACCAAGCGTCCTGTTGCGGTCGAAGTAGGAGCCGAAGATGGCCATTGCGCCGATGCCGAGCGAGAGCGTGAAGAACGCCTGGCCCATCGCGGCGAAGAGGGATTCCGAGAATCCGTATTCGTGGATGAGGTTGTCGAAATCCGGCATCAGGTAGAACCTGATTCCGTCTCCGCCGCCCGGGAGGAGGCAGGAGTGGATCGCGAGCACGATCATGAGGATGAAGAGGATGACCATCATCACCTTCGTGATCTTCTCGACGCCGTTCTTGAGGCCGATGATGACGACGCCGGCGGTTATGATGAGCGCCAGTGCCGTGAGGATGGTCTGGAGCGGCGCCGATGCCGTGACGCCTGCGAAGAACGACTCCACGGCGGCCGTGTCGAATGAGGCGTTGAGATTGCCCGAGAGGAACGACCAGAAGTAGTAGAGGAGCCATCCGGTTATGACCGAATAGTACATAAGAAGCAGGTAGTTGCCCGTGATTGCGGCGTATCCGACGCCATGCCACTTCGAGCCTTCCGGCTCAAGCTTCTTCATCGCTCCGACGATGTTCATCCGTCCCGCCCTGCCGATGGCGAATTCCATGATCATGACGGGAACGCCCATGAAGACGAGGAACAGCAGATAGAGCAGCACGAAGGCCGCTCCGCCGTAGCGCCCAGTGATATATGGGAATCTCCATACGTTCCCAAGTCCGATTGCGCATCCTGCAGAGAGGAGTATGAATCCCAGACGGGATGACAGCTTTTCCCTTTCCATTATGCTCAGTCCTTCTTCCTGTTCCTTGCCGGGTACCTCGGATCGCTGGTGTATATCAGCCCAAGCTTCCTCAGCCCCGAGATATCGCCATTGGATGGCACATGCGTGAGGTGCACCTCAGCATTCTTCAGCTGCGGAAGCGCCTCCAGCGCCTTCTTTGCGTCATCGTCCTCCGAGGCGCTCATCGCAAGCGCGATGAGGATCTCGTCTAGGTTCATGCTCACGCCCTTGCCGCTGAGGATGTCCCTCTTCATGGCGGTGATGCTCCTGATGACGGAGGAGGATATGAGGTCCTTCTCCTTGGGGATACCCTCCATCGCCTTCAGTGCATTGAGAAGGAGCGCGGAGCATGCGTGGAGCATGCCTGAGTTGTGGGCCGTGATGATCTTGCCGTCGGGCAGCTCTATCGCGGCGGCGCAGACGGTGCCGTCCTTGCCCTTTCCCTCCTCGATCGCTTTCTCCAGAGCCTCGCGCGCTGGGATGACGACCTTCCTGTCCTCCGGCTTGACGCCGGCCTTGTCCATGATGGCGGAGATCCTGTTGACCGTCTCCTGATCGGTGAGCCCGGATACGTAGTCCGTCCTGATCTGGAAGTAGCGACGGATGATCTCCTGGCGGCCTGCCTCCCTGCATGCCTCGTCATCGGTGATGCCGAAGCCGACCCTGTTCACGCCCATGTCGGTGGGGGACTGGTAGACGCACTCGCCTGTGATCTTCGTCAGTATCCTCGCAAGAAGCGGGAATGCCTCGAGGTCCCTCGAGTAGTTCACGGCGATGCTGCCGTATGCTGCCAGGTGGAAGTGGTCGATGAGGTTCACGTCCCCGATATCGGCGGTGGCCGCCTCGTATGCGATGTTCACCGGATGCTCGAGCGGGAGGTTCCATACCGGGAACGTCTCCAGCTTGGCATAGCCAGGCTTCATGCCCATCTTCGATTCGTGGTACATCTGCGAGAGGCATGTGGCGAGCTTTCCGGATCCGGGGCCCGGAGCCGTGACGATCACGACGGGGGCGGAGACGGGTATGTACTCGTTCCTGCCATAGCCCTGGTCCGATACGACCACATCGATATCCGACGGATAGCCCGGCGTGGCGGGGTGGGTGTAGACGTGGATGCCCATCCTCTCCAGCTTGTTCTTGAACACCGTTGCCGCCACCTGGTTCTCGAAGCGGGTTATGACGACCTTGTCGCACTTCAGGCCATAGGCTGCGAAGTCATCGATCATCTTCAGCACATCGGCGTCGTAGCTGATGCCGAAATCGGAGCGCATCTTGCGCCTCTCGATGTCGCCGGCGTAGATGCAGATGATGACATCGACCTTGTCCCCCAGAGCCTGGAAGACCTTCATCTTATTGTTCTCGTCGAAGCCTGGGAGGACCCTGGCTGCATGCCTATCATGCAGGAGCTTTCCTCCGCACTCTATGTAAAGGTGTCCGGAAGATGACTCCCGGACCCTTTCGAGAATGCACTCGGTCTGCTCTTCGACGTACTTAGCGCTATCGAAGCCCTTCTTCATATCAGACGTAGCCCTCTGCAAGCATCGCGCGGCTGACCTTCATGAATCCAGCGATGTTGGCTCCATCGACGTAGTTGTTCTTCTCGGAGTACTTCTCCGCCGCGTCGCTGATGTTCCTGTAGATGCTGTTCATGATGTTCCTCAGCTCGGAGTCCACCTTCTCCCTCGACCACTGCATGCGCGCCGAGTTCTGGGCCATCTCCAGTCCTGAGACTGCGACGCCGCCTGCATTGGCAGCCTTCGCCGGTGCAAGCAGCACTCCGCTGCCCATGAGCGTCTTCTCGGCCTCGACGGAGCAGGGCATGTTGGCGCCTTCGCCGACGAGCTTGATGCCGTTCCTCACGAGGTTCTTCGCATCCTCCTCGAGGATCTCGTTCTGCGTTGCGCAGGGGAATGCGTAGTCCGCATTGATGTCCCACACCGGATTCGGCTTGGATGGGTCGCGCTCGATGTACTCGACGCCCTTGAATGCCTCGGCATACTCGCGGATGCGGCCGCGCCTGACGTTCTTGAGCGTCATGATCCACCTGAGCTTCTCAGGCGTGATGCCGCTCTCATCGTAGATCATTCCGGAGGAATCGGAGAGCGTTACGACCTTCGCTCCGAGCTCGAGCAGCTTCTCCACGGTGTACTGCGCTACGTTTCC
>CALXXR010000054.1 GCA_944392735.1 uncultured Spirochaetaceae bacterium | reverse complement strand
GCTATCAGGGGGGCGATAGGGAAGGCGGATATGCAGCACTTTCATACATCGATTCCGGTCATTGCAAGGCTTCTGGCCATTGCCTTGCTCTCTGCTGCGATCTCCCATCTGCATGCGGATGATGTCCTCTCTTCCCCGATTCCAGCTGTCGAGCATCAGGCTTCTGCTTATGACAGCCCGCAGATGGATGGTTCGCGATCTGGCATCCTCACCAGCTTCTATGCCACGCTCGACTTCTCCGCGTTCCTTCGCCTCGGACCTGCATCGGCTGAGCAGGGCGGAGGAACGATGATCGCATACGGCATGCCGCTTGAGGTGCAGGTCGGGCTTCTATGGGAGAATGCCTCTGAAGAGGGGCGAGGCCATCTATTCGGCGGAGGATTGAGGGCTGCATATGCGCCATCGAACAACTGCGCCGCGTACCGCAGGGAGGAGGGAACCCCGATATTCGCCAATGAAGGCAGCTCGATCGAGCTTGGCATTTCCCTCTTCTATGATCTCCCGCTCGATAGCGATCACAGGAGCGCTGCAAGGCTGTATGGTGGCCTCAGTGCCGGGTTCGGCGATTATCCTGCATACTTCCTTTTCGATATCGGGGCGGCATATGTCCTGCACTTCGGAAGCCTTGTCGAATTCCACGCAGGCGGTTCAGTCGACCTCAAGCTTGGAAATGGCACGGCATTCGGCATCAGGCCGCTCATTGGCCTCGGATTCAGGTTCTGAGATCCGCCTGGATGCAATCGGCCCGAACAGGACTCCATCAAAAAGCCATTGGGGAAAAAGCAAACAGTGACGGAGACCCATTCAGGCCAGATTAAGGATAGCAACTGGACTGCAAGGGGGCAATGAATATTGCCACATCACAGGTGAAGTGTGGGAAAGAAGGAAAGGAGAGGTCCGTACCCTTTGGCTTCTGCCTATGGGGATTGCGGGGTGCGAGCCCCCTCCTGAGAGAATCAGCGCTCCGGCTCCTATGCCTTTCGGCGTGCAACGTCCGGATGCGTAGCCTCACGGGTGACCATTCTTCAACATTTCGCGGATATTTGCAACAATGTCGAGTGCAATATGAAACAATATTTCCAGATTGGTGTTGAAAATTGCAGAATCAGGCTGGAGTAGCAATATCGGGGTTTTTGCGGTAAGCTCATAGCGGAGGGCATTTTGGAAGACAGGATCGTTCTTTCATTCTTCATCTATTCGTTCCTTGGCTATATCTGCGAGGTGATCTACTGCTCCGTTCCCCAAAGGCGCTTCGTAAACAGGGGCTTCCTGTATGGTCCGTATCTCCCGATATATGGATTCGGCGCCATGATAGTGACCGTTCTGCTCGATCCGCTTCACCAGTGGCCGCTTCTTGTCTTCCTTCTTTCGTTCCTGCTGACATCCGTGCTCGAATACTTCACATCCTGGCTTCTTGAGAAGCTCTTCTCCGTCAAGCTCTGGGACTATTCGAAGCACAAGGTGAACATAAACGGCAGGGTCTGCCTCCTCAATTCGACTCTGTTCGGCATCATGGGGATCGTGGTCGAATACCTGGCCAAGCCCGTTGTCGATGATCTTATTTCGCTCATTCCGCCACGAGCGGTTCATCTGATCGCTATGGCCCTGTTCGCCCTGCTTGTATCGGATACCGTGCTCTCGACGGCGAAGATGAAGGCCTTCAGGGATGCCCTGCAGCGCATCAGGACGCTCAGGGCAGAGGCGGAGGAGCGCATCGCCTATCTGCAGGGGCAGGGAAAGGCGGAGCTTGCCCAGGAGCTTCGGCTTCGCATAGAGGCGACATTGGAGAAGTACAGGGAGGGCGTGCGCTCGAGCGCAAGGCACATCATCGCCTCCAATCCGACGCTTTCATCCCGCAACGAAGCTCTCCAGGCGCAGCTTGATATCCTCCATCGCTGGGTCCGTGAGCGCCGCGATCTGCGGAGGAAGTACGCGTCAGATCGCGATGAGATCGACCGCAAGAGCATGGATGAGCTGAGGAAGGCTGGAAGATGACTGGATACAGGAATGTGAATGATGGCGTCATGGCCGCAGCAGGCGGACGGCATGTGGATCTTGTGGCTGTATCGAAGTTCCACCCGTATGAGGCTGTGATGGATGCCTATGCCGACGGTGCCAGGATATTCGGCGAGAACCGCGTGCAGGAGCTCAGGGAGAAGTTCCCGCCCAAGGGCGAGAGGCCTGAGGGGATGAAGCTCTATCTCATCGGACAGCTTCAGCGCAACAAGGTGAAGAAGGCCGTCGAATGGGTGGACAGGATCGAGAGCGTCGATTCCATCCCCCTGATCGACAAGATCGAGGCGGAGTGCGCTTCGATTGGATCGACCATGGATGTGCTTCTGGAGTTCAACAGCTCCGGAGAGGAGCAGAAGTCTGGATTCCGCAGCGGTGAGGAGCTACTCCTTGCCGCAGATCATATCGTCTCATCATGCGGACATATCGTGCTGAAGGGGTTGATGACCGTCGGTCCCCTTGGAGGCGATGAGGCGAGGATCCGCGAGGCCTTCACTGCTGCAAAGGAGCTCTTCGATGCCCTCAGGACTGCGGTCCAGACTGCAACGGTCCTCTCGATGGGCATGTCCGAGGACTGGCCCATAGCGCTCACCTGCGGCTCGGATGAAGTTCGCATCGGCACCGCGATATTCGGCGAGAGGAACTACGGATGAAGAAGGCGATCTCACTGCTTCTTGCGGCGCTGCTTCTTCTATCTCCGCTAGCCGCCGATCCCATTGAATATGAGTATGAGCCATACGAGAAGGAGGAATTCCCGATCTGGTCGCTTGAGCTCCGCAGGGCCGAGTCGATCTTCTTCGGCTCGCTTGTCCTGACGTTCCCTGTCGCAATGGGCATATACTCACTTGCTTCCACGCTTGGGATGCCCACGCCCAGCGAGGACTACCAGCAGGTTCTCCAGCAGGCGCTGATCGCCGGTGGGCTTTCGCTGATCATCGCGGGTACGGACTGGATCATAGGGAGGGTCTCTGGTGATTAGGCATCACAGCCTGAGCTGCATCATCGAGTCGGAGGGGCGGCTTGACCAGACTGCGGCCTCCCAGCTCGACATTCCGCGCTCCGTATTCTCGCTTGCCTCATGCACCATCCTCCTCAATGGAAGGAGCGCCAAGAAGAGCGCGAAGGTCAAGGTCGGCGACCTTGCTGCCATCGAATACGATGAGGAGGTCTTCGAGGGCCTTGAGGCCGAGGACATCCCGCTGAAGGTGCTCTACGAGGATCCATCGATCCTCGTCATCGACAAGGAGCAGGGCATGGTCGTCCATCCCGGTGCCGGGGTGCATGGCGGAACGCTCGTGAATGCGCTTCTATCGCGCTATGGCGATGATTTCGCCTCATCCGATGACGAGCGGCCAGGAATCGTGCATCGCCTGGACAAGGACACCTCCGGTGTCATGGTCATAGCCCGCACCGCATCCGCTCTGGAATCGCTGCAGAAGCAGTTTGCATCCCATGAGGCTGAGAAGCATTATACCGCGATAGCCAAGGGCATCATAAGCGAGATGCATGGTACGATCGATCTGAACATCGAGCGCGATCCGAAGGACAGGAAGAAGTTCCGCGCGACCGATCGCAGCGACAGGGGAAGGAACGCCCTGACCGAATACAGCGTCATTAGGCTCCTTCCCGGATACACGCTTCTCGATGTAAGGATCCACACAGGAAGGACGCACCAGATCCGCGTCCACCTCAAGGCGATCGAGCATCCGATCATGGGCGATCCCATATATGGAGTGCGCGATCCTCGCTATCCCGAAGCAACGCTCATGCTCCATTCGACCTCTCTGGAGATTACCCATCCGGAGACGGGGGAGCGCATGAGGTTCGAGTCGGAGCTTCCAGAGCGCTTCTCGAGGATTCTGGATAGGCTCAGATGAGCGGCAGGTCCGCCTCATGCTCCAGGAGATCCTGATTCATCATCGCTTCGATCCTGAGCTTCGACAGCGTGCCGTGGCCGGGATAGAGCAGTGTGCTCTCCGGCAGCGTCATCAGCTTGTTCTCTATCGATCTTATCAGAAGCGCCTTCTCGACAAGGCTGTTGGTTGATGCGATCGATCCTGACTGCAGAGTATCCCCTGTGAAGAGTGCGCTGTCGATGAGGAACGCAAGCGAATCGAGCGAATGGCCTGGGACGTGGATCGCCTTCACGTCCATCTCTCCGATGCGCTTTGTCTCCCAATCGGCGAATGGCAGGGCCCTGTAGCCGTTGACTTCGGTTCCAAAGGCATAAATCGTAGGATTGTATATCTTCATAAGCGTTCCGAGTCCGGCTGTATGTGATTTATGCTTATGTGTAATGAGTATGGCGACAAGCGAGCTGCATGTGCTCTCGATGAGCTCGAGGATCTCCTTGTCTACATGAGCCGGATCGACGATTGCGCCGTTTCCGCCGTCGTCGACGATGAGATACACGTTGGAAAGCCCTTCGGCGGAAAAGTGGGGTATGATCTTCATCACTCCTCCTTGCGCATATATGCTTCCTCGAGGTTCGAGTAGCGGAATGTGACGTTCTTCGTCGTGCAGGAGCGGAAGTTCGTGCGCTTGAGGTTGCAGTCGTCCAGGGACAGCCCCACGAGCCTCGACATCGAGAAGTTGCTGTAGTAGAAGTCGTTTCCAGAGAAATCCGAGTCCTCGGCCTCGATCCCCATGAAGTTCGAGTGTATGACGACCGAATCGTAGATGCGGGAATTCACGAACCTCGAGCCAGCGAATACGGCATAGCGCGCATCCATGCGCAGAAACGAGCAGCGTATGAAAAGGCAGTAGTCGAAGAAGGAGGAGAGGATTATGTTGTCCTCGAACGTGCAGCTGTCGAATACGCAGAACGAGAAGTTCATTCCGCGTATGAGCGCACCCTTCCTTATCGTAAGAGAGCGGAAATCCGCAGCGACGATAGATAGGTCATGGATCGTGTCATCGTTCTCCAAGCTATGCACAACGCGAGCCTTCTTTTCCATTCTATCCGGGGAATGATGATAGCAGAAGCTTCCACCGTCGAAGGTGAAGGCATTGCAATCGGGATGGCTGCACCGCTTGAAGGAGAACATACTGCAATATTCGGATAGCACCGCGAGGTTGTCAATCGAGAAGCGGAAGGAACGCTGATTCCGAATCATTCAGGTATCGATTGGATATTGATTCGCCCATCAATGAATTCAAAACGATATATATGCTTCAGAGCATCTGAGTGAAGCTCCGTGCTTTTGCTGGAGATGAAATAGGATAATCATCTATTTGGATGTATGTTTCTATGTTATTAAGCATGATTTTTAAATCATACAATAATGAAAACTATTGATATCAATATGAAAATAATCAATTTAAATATGGTTTAAATTAAAAATACCATTCAAATACAATAAGATAAAACAATCATCGTACATCGGCATATGGCACCATTGGGTGGAAAAACGGCGATTGGTAGTGTATCGTTTCTATCATGGCGAGCAAAGGCAGACATGGCAGGATGGTCCTGCTCTTTTCGGTGGTTGCATCATTTCTACTACTATCGATCGCGCTTGGGGTGGTGGGGCTGTTTGCATCGGACATGGATGAGGGGCTTCTTCCCGGCAGCATCTTCAATGTGATCCAGATGTGCATGATGGAGAGCGACTATCCCGCCGCGGGCAATATCATCCTCCGCATCGCTGTCTGGCTCTGTCCGCTGAGCTGGCTCATCTTCGCAGCCACATCGCTCGTATTCCTCCGCTCATGGCTCGAGGAGCTGGCAGTCGCTTTCTCCATAAGGTTCGGAAAGCACAGGACGGCCATACAGGGCGATGACGAGCTCTGCCAGATGCTCTGCGATGAGCTGGGGGAGGATACGACGCTGTATCTTCCCGAGAGCATTGCGTCCCGAAGCGCGCCGCGTCAGATCCTCTTCTTCAGGTCGAGCCGGAATCTCCTAGTCTACATAAGCGAGAACAGGGAGAGGCTGGAG
The DNA here is from genome assembly GCA_944392735.1 of uncultured Spirochaetaceae bacterium. Lineage (GTDB taxonomy): Bacteria > Spirochaetota > Spirochaetia > Sphaerochaetales > Sphaerochaetaceae > Ornithospirochaeta. The sequence goes on along the minus strand of CALXXR010000054.1, from coordinate 8,895 downwards.
AATAAGAAGGTCTATGTGATCACGGAGACGCTCAGGCCTACATCGTTGGAGAACAGGAGCATCGTCTACATATATCTTCCCGAGACCGTTGCCGAGAATTACTGGCTGGATAATCCGATCCCGCCATCGCACAAGGGGGAGAAGGTCGCGATCATAGGCTTCGGGCGCTTTGGGGAGGAGATCCTTAGATCGGCGCTCAGGATGGAGGTCTACGCTCCTGATGATGGATTCGAGTACCATGTGTTCCCATTGGAAGGGGAGGGCGATGGCTTCTTCCTCGAGCACTGGAACCTTGGGGAGCTTGCAGTCATCGGTGATGGCGATCTTCCCGAATGGAAGTCCAGGATCGTCCTCCATGCTCCTGGGAATGGATGGAAGAAGGAGATCCACGAACAGCAGTTCGACAGGGTAATCATCGCACCCGACTCCGACTGCGCAACATTCGAGCTTCTGCACGATGCCAAGCTCATCGCGGATCCTGCATGCCTTCACATCCGCAGCAGCCTTGCCGACCCCAACAGCGGCTACCTCTACGAGGGCAGGGGGCGTGAGCTCTGGTTCGGATCCTTCCGCTCATCATTCAATCCTAGCGGGCATTCGGAAAGGCTTCGGGAGGATGCGATGGTCGTCAACTGGCTGTACAATGAGTTCTTCCATGTCCATGAGCCGTCATCGGGAAGCGAGGTGGATGGCATCATCGCCGATTGGTCGGTGCTCTCCACCAAGCACAAAAGGTCGAACATCAGCGCGGCTCTCCATGTCGGGTCGAAGCGCCTGCTTCTGGAGGAGCTGGGGGCGTCAGGATCGCTTGCCCCCGCGATTGCGGCATATGCAGAGGATGTCTCCGCCAGGAGCGATGAGTGCCTAGACTTCGCACTGAAGGTCCTCCGCCGCATCGGAGGGGCGGCTGTGGATGCCTCTTCTATCTCCACGGCTGTTGACGGTATCATCAAGGGCGAGGAGAGAGCACGCCTTCTCAGCATCGCCTCGGCCCTCCTCGACGCGGAGCACATCAGGTGGGCCAGGGACTACTGGCTGGACAACTGGAGGCTTGGCAGCAGGAAGGATTCCGCACTCAGGGAGCATGACTGCCTCGTGCCGTGCACCCAGCTGCCGGAGGAGGTCCGCATGAAGGACTGGCTCGGATACCTCGTCATCCTCGAGGAGCTGGATGAGGCGGACAGGATGAAGCTTAGGGAGAATTTCTGATGGAAGGAAAGCCATACGATGCATTCATCAGCTACAGGCACGTGAAGAGCGATGAGGCGATGGAGGAGTGGTTCTGCCAGAACCTCGAGGACTACAGGGACGAGGGCGGAAGGACGAAGCATTATTCCATCTTCGTGGACAAGTCCGGACTCTCTGCCGGTGCGCTCACGCGCAACATCATAAGCAGCATGAGGGATGTGCGGAACATCATATTGATCTGCACCCCTGACGCGATCGAGTCGGGATGGGTGCTCAGGGAACTGAGGATATTCATACTCGTGAATACGCTCGACGCCTATGAGTTCGATGGCGTTGCGAAGGCTGCCGACAGGGACATCGATGCAGAGCTTCTTTCGAAGGCGAAGTACACGGGAGTGACGGACAGGATCCTGCCGCTTGTGTCTGGACTCTCCAAGGAGAGGCTGGAGGAAGCGTTCCCGGAGATCGGGAAGCTGGACCTGCAGTGGTTCAACATAACGGATTTCAAGGGAAGGCGGATGGAGGCGCTGCATTGGATAGCAAGGAGCCTTGGCGATCCTGCATTGTCTGATAGGATGCCGAAGGAGAAGGCCATCCCGAGCGCGATTCCAAGCGCTTCCGCTTCCATGCAGGCCGCTCAGAAGGCGCAGAAGCCCAGAAGAAGGCATCATTTCGGCCTTGTGCTTTTTCTGCTGATCATCGCGGCAGGAGGATGGTATCTCTATAGCAATCCGGGGCTCATCGAGGACCTGCTTCCCTCCGGAGGCAGCATGGCGGAGGCGGCTTCGGAGTCTGAAGAGGATTCGGGATACATCCATGTTGAGGAGGATCCAGAGCCGGAACCTGAACCGGAGCCTTCTGAGCCCGTCGAGGAGCCCAGAAGCGTGAGGAGAAGCCAGCAGAGCATGGTCCAGAGCTATTTCGACATGCCGTCGATAACGGGATTCTGATGCATTTCCAGATCAGGCGTGCAATAAACAACATCTATCAGGCGTACTCCCTGGAAGAGGGGAGGCTCTATACTGCCCGCATAAAGGGCAAGGTCCTGCAGAAGGACGAGGTCGAATACAATCCCGTTGCGGTCGGGGATATCGCGATCGGCGAGCCCTATTCCGCCGATGAGGCGCTGATCACGGCCATCGAGGAGAGGCATAGCGCATTCAGGCGCTGGAACGTGAAGAAGGAGATGAACCAGACGATCGCGGCGAATCAGGATCAGAGCGCGATCGTCGTATCATCCCAGTCCCCTCCATTCAGGCCACGCTTCCTGGATAGGGCCATCGCATCCTCCTCCGGCTGCCGCGTGATCATCGTGATGAACAAGGCGGACCAGGGCATCGACAGCGGGATCGAGCTCTATGGAAGGCTTGGATTCCCCGTCGTCTGCGTGTCCGCGAGGACCGGCGAGGGACTTGAGGAGCTGAAGGCCATGCTGAAGGGCAGGGTGACGGCGTTCGTAGGCCAGAGCGGCGTCGGAAAGTCCACGCTGATCAATGCCCTGATGGGATCGGAGCAGCGGACTGGCGAGGTTTCCTGGAAGTACAACAGGGGCCGTCATACGACCAATCATGCGCTCTATATTGAAAACGATGGCATAGCTGTGATAGACACTCCCGGTGTAAGGGAGATAGAGGTCCCCTTCGAGGACGAGGCGCTCGTCAAGGAGGCGTTCCCGGAGCTTTCCGGGGCGGTATGCCAGTATCCGGGATGCCTGCACCATGGAGAGGAAGGCTGCTCCGTGCCTGGGATGATCGAGCGCGGCGAGGTCGACGAGGGACGATACGAGAGCTATCTGCGCATACTCCAGTCGCTTGAGAAGCGCAGGCCGTTCTATCTCCGCAGCAGAAGGAAATGATAAAGCAGAGGACAGTCAGGGATACAGAGCTCGACAAGGTTCTGGACATCATAAGGAGAAGCGCCCTCTCCCCGGAGGGCAGGGTGAATATCACGCCGGATCTGGTCGTGTCGGACAGGACGGTGATAGAGGGGAGGGCCGCGCGCATCGAGGCGTACATGAATCTTCTATCCGGAGCGGCCCCGGATCCATTCCCGCCGATTTCGGATATCCTCTCGCATGTGGACAGAACCCATGCGGATATCCCGGGAGAGGGGGTGTACAGGGTTGGGGAGTTCCTCCACTCGTACATCTCCATGCTCATCTTCCTCGAGAGGGAGGCGGATATCCACGAGGAGGACAGGGAGCTATCGGACGAGATCCTCTCATCCCTCGATTCCGATGGCAATGTGCACGACGACCATCCGCGTCTATTGCCGCTGATCAGACGCCGCGACGAGATAAGATCGGAGCGCATGCGATTTTCATCGCGCTTCATCGCTGACAACAGGGACCTCGTCCGCTCCGATGAGGCCATGTACCGCAACGAGAGGATCGTCATCCCCATCCGCAGCGACCGCAGAAGGCTGAGTGGTTGCTGCATATCCGGTGCATCCGCCTCGGGAAGCACGCTCTTTGCAGAGCCTGCGGAGCTTCTGCAGCTCAATAACGAAGCCGTCATAGCGGAGGAGAGGATCAGGGCGGAGAAGGCGAGGATCCTCCACGATCTCTCAGACAGGGTGAGGCATCTCGCGCCAGTGCTCCGCGACATGCTCGATGCCGTCATCGATTTCGACTTCCACTACTCATTCGCGCTGTGGGCGAAACGGTCCAAGGCGGTCCATCCGCAGATGGGAGGCACGCTTTCCCTCATCGCCGCGCGCCATCCCCTCCTCGGCGATGCCGCCGTTCCCATCACCGTGAAGCTCCCGGACGATGTCCGCGTGCTGGTGCTCTCCGGTGCGAACGCTGGAGGCAAGACGGTGACGATGAAGACCATCGCGCTCCTTGCCCTCCTCAATCAGATCGCAGGGTACATTCCTGCCGACAGTCATTCTGTCATGCCCGTATTCTCATCCATCCATACGGATATCGGGGACGGGCAGTCGATACTCGATGCCGCATCGACGTTCTCATCGCATATGAAGAACATAGCCTCCATCTGCCGCGAAGCCGACAGCTCCTCCCTTGTGATCCTCGATGAGCTGGGATCGGGCACAGACCCGGAGGAAGGGGCGGCTCTCTCTCGTGCTATGCTCTCCTATTTCAGGGAGCATGCGGCGCTTACATGCATAACGAGCCACTATTCCCAGGTGAAGAGCTTCGCATACTCGGAGGATGGCATGATGAATGCCTCCATGGAGTTCGATGAGAGATCTGGGCTTCCTACATACCGCGTGCTCGAAGGCATCCCCGGTGACAGCCATGCGATTGCGACCGCAATGCGCATGAGGATACCGAAGGAGATCACCGATGCCGCTTCGCTTGCGCTCCAGGGGGGAGATGCCGCCTCCGGTAGGATCATCCGCGCGCTCCTCTCGAAGGAGAGGGCGCTCGATAGGAAGATCACGGAGATGGCCATCCTCAAGAAGAGGGAGGAGAAGGCAGCGGAGGAGTTCGAAAGAAAGGAGAAGGAGCTTGAGCGCAGGGAGAACGAGCTGAGGAAGGAAGGCGTCAAGGAGATCGGCGATTACCTCAGGAAGACGCGCAGGGAGCTGGAGCGCCTCGTCATGGATGTGCGCACCGGCAGCCTCACTCCCGAGAAGACGAAGCGGGTGAAGGCCTACATGAAATCCGTGGAGGAGGAGAAGGCGAGGGAGGAATCCCTCATCAGGGAGGAAGAGGAGCCCGTCATCGACGATGACTCCCCGATCGAGGTCGGCGATGCAGTGCTCTGCGGAAGCGCCTCGACCTATGGCCATGTCCTTGCCATATCCGGATCGAAGGTCTCCGTCTCGCTTGAGAACGGCCTGAGGATGGAGATCCCGAGGCGCATGGTCCGCCATGCCCCGAAGGAGGAACGCAAGGCTGCGGTCGAATACGGCAGGAGCTCGAAGAGGGCGGACTATACGATCGATCTGAGAGGCATGACGCTCTCGGAGGCCATTGAGAGGGTCGATGACCAGATCGAGGCAGCGCTGCTTTCCTCCCTCCCTTCCTTCTCAATCATCCACGGCTACGGCGATGGGATCCTCTCGAGGGGCATACATGAGCACCTGAAGAAGAGGCGGGAAGTGAAGGACTACCGCTTCGCTAGGCCTGAGGATGGAGGGATGGGCAAGACCTACGTCGAGCTCTTCTGAGGCTCGATCTCGGCGATCAGCACGGCTGCGAAGACAAGCGCGCATCCCGCGAGCTCCTTCGCGGACAATCGCTCGGAGAGTATCATTGCGCCTCCGATGGCTGCCCACACGCTCTCGAGCGAGAGCGCGAATACGGCGCGCGATGGCCTGACGTACTTCTGCCCTATGACCTGGAGCGTATAGGCGATGCCGCATGAGAAGATGCCGGCGTACAGGATCGGCAGCCAGGCCGAGGCCACAGCCGATGCCTTCGTTCCCTCGAAGAGGAATCCGACGGATGCGATGATGCCGGCGGAGAGGAACTGCAGGAATGAAAGCTCTATTCCCTCGAGGTCCTTCCCAACGCGGTCGATGATCATGATGTGGATCGCGAAGAGGAATGCGCAGGCGATGAGGTAGAGGTCCCCCTTCGATATCGAGAAGCCTTCGCCTATCGAAAGCAGGTACATGCCGACGATGGCGATTGCTGCGCTCAGCCAGACGGCCTTCCTTATCCTCTGCCCGAGGGCAAGCGACAGGAATGGCACGATGACGATGTAGAGGCTGGTTATGAAGCCTCCCTTTCCAGCACCCGACATCGATATCCCGATCTGCTGCACGATCGAGGCGGCGGCGAGGCATATGCCGCAGAGGATCCCTCCGATCAGGGCCTTCTTCATGTAGACCCTGTCTCCGCGATGCCTCCTGAAGACGGGGATGACGACGGGAAGCAGCGTCAGCGACCCTATCAGCATCCTTATCGAATTGAACGTGAACGGTCCGATGCTCTCGGATGAGACGGACTGGGCGACGAATGAGAATCCCCAGATGAACGATGTTGCAAGCAGCAGCAGGATGGCTTTCTGTTCCTTCATAGCCCGCACATTCTAGCCGGATTCCGTCCGTTTGTTTATATCCCCAGCGCATTATGTGGTATCATTGTGGCGGAGGTGAGCCATGGTCGATCTCACGGATGGAGCAGGAATCCAGTACCATCTTCATATCAGGAAAGGCGATGTAGGTCGTTATGCGATCCTGCCAGGGGATCCGAAGAGGGTGCCTCTGATCGCAGCATATCTCGATGATGCCAGGCCCGTTGCGGACAACAGGGAGTTCTGCACCTACACAGGCTATCTGGAAGGGGAGAAGGTCTCCGTCGTCTCCACCGGCATCGGAGGTCCATCTGCATCGATCGCGATGGAGGAATTGTACAGGTGCGGAACCGATACCTTCGTCCGCATGGGCACCTGCGGAGGCATCGCGCTTTCTGTGATGGGCGGCGATGTCGTCGTCGCAACCGGTGCCGTGAGGATGGAGGGGACCAGCCGCGAGTATGCTCCGATCGAGTTCCCCGCCGTCGCCGATTTCCAAACCGTCTCCGCGCTCTGCAGCGCAGCCTCCGCACTCGGCTATCGCTATCATACGGGCGTCGTGCAGTGCAAGGATTCCTTCTATGGCCAGCATGAGCCTGAGAAGATGCCGATAAGCGGCGAGCTTGAGGCGAAATGGGAGGCGTGGAAGAGGCTTGGCGTGCTTGCCTCGGAGATGGAGAGCGCTGCGATATTCACCGTCGCTGCCCATCTTGGAGCCCGCGCTGGCTCAGCGTTCTTCGTGGTATCCAACCAGGAGAGGGCGAAGAAGGGGCTCGACAACCCTGTCATGCACGACACCGATCCCGCGATCCGCGTCGCCGTGGAGGGCGTGAGGAATCTGATCAGGTCCGATAGAGGCTGATGCCTTCGGCCTCGAGCTGCGTCCTCCTCTTCTCAAGAAGGGCGTCGAGGTCGTCTCCGTCATCCGCCTCCGTGTCGAGCTCGATCGTGAAAAGCTCGAGCCCGAGGGAGGCATACTCCTCCTGCAGCTCAGTGCACGGATGCATCGCCAGATCGAGGCTGAAGCGCTCGGAGGAGAATGCCTTGACGGCATCCTCCGTCTTCTCCAGGTATATCCTTCCAGTCCTTAGGTTCCTTATCGCGATGATGCCCCTGACGGGAAGGGGCCGCGAGAATATGTCTTCGATATCCACAGCCCCATCATAAGGAAAACACGGTACTTTCACAATCTTGTTTGCTTTTGCGTAACGACTGCAGTACAATATTCTGCAGTTTTTTGCATGAGGGACAGATAATGGAACAGCAGATTCAGGATCTTATCGCCTCCATCAGGAAGGATGGCATAGAGAGCGCCAAGGCGGAGAGCGAGAGGATGATCGCCGAGGCCAGGAAGGAAGCCGAGTCGATCGTCGCCCAGGCGAAGGCGGAGAGCAGCCGCATCCTCTCGGAGGCAGCGGAAGGCGCGAAGCTCGAGAAGACCTCGGCAGAAGCATCCGTCAGGCAGGCGGCGCGCGACGCAGCGCTTTCCGTAAAGCGCAGCATCGAGGAGAAGTACACCTCGATCCTCCGCGACGCTGCCAGCGAAGCGATGAAGGGCGATGCCCTTGCATCGATGATCGCGGCAGTCATCGAAGGCGACATCTCATCAAAGGCGGTGGAGGTCTCCCCATCCGATGCCGAGGCGCTCAGGAAGACGCTCTCCGGCTCATTCGCGGATACTGTCAGGAAAGGCCTTGAGGTAAGGCCCTCCGCGGCTATATCCGCGGGCTTCAGAGTCGTGGAGAAGGATGGTTCGGGATATGTCGACTATTCAGCTGATGAGTGCGCAAAGCTCCTGATGCCCTATCTTTCGGACAGCCTGAGGGAGATCCTCGCATAATGGCAGAATACTACTACTTCGCTGCGTCTCTTCCGATGCTCAGGATGGACAGGGAAGCCCCCATGTCCTATTCGGACTTCATGTCGAAGGCCGCAGAGCATCTCTCGAAGAGCGACTACAGCGATCTGAGCCTTGCCGTCTTCGGCGGCTCGACCGGCGATGCCACCCTTCCCATCGTGAGGGAGTGGCAGGATTTCGCCGGACGCCTCTCCGCGTCGATATGCCGGATCAGGGCCGAGCGCCTTGGCTTTGCCGGCTACGATGATGCGGAGGTGGACAGGACCCTTGACGGCGCGGCAAGGGAGATCGTGGAGAACAAGGATCCGCTGGAGGGCGAGAAGGCGATACTCTCGCTCTGCTTCGACTTCCTCACATCGAGGGAGAAGGGATCGCCGTTCTCATCGACGGCGCTGATGATCTATGCCCTGAAGCTGCAGATACTCGAGCGGGCGAATGCCTTCGACGAGAAGAGGGGCAGGGCTGAATTCGATAGGCTCTACAAGGTCATCGAAGGGAATATAAAGAGGTAAGGAGTCGGTATGTCAGCATCAAAGGGACATGTCACTGGCGTCAATGGCAACATGGTCAATGTCGCCTTCGACGGACAGGTTATAAAGAACGAGGTCGGCTACATATCCGTAGGCGGCACTAGGCTCAAGAGCGAGATAATCAGGATCACGGACGGCATCGCTTCGCTCCAGGTGTATGAGATGACCGGAGGGATCAAGGTGGGCGACGATGTCGAGTTCACAGGCGAGATGCTCTCCGTAGAGCTTGGGCCTGAACTCCTCACGCAAGTCTTCGATGGACTCCAGAATCCTCTTCCGGAGCTCGCTGAGAAATGCGGCTTCTTCCTCGAGCGCGGCGTATACATCGATC
>CALXXR010000053.1 GCA_944392735.1 uncultured Spirochaetaceae bacterium | reverse complement strand
AAGAAGAAGCTGCCCTTGATCAATCGTGGACAGCTTCGCGATACGCCCTATTGGATTCGAACCAATCACCTACTGCTTAGAAGGCAGTTGCTCTATCCAGGTGAGCTAAGGGCGCGAATGGAGAATGCCGGACGGCATTCGGTACGTGGGGTTTTATACCCTTTTTCCCCTGGAATGTCCAGCCCAGCTTCTAGAGTATGAGGCCGAAGCGCTCCCCATCGACATACTCGCCATCGATGCTGAAAAGCCTTGTGTCCATTCCTTCCGACACGAAGCCATTGCGCCTGTAGAAGGCCTTTGCCCTTTCGTTGTCGGCCCTGACGGAGAGAGACACCTTCGTTATCCCGCGCTCCTTCGCCTCCGATATCGCATAATCATAGAGATGCTGCGCGATGCCAGTCCCCCAGTACTGCTTCCTGACAGCTATTGCGAGCTCGCCGCGATGCCTCATGCGCAGGCGCTGCGGGATGCTTATCTCGCAGGTTCCGCTGATCTCTCCATCCGTGATCGATATCGCATAGATCGACTGCGATCTCCTGATCTCTGCTATGAAGAGCTCCTCGGAGCTCTCATCCATCCTGTCGACATCGGCGACCGACATGGCAAGGTTGTCGGTATCGCCTGCAACGGCCCTGAGGAAATCCAGGAGAGCTGGGGCATCGGACGCCCTGATCATTCTGTATTCGGTATCCATGACGATGATTGTACCATCTGCTGGGAAGGAATGCTATTTCCTTCCGATCGTCTTTGCGATATACGCCTTGCGTACGCTATCCAGCACCGATTCGCGGAGGGAGCGGTCATCCTCCTCTGGAAGGGACAGCGAGGAGATCACGCCCGAGAGCCTTCGCATCGCCTCGTATGCGACGCCATCGGCCATGATGCCGATCTCCGGCATGCTCCTTGAGCGCCCGATCCAGGAAGCATATGAGAGCGCCTCCTTCTCCGCTTCCTTCTCCACGTATTCGATGATCCGCCTCTTCTCGGGCTCGTCCACGCCAAGGTCGGGAATACGGATGATGCCTTCCGTGTCCGGCAGATCCGGAGGGGATGATAGATCGAATAGAAGGCGGCCTCCCAGCCTTGATATCTCATCTGAAGAGAATGTCAGATAGAGCCCGGAGGATGCGGAGATGACGGCATCGGATGAAAGAGCCATCTCCATCCGCTCCTCATATGGCACCGCCGCGACGCCGGGAGGCGTGAGGAACGTCTTGGATGGATCCCGGAGCGTCATGCTGACATCATGGCGGTCCGATACGGCAGCTGCGATGGCCCTTGCCGCCTCCCCCGAGCCGACGATCAGAAGCCTTCTGCACCCCTTCACGCGCTTTGCGACCGCATCCACGATCGTCTGGTCGAATACGCGGAGCTTCTGTCCGGTATGCATGCGCTTGGAGAATGCCACGGCCATGTTCAGGAGCTTATCCAGATAAGGCGACGAGGAGCCGATGATCCTTGCCGCAGCTGCAGCCTCCCCTATCTGCCCCTGGACCGTATCCTCGCCGAAGAGCGGGGAGATGATGCCGCTTGCGAGGAGGAACGCGTGCCTGATCGTCTCCTCCTCTGGAATGGAATACCTGGCATGGGATACGGCTATCGGATTGAGCAAGAGCGCCCTCTCCAATGCCTCGTGCGGAACAGGCGCCTCCGCGATGGCCTCTGCCCTGTCGCACGTGACTATCAGCACGAAGGGAGAGCGCACGCGCTGCATCAGGCGCCTTCCGGCGCTGATGAGCAGCTCCTCTCCCCTGTTCTGGAGATCCCTGAAGAGCTCGGGGCTTCCTGTGAAATCGAGACCTGTGGCAGATAGCATCGATTCGAGCATAGCATATGGGGGCTTCCTTGTCTTTTTCCTGCCCAGACTGTAGCATCTGGCGTATGAGGATACTCGTCGTCGAGGATGACAGGGACATAAGCATGCTCATCGCCTTCCACCTGAAGGCGAACGGCTTCGATGTCGATACCGCAGCCAATGGAAACGAGGCGGTGGAGAAGCTCTCGGGGGGAGGGTATTCCCTCGCCATACTCGACATCCTGCTGCCGGGGATGTCCGGAATCGATGTGCTGAAGCATATAAGGACGGAAGGGCCGGAGAAGGACCTGCCCGTGATCATGGCATCGGCTCTGACGGATGAGGCGGAGATCATCTCATCGCTGGAGCTTGGCGCAGACGACTACATCACGAAGCCGTTCTCCCCCAAGATACTCGTTGCAAGGGCACGGTCCGTCATACGCCGGGCAGAGCACAGGGAAGTCCAGGGCGCCCTGCGCACGGAGAACGGCATCTACCTCGATCCGGAGACGCGGAGATGCACGGTGGATGATAGCCCCGTGACGCTCACTGCAACGGAATTCGACATGCTCCGCGCTCTCATAAGCGCTGGAGGAAGGGTCCTTGCCAGATCCGAGATAATAGAGAGGATCAAGGGGGATGACTATCCCGTTACGGAGCGCTCGATCGATGTGCAGATCGCAGCCATCCGCCGCAAGCTGGGCGCCAAGGGCAATTCGATAAGGACCGTCTGGGGGGTTGGGTACAGATATGCCGAAGAAGAGGGGTGACAAGGACAGGTACCTGCAGATCATAGAGGCCATGGGAGAGGGGGTGCTGCTGATCTCCCGCAAGCACAGGATCGGGCTTGCCAACGCAAGCGCAGGCAGGATGCTTGGGTGGAAGGAGCCGCTCAGGGGCAAGATGCTCGAGGAGCTCTTCTCAGGAAGCGAGCTCGAGAGCCGCGTGGATGATGTCTTCCGCGATGGCGGGCAGCAGACGTTCAGGATAACCAGCTACCATGATGCGATAGGCAGCGATGCCGTCGTCAGGGGCAAGGGGCGCGAGAAGCAGTATGAGTTCTGCATAACGCTCCTCGATGAGAAGTATGCGGTCGCGACATTCAGCGATGTGACGATGCTCGAGCGCCTTGAGATGGTGCGCAAGGACTTCGTCTCCAATGTCTCCCATGAACTCAAGACGCCGCTCACGGCGATATCCGGATTCTCGGAGACGCTTGCCGAGGAGGATCTCTCGGAGGAGGAGCGCAAGGGCTTTGCTAGGATCATCCAGAAGAACGCCGCGCATATGGAGAGGATCATAGGGGATCTGCTGCTTCTCACATCCCTCGACAGGACCGAGATAGAGCCCACGATGGAGAAGACGAGCGACTCAAGGATACTGCAGGAGGTCAAGGCCTATACGCAGTACAAGGCAGGAAGCAGGGACATAGCCGTGGAATACGCCTCAGCCGGGGAGTCGATCATCTGCAACGAGTCGCTTGTGGTGCAGGCGCTCGTGAACCTCGTCGTGAATGCGATCTCCTACTCTCCCCAGGGCACATCGGTCAAGGTATGCACGAAGAGGCGAGGCGATATGATCGACTTCATCGTCTCCGACGAAGGCTACGGCATCGCCGAGGAGGACCTTCCCAGGATATTCGAGCGCTTCTACCGCGTCGACAAGGCAAGGAGCAGGGAATCGGGAGGAACCGGCCTCGGCCTCTCGATCGTGAGGCACATCGCCATCATCCATAAAGGCACGATAAAGGTTGAAAGCGCCCTTTCCAAGGGCTCGGTATTCACGCTCTCGCTGCCTGTCAGCTGACGTATGAGAAGGCTATCGACGGCGAGAACGATGAGAAGTCCGTCGCCTTGAACATGAATCCGATCGTTCCGGAGAAGCCGGCACCCTCGCCTCGCAGGAATACGCCTATGTAGCCATTGGCAGGATTGAACGAGAAGACGGAATGGCTCATCTCGAGATATGAGATCGCCAGCGTTGCCGATGACTCGGGAAGGAACTGGAACGTAAGCTCCGCCTCCAGCTCCACCTTGCGCGTGCTGGCATCGACGAGTCCTGTCATGGATATGGATCCGCGGGGCCTGAAGAACCGCAGGTCCCCCGACTTCGTGAAGCGCCCTGCCCCGACCGAGAGCGACAGCGTCGTCGACTCCGCGAGCGCGTCCCAGCCGAAGTAGAGGCTGTCGGAGCGCAGCGTGAGGATCTCGCCGACATAGAAGCCTCCCGAGACGGGCCCGAATGTGATGATCGCACCGGCGCCTACATCGAACGACTCGCTTCCGGACTCCCTCTCGAACGGGGAGAACCAGGCATTGGCGAAGATCAAGGGGAAGCTGTCTATCGTCCTGTTCTGGCGTATCATCTTGTTTCCGCCGGAGACCCTCAGCCCCATCGACAGGTGCGGCACGGCATAGGCCATATCCACCTCGATGTGCAGCGAGGAATGGATGTCATACTGCAGATCGTCGGGGCGGAGACGCTCGAACTCGGTGCCGAAGAACGCGGTAAGCGCGACATAGCGTGCGATGAACGATGCCTGCATGTTCCACTTCTGGTTCTGCAGCAGCGGCATCGGATCGGAGCCGAAGAGGGATGAATCGAGGCTGTCGGCACCGGAGAGCGAGAATGCGAACGGACCCGTCTCCGTCTCTATGAGAGGAAGCGCAGCAGGATTGGAGAAGACATCGGAGAACCTTCCCGAGTACGAGACCGAGCTCAGCGGGCTGTCGAGCGGATTCTCGTCGGTTACGGAGAATGCGGGAAGATTGAACAGCATGCAGAGTGCTGACAGGAGGATCGCAACCAGTCGCTTCATCGCATGCGATTATATCAGAATCCGGCTCCGTGGTATACTTTGCACATGGGTTCGGTATTCTTCCACATCGATCTTGATGCATTCTTCGCATCCGTCGAGATGCTGGACCACCCTGAATACAGGGGCAGGCCGCTGATCATCGGAACCCCAGGGCCTCGGCATGTCGCCTCAACCTGCTCATACGAAGCGAGGAAGTACGGCGTGCACAGCGCGATGCCGATGACGACGGCCCTCAGGCTCTGTCCGGATGCGATCTGCGTCCCAGGACGCATGCGGAGATACTCAGAGATGAGCCAGCGCGTGATGCAGATCATCGAGGACTTCGCCCCGGGCTTCAGGCAGATATCGATCGATGAGGCGTTCCTGGACCTCACTGGCATGGAGCGCATCTATCCCCTGCCAGGGAAGGCTGCGCGGAATCTCAAGCAGATGATCATGGAAGCCACGGGGCTCACCGTGTCCATAGGCGTCGCCTCGTCGCGGTTCATAGCCAAGCTGGCCTCGGACTACCGCAAGCCCGATGGCCTCACCATCGTCCCCCATGGCAAGGAGGAGATCTTCATCGATTCCGTCGGACTGAAGAAGCTGTGGGGCGTCGGCGACTCGATGCTGCAGAGCCTGGAGCGCAGGGGGATACGGACGACGATGACGCTCAGAGCCTACAGCGAGGAGCAGCTGAAGAGGATGTTCGGCGAGAGCAGCGGCGAGTTCCTGTACCTCGTGGCAAGGGGCATCGACCCCGGGATATTCCAGGGCGAGGCGAAATCCCATTCGATATCCACTGAGGAGACGTTCTATCCCGATGTATACGGCTACGATGCCCTCGACAGCTATCTGCTGGAGATGTCCCAGGACGTGATGTTCAGGGCTCTCGAGGAGAGGAAGGTGCCTCGCACGGTCGGCATCAAGATACGCTACGGGGACTGCTCGAGGACCGCGGTGCAGGGGACGCCTTCGAAGCCCAGCTACTCCTCCTCGGATGTCTACGATATCGCGAGAACGCCCCTGAGGGAGAGGTACACGGCAGAAGGCGTAAGCCTTCTTGGAG
>CALXXR010000052.1 GCA_944392735.1 uncultured Spirochaetaceae bacterium | reverse complement strand
CGGACAGTTCGATGAGCTCCTGGTGCAGAACGGCGAGGCAGTCGGCAAGGGATATCCGTTCTACAGGAAGAACGGCCGCGATGAGGTCGCTCTCGAGAACGGAAGGCTCCTTCAGGTCCAGGATGCTGCAGGAAGCGGCATGAGGACGTTCGTGGTCGGTCCGGAGGCTGAGTATCAGGTGCCGGCTGGCTCCGAGCTCATGGTCGCCGAAGGCCAGGTCGTTCCCGAAGGCGACGCGATCATCACCTTCGATCCGTTCTCCGAGCCGATCATCGTCGAGGAGTCTGGAGTCGTCGAGGAGATGAACGACTTCGTCGAGGACAAGTCCTACAGAAGGATCTTCAATGAGGCAGGCGACGTCGAGATGCTCGTCGTTCCCAGCTCGCACCTTGGTGCGTTCCGCCCATCCGTCGTCGTACGCACGGACAGCGGCGAGATCAACCAGTACCAGATCCCCGGCGGCGCATACATGGTCGTCAAGGAGAAGGGCGAGAGGGTGGAGGCCGGCGATACGATCGCGAAGGTCTCCAAGGACAGCACGACGACGAAGGATATCGCTGGAGGTCTTCCGCAGGTCGACTCCCTCTTCGAGGCAAGGCATGGCAAGGTCTCCTCGTCGAACAAGGTCAACCCGATCATCCTTGCACGCGTCACGGGTACTGTCGTTGGAGTGCAGGCCGGTGCAGCCAATGGATCGACGACCACGGTCACGATCCGCGATGCATTCGGATCGCTGCATCCGCATAAGGTATATACCAAGGATGCCCTTCTCCTCGTCCGCGAAGGCGATGAGGTCAAGGCAGGCGAGCCGCTCTGCGATGAGCCCGTCACATCCCGCGAGGTCCTCGATGTCCTCGGCGAGAATGCCGTGCTCTCCTTCCTCGTCAACGAGATCCAGAAGGTCTACAGGATGCAGGGCGTCGAGATCAATGAGAAGCACCTGGGAATCATCATCCCCCAGATGCTCCGCAAGGTCGAGTTCCTCCGCGCAGGAGATACGCAGTTCTTCAAGATGCAGCGCGTATACAAGAACCTCTTCGATCGCGTCAACGACGAGATGAAGAGGCAGGGCAAGACGCCGGCTATCGCGCGTCCTGTCCTCCAGGGCGTCTCCGAGGCAGCCCTCTCCGTCGACTCGTTCATCTCGGCAGCGTCGTTCCTCTCCACAACGAGGGTATTGACCAATGCCGCCATTGCTGGTAAGAAGGATGAGCTGAGAGGCCTCAAGGAGAACGTCATCATCGGTCACCTGATTCCTGCTGGAACGGGTATGAAGCGCTACAGAAGCGTGCACCTCGATGAGGATGAGAAGCTCCTTGAGCTGCAGAAGGAAGTCGATAGGGCCAGGAGGGAGCAGAAGGTCGATCCCGCGGCCTATGCCGACGACTTCGACGCAGAAGAGCTTGGTGATATGAAGACGGTGGGAGAACCTGTCGATATAGACGAAGGCCCATTCGAGGAGTGAGGCGCCTGTCGGCGCCCCGCTTCGGGACTTTGCGGCAGTTCTCATGCTGACCACCGACTGAATAGATGTGCCGCCTGTGCGGCATAGATCCCCCAGCTGTGAGAGGGGCGGATCATTATGAAGGAGTGTATCGTAAGATGCCTACTATTAGTCAGCTTATCAGAAAGGGCAGGGAAACCTCGAAGTCGAAGACAAAGTCTCCGGCTCTCCAGGGCTGCCCGCAGAAGAGAGGAGTCTGCACCAGGGTTATGACAGTAACCCCGAAGAAGCCGAACTCAGCTCTCAGGAAGGTAGCCCGTGTGCGCCTTTCGAACGGAATCGAAGTCACTGCCTACATCCCTGGCATTGGCCACAACCTCCAGGAGCACTCCGTTGTGCTCATCAGGGGAGGAAGGGTCAAGGACCTCCCGGGTGTCAGGTATCACATCATCCGCGGTACCAAGGATACCCTCGGAGTCGCGGACCGCAAGCGCAGCCGCTCCAAGTATGGTGCGAAGAAGCCAAAGGCCTGATAGGAGGAAGATATGTCAAGAGATAGAAAAGCTCCGGCCAGGAAGGCTACACCAGATGCGATCTACCACAGCACCGTCGTCGAGAAGTTCATCTGCCGCATGATGATCGATGGCAAGAAGAGCACATCGACACGCATCCTCTATACGGCTATGAAGGAGATCGGCGAGAAGAGCGGAGAGAACCCGCTTGATGTCTTCACCAAGGCTGTCGACAACGTCAAGCCGGTTGTTGAGGTCAAGTCCAGAAGGGTTGGCGGCGCCACCTATCAGGTCCCTGTCGAGATCAGGGAGGAGAGAAGGGAAGCGCTTGCAATGCGCTGGATCATCGCAGCAGCTCGCGCACGCAACGGCAAGAGCATGAGCGATAAGCTCGCAGATGAGCTCATGGATGCATACAACTCGACAGGCGCAGCCTTCAAGAAGAAGGAAGACGTCCACAGAATGGCGGATGCGAACAAGGCATTCAGCCACTTCCGCTGGTAGTCCTCGCCAAGAGAGAACGAAGCCTCCCCGATCGGGGAGGTTTCTTAATGCCATATCACCTGCTAGAATGGTGCCATGATTCCTGATTACGACGATTACTACTCCCTCACGGCATATGCCAGGAGGTTCATACGCACCCCCATGCGCGAGATCGAGGGATGGCTCTCGCAGCGCTCGACCGTCGCCATGATCACCGATTGGGAGAGGCGCCATGGAAACGACAGCTTCCGCGAATCCAGCGTCCCTTACCTCTTCGAGAGAGCGGACAAGGATGAGGTGATAACCGTCTCCGACTTCATCGCCCTCACATCCTGCCAAGGGATCGCGCTCGACGGCGAGGAAGTCATCGCAGATATCACGATATACAACGACTTCGTCGCATTCCTCACCGCCAGAGGCATCAACATCTGATCACTGCACGGCCTCTGTGAGCGCCTTCGACAGCTGATCGGGGCATGATGTGGACTTGAAGCCGCACTTTATCCCCTTGACCCTGTCGATGATCTCATCGGCCTTCATGCCCTCGCAGAGCTTGCCGATTCCCTGGAGATTGCCATTGCAGCCTCCTACGAACTTCAGGTTGTGGATCCTGTTATCGTCATCAAGATCGAACGTGATGACCTTCGAGCATGTTCCGCTTGTCTTGTATTCAATGCTTTTCATATCGAACTCCTCGCTGTAAAGTATCCAATTGGAAGGCATTGGACAATATGCCACGTGGGAGGACGCTATGAGAAGAGCATCTATCATCATAATGCTGCTTGCGGCACTGCTCATGATCGTTTCATGCACAGGCGGCCCTGACAACGCTCCTGACGAGCCGGAGACGCCTGTTGAAGAGCCCGGAACAAACCCCGGTGGTGGCGGGGGGGGGAGCACCTCTTCAAGCAAGGAGCAGGCTGCAAAGGAGTTTCTGATCGAATTTGAGCCAAGGTCATTCATCTCAACAGGTCTTCAGACTGCAATGGAAGGCAACGATGCAACCGCAACCATCAAATGGGATGCGCCAGAAGAGGAAGTGCCAGCTTCGAATGCTGCTTCAGGGCCAGAGATAGGCACAAAGCAGTTCACGGTGACATTTGCGAGATTCAATCACAATAATTTGGAAGTAAGCGGTGATGTTCGGTATGAAATCATGCTTAATGGCAATGCTATTCAGGGCTACAAGGTCATCTCATCCACGGATCTGAAGGCTGATGGCAATGATCTTTCCATTGCATTTGGTGAAGATTCCGATCCGATAGAAGCCACTGGGATGATATCTGAAGATACTAATGGCAAGATCAACTTCACCGATGTTAAGGTCATGCCGGTTCCAATGGGAACCGTTGTGGAGATAAAGGTCAATGATAGCCCCACGATCGAGCTTGATGACATATTCTCCGGCATCCCCGCTGTTAAGCCAACATTTGATGACCTTCCTGGCGATCTGAATGCTATAAGAAAGAGCATTGGCAGCTTGAACGCATATATAATCACTCGGATTGCTGAAATAGGAAACTCGACAGGAACGTTCCCCATCCTTGATGTTGATGATGTAGACCAGTCGGCTGCATATTTCGTTGTCGACACATATACAGTAAGCAATCCAATGACGGGGGAGACAGCTGACCAGCCATATGTTTCCGCGGTGCATGTTGGTATTCCGATAGACTTCTCAATTGCTGGGGACCATGTGTACTTATCGGGAGCCATCGACATGAAGACGGATATGTCTGCCATGTCGTCAACGACGGAATTCTCTGATTTCGGAGCTATGTTCATCGATGAGGAAGATGGTTCTGTGATGATGGCGGATCATATCGATGGCATGCTTGATGAAAGCTGGCTGTCCACCACTGGCGGCAGCGTCGAAAGCGTCCCGAATGATTTTGTAATCGGCAATAGGGCATATGATCTTGAATGGGTGAGGAACATCAGTGCTTTGAATGGCATTTATTCAATGCTGTGCTTCATGGACAACACAAACGCTGGTGGATTCCTGGAGTTCACGCCTAGCAGTGCATCTGAATCCGGCAAAGTCGGTATGAGTGCCAATGGTCAGGAATATCTGTCCTGCCAGATAAGCGCTGATTATACGAAATCTGGTGATATATATGAATTCACGAATGGTGTCTTCAGATTGTCGAATGATGATCCCAATCGCTTCAGCTTCAGCGCGACTGTCGGAAAAGCTGATGATGGACAGTTTGGATATCTGGGAGATGTTGTGGAGTTCGCATTCGAAGGTCATTCATATGATGACGATAAGCTTGCCCTTCTTGAATCGCAGCTTGATGTGTACCTTGCTCAGATTAGGGAGGCTATGTCTGGAGGACGAGGTGAGGTTCCGCAGGCTTGAATCATCTGATTCTTCATCCATAGCCGCTCTCTTTTATGAGAGCGTGCATGGATTATGCGGAGGCGAATATACGCCTGCAGAGCTCGCTGCCTGGGCCCCGGATGATATCGATCCGGAGGCTTGGGCGGAGAGGTTCATGGACCAGTACTCGCTTGTGGCGGTGGATGATGGTGCTGTCGTAGGCTTCGGCAGCGCCGATATCCCCACGTGCTGCATCGATATGCTCTATGTCTCTCCATCCGCTTCGGGGCATGGAGTGGGGAAGCTGCTGCTCTCTGCCTTGGAATCCAGGCTATGCGGTACTGCCCATGTGTATGCCTCCGATACTGCAAAAGGCTTCTTTCTCCATATGGGATATAGAGTTGTGCGTGACAACACCGTAATCAGGCATGGCGTTGCGCTCCATAACCAGCTCATGGAGAAGGAGCTTTGTAACTCATTTTCCTGAAAAGAGTTGAAAACAGGTTGACAAAGAATTTGCATTTGTGTAGATTAGGCAAGGTGTCTGACCATGCCCTTTTGCGGCGTGTCGGGCAGAAGAGCCAAACCGATTGCCGATGGCGATAAGGTGGTTCCGGAAAAGGTCTTTTTTCAGAATGATGGCCATTGTCGTCGGGTCTGCACCCGCCGACCTCTGGAAACCCCTGTATTCCTGACGCGATCAGCTGTCTCTTGGAGATATAAAGGCTTGGGCCTTTATTGGATATCTTTGTTTTTGTGGCAAAGGCCACAAGGAGGAACTGATGGCTAAGGAAAAATTCGAAAGAACCAAGCCACATGTAAACGTAGGTACGATCGGTCACGTCGACCACGGCAAGACCACCCTTACAGCTGCTATCACAATGCACTGTGCAAAGCTGTTCGGTGACAAGGCCCTTGCTTATGATGCAATCGACAATGCACCAGAGGAGAAGGCTCGTGGTATCACCATCAACACGAGGCACGTTGAGTACCAGTCCACGAACAGGCACTATGCTCACGTCGACTGCCCGGGCCACGCTGACTACATCAAGAACATGATCACGGGTGCAGCTCAGATGGATGGAGCTATCATCGTCGTTGCTGCAACTGATGGCGCTATGGCTCAGACAAGGGAGCACCTTCTCCTTGCTCGCCAGGTAGGCGTACCTGCAATCATCGTTTTCATCAACAAGTGCGATCAGGTCGATGATCCTGAGCTCGTTGACCTTGTTGAGGAGGAGATGAGGGATCTTCTCACAGAGTATGGCTTCGATGGAGCCAACGCTCCTGTCGTCAGGGGATCTGCATACCTCGCAATGACGCAGCCCGACAATCCTGAGGCTACGAAGTGCATCGACGAGCTTCTCGAGGCTATGGATAGCTACATCCCGCTTCCGGAGAGGGCAGTCGATCAGCCGTTCCTTATGCCTATCGAGGACATCTTCTCGATCTCCGGCCGTGGAACCGTTGTCACTGGTAGGGTAGAGCGTGGTGTCGTCCACGTGAACGATCCTGTCCAGATCGTCGGAATCAAGGAGACGCAGAACACAGTCGTCACCGGTGTCGAGATGTTCAACAAGATCCTCGACGAGGGCCAGGCTGGCGATAACATCGGAGCTCTCCTCCGCGGTATCGACAAGAAGGAAGTCGTTCGTGGTCAGGTCCTTGCAAAGCCGAACTCGATCACACCTCACCAGAAGTTCGTCGGAACAGTGTACGTTCTCTCCAAGGAAGAGGGCGGCCGCCACTCACCGTTCTTCGATGGCTACAGGCCTCAGTTCTACTTCAGGACGACCGACATCACAGGAACTGTCCACCTTCCGGAAGGAAAGGAGATGGTCATGCCTGGCGATCACACGACAATCAATGTCGATCTGATCCACCCGGTCGCTATGGACAAGGGACTCCGCTTCGCTATCCGCGAGGGCGGTAGGACAGTCGCTTCCGGTCAGGTAACCGAGATCGTCGAGTAACAGACTAAGTCGTCTGCCGGGGCCTTCCCGGCGGACGCTGATTTTTGGAGATTTAAGAAAAATGGCAAATGAAAGAATCCGGGTTAAGCTGAGAGGATTTGACGTTGAGCTTGTGGAGCAGAGCTCCAGGGCAATCGTTCAGACAGTTGTGAAGGCGGGCGCCAGAGTTTCGGGCCCAGTACCTCTCCCGACTCGTATCAACAGGTATACTGTCCTCAGATCGCCACATGTAGACAAGAAGAGTCGCGAACAGTTCGAGATGAGAACACACAAGAGACTGATTGACA
>CALXXR010000051.1 GCA_944392735.1 uncultured Spirochaetaceae bacterium | reverse complement strand
TACCCCGGATGCTTTAACCTTGCACCGTTGAATCGCCGCCTTAGCTCAGCTGGCCAGAGCACGTGACTTGTAATCTCGGGGTCGTTGGTTCGAATCCGACAGGCGGCTTTAAGTCAAAATCCAGATTAAACGAAAAATGCAGAGAACCTCGATCCACGTTCTGGATCGAGGTTTTTTTGATGTGTGACTGGCATGGTTCATTGCTAGAGGGTGAGAGACCCTTGAGGGAGTTGCAGTGCTTATCTCTAGCTGAACAGCAAGGTTGTCCATCGCAAGGTGGAATCCGAAGTAAGCTGTCGGCAAAGCCACGGGTTCAAGAAGAGTAGGGGGCACTGAGAACTGCAAAGCCAAACATGCAGATGCGACCGAAGGCGCAGATGATACGCAAGGATCCCTTGGGTGGCGTTTCTGCAGAAGGGATTTGCCTTCGATGAATGATGCGATATACTGAACTCGAATTAAAAATGCGTATAGACGCAAATATACGTTATACACAAAAAGGGAGGGACCGGAATGGTCATTGAGCGTAGCCGATATCTTGAAAAACTCATTTCGAAAAGGGATAACGGCCTTGTAAAGGTGATTACAGGTGTTCGCCGGTCTGGTAAATCCTTTCTGCTTTTCGAGCTGTATCATTCATATCTGAATTCGATAGGGATAAAGGATGGGAACATAATCGAAATTGCTTTGGATGAAGCTGTGAATGCAGTATATAGAAACCCTCTCAAGCTTGATGGATATATCCGCTCAAGGGTTTCGGATAAAAGCGAGAGATTCTATGTCTTTCTCGATGAAATCCAGTTCGTCATGAATATCCAGAATCCATATCTTGATGAGAAAGAAGCGAAGATCGGATTCATTGATGTCATCCTTGGCCTGATGAGGCTCAAGAACGTTGATCTTTATGTGACGGGAAGCAATTCCCATATGCTCTCTTTGGATATACTGACAGAATTCAGGGGGCGTGGTGATGAAGTGCATGTGCTCCCCCTTTCTTACAGGGAATTCTATGATGCTTTCGAAGGGGAAAAGAGACATGCATGGAGGGAATACCTTACATATGGAGGCATGCCATATGTTCTGCATCTGAGTTCCCATGAGGAGAAAAGCAAGTACCTCAAGGATCTTTTCGAAACTGTATATATCAGGGATGTGCTCGAACGCAATAATATCCAGAATGACAAAGCCATTCTCGAGGATCTTCTGAACATCATATCTTCATCTGTAGGTTCCCTTACCAATCCTACGAAGCTTTCGAATACATTCCAAAGTGTCAGGAATGTGAAGATAAATGCAAATACAATCAGCAGATATCTAGACTATTTCATAGATGCATTCATACTCTCGAAAGCCTGTCGCTATGATATTAAAGGGAAGAGATATATCGCAACGCCGCTTAAATACTATTTCTCCGATGTCGGACTGCGCAACGCTAGGCTCAATTTCAGGCATCAGGAAGAGAACCACATCATGGAAAACATCATCTACAACGAGCTGGTGCTGAGGGGCTTCGATGTTGACGTCGGTGTTGTTGAATACAACTGCAGGAATGAAGAAGGAAAAAGCAGCCGCGTACAGCTGGAAATAGACTTTGTCGCCAACAAAGGAAGCAGACGGTATTACATCCAGTCCGCACTTTCCGTTGATGAAGAATCAAAACGGATCCAGGAGACGACTTCCCTTACCAGAGTGTCGGATTCCTTCAGGAAGATCGTCGTTGTGAAAGATGGAATCATCCCCTGGTATGATGAGAACGGCATCCTCTATTTGGGGATAGAGGAGTTCCTGCTGGATGAGGCAGCTATGGACAAGTAAAGCATTGTAGGATAGTCGGATAATCAAAGCGAGAGGCTGCTCGTTGCAATGCGGTTCATCAATCGATGCGCCCTTTCCCTTGTGATTGGGCAGCCTTCTCCGGATTCCCCACTTCCGCTCGATAGTCATTCGTCGTAGACTGGATGCTCCATCACTCCCACTCGAGGGAGAATGCCATCGGTTCGTTCAGCAGCAGGAAGTCGATGATGGGGAAGCTGAAGATCGCTGCATCGTCGGCAACGATCTCGCAGCCGGAGGCGCTGACGATCGTTCCTGGAACGCTGATGCGCACCGATACGCTGCCGTTGGCCACGGCATCCGGGCCATCCTCGCCCAGGAGGAAGTAGATCATGTCGAGATAGTCGGCTTCGCTCATGCCCTGGTTGTACTCAGGCCCATAGACTTCGAAGTTGGGATTGGAGAGGAACGGCACAAGCGACTTGAGCTGCGGATAGCTGTCGATGTCGAGATGGAACGACAGGCTGTGGTCGGTCAGGGCAAAGAGGCTCTGGTCCTCTGCGCCCATCGTCTCGAGTAGATCGTTGAGGGATGCATAGCTGAACGAGAGCGTGTAGGAGTTGTCCCCCAGGCTCTCCCACTCGACGCCGGATACCATTCCGCTCTTCTCCAGATCGGAGGCATAGCCGCGGATGGCTGCATCCATCATCGGTTCATCGCCGGCGGGTAGGAACTCCGCGAAGTCGGAGAGCACGTCGATGAAGAACTGCTCCACATGTATATCGGTATGGCTGGTGCCGCCTTCCCCTGCGATGGAGAGGTCCTCCGTCACCTGGCAGCCTGCAAGGAGCAGGATGGCGGCAGCAAGCAGTGCAATGAATCTTCTCATGCGTTGAGGATAAGGCATCATCGGGGGCAGTGGCAATCGCGCGCAGGGGATGGACAGGGGCACCAAAACATGATAATAAGGAAGCCCAAGGTGAGATAAATGACAAAAAAGGCTTCAGTTGTCAGTTTTCTTCTGTTTTCGCTCCTTTCTTTCCATGCTGCTGGCCTGGATGCTTCGGCCCAATCATTCCCGACATCGGTCTCACTCTCATGGAACGGCGTTGATGGCGCTGCCTATTATGATATATACAGCGGCGATGACTTCATCGTCAGGCTGGATGCCGATGCACGGGAATGCACCGTGGATCGACTGCGCTCCAACACCGCGTTCAGCTTTTCCCTTGCCGCACGCACAGAATCCAACGAAACCCTCGATGCCGACTTCATCGATGCGAAGACGACGGCGTGGGATGGCGTCTATGAATGGAGCAACCTCACCGATGACGACAATGGCGGCAAGGTGAGGAGCCTGAGGATCAAGGTCGAGACCGCCGTCGATCCCGATGTGGGGCAATATCTTATATTCTATATGGATACGGATGGCGAATGGGTGAGGATCTTCCCCCTCTACGCCTTCTCCGATCCTGCTGCCGGCGAGTGGGTGGACTACGATTCCGACAGCGCGATCGGAATCTCCTACCGCCGCAATGCGGAGAAGTTCAACACCTCTCCGTTCAGTCCGGGGAAGTGGAGGGTCGACAAGGTTGTCATTGACTATGATTCGAGTTCCGCATACATTCAGACAAGCGCATTAGGGCTTGTGTTCGATACATTATCCTCATACAGGCTCTATGTCGAAGACGGCAGGATGAAGCTGTCATTCCTTACCGAAGGGAGCGGGATAGTGAACGGGATCCTCTTCAGGAATCCGAATCCCGGGGAGGGGGATGCCTTCATTCTGACACGCATAGGATAGGAGGCCCCGTTTGATAGCAGATCCAGGCAAGAAGACCCTCATAATAGTCGAGTCGCCCACGAAGGCAAGGACCATCTCGAGGTTCCTGCCCTCGACATGCAAGGTGATCGCCTCGATGGGGCACATAGCAGATCTTGCACCAGAGCCGAAGACGGGCAGGTACGGAGTCGATGTCGATGACGACTATAGGCTTGAATACGTCATCGATGACAGGAAGAAGGACCTGATCAAGGAGATGAAGACCCTCCTCAAGGATTCCGAGCAGCTCGTGCTCGCAACCGATGAGGACCGCGAGGGCGAGTCGATATCATGGCACCTATTGAATGTGCTCAAGCCCAAGTGCCCCGTATATAGGATGGTCTTCCATGAGATCACCAAGAGCGCGATACTCAATGCCTTCTCCTCCTGCCGTGAGCTGGACATGAACCTCGTGCACGCTCAGGAGGCAAGGCGCGCCGTCGATCGCCTCCAGGGCTATGGCATCTCCCCGATCCTTTCTCGGAAGCTCGCAGGGAAGTACTCCGCAGGCCGCGTGCAGTCTCCGGGGCTGAAGCTCGTCGTCGAGCGCGAGAAGGAGAGGATGGCCTTCAAGGAGTCTGCATTCTGCTCCGTCGAGGCCACGATGGTTGCTTCCGGCGTCAGCTTCGGCGCGCGCCTCAAGGCCATCGGCGATTCACTGGTCGCCGTCTCCCAGTCGTTCGATCCAGAGACCGGAGCGCTCCGTAAGGATGCCATCGTCCTCACGAAGGAAAGGGCCGATGGGATCGCCGCTGCCGTGAAGGGCAGGGAGGCTGCGGTCTTCAGCGTCACCAACCAGGAGAAGGTGCAGAAGCCTGCGATCCCATTCACCACATCGACGCTGCAGCAGGATGCGGCACGGAAGATGGGCAAGAGCGTCAAGGAGATCATGTCGCTTGCC
>CALXXR010000050.1 GCA_944392735.1 uncultured Spirochaetaceae bacterium | reverse complement strand
CACAACATCCCCGAGGGCATGGCGGTGGGGGCAGCGGCAGCCGCATCCGGAAGCGGACCGGGATATGCATCGGCCCTTGCGCTGTCGCTCGGCATCGCGCTTCAGAATTTCCCTGAGGGGATCGTGGTATCCATGCCGCTGTACCGTGCAGGAAAGAGCAGGACCAGGGCATTCGCAGAAGGTGCGATCTCCGGCATCGTCGAGCCGATCGGCGCCGTGGCTGCCTTCGTCTTCGTCTCGCTCTTCTCTTCGCTTCTTCCCATGCTTCTCGCCTTCGCGGCAGGTGCGATGTTCTACGTCGTGGTCGAGGAGCTGATCCCCGAGGCATCGGAGGGTGAGCATTCGAATATAGGCACCGTGGGCGCTGCACTGGGCTTTGCGGTGATGATGGTCCTCGATAGCGTCCTAGGTTGATTAACTCCGGGGTTCTGTGAGAAAATTTCTCATGATTGCCTGGAGGAGTCTATGATTGCAAGCTTTTCGATATCCGGATACCGTTCATACAAGGAGGAGGCCGTGCTCTCCCTCAAGAGCGGCAACGTCTCCGAGAACCAGGAGTCCCTCCTGTATGGAGGCTATCTTCCGGCTGTCCTTGTCTTCGGTCCGAACGGAAGCGGCAAGAGCACGCTCCTGAAAGCGCTTGAAGGCATCGTCTCGCTTGTGTCCCTGCCTCTGCTGGAGAAGGGAGATGAGCTGAGGATGCTCTCGGGCGATGGCGGCTCCTCATTCTCGCTCTCATATACCAACTCCTCGCACCTGTACAGGTATTCGCTCCGCATAGCCGATGAAGGGATCCGGAGCGAGAAGCTCGAGCGGCTTGCAGAAGGGGAGGGCAGGTCCACTGTCCTCTTCACGAGGAGTGGGATAGGCGTGAGATGCTCCGGCGACTTCAGGGCATATGGCAGCGATGATGTCCCTTCCGATATCCCATTCCTTTCCCTTCTCAAAGCCGAGCATCCAGACAGCGAAGCCGTCGATGAGGCCTTCAGGGGCATAGCCGATGCATTCTCCTTCCCAAGGACTGCAGCGCTCTCGAAGCTGGGGGAGAAGAGCGCCGAGTCCGTGCTCGCATCCCTCGACCTTGCGGATGCCGAGGGCTCCTCGGGACGCGAGGAGGTGGTGAGGGCACTCCCCGCCATCATCTCCGCGCTGGAGTGCGGCAGGACAGCAGTCATCGATGGATTCCTCCCATCCCTCCATCCGCTTCTCAAGGAGCATATCATCAGGCTCTTCACATCAGGCGTATCGAATCCCAATGGAGCATCGATCATCCTCTCCTCCTGCGATGCTTCCCTCCTGGATACGAAGCTGCTGAGGCGCGATGAGATCTATCTGACGGAAAAGCATGACGGCATGACGACGCTCTCAAGGCTTTCCTCCATCAAGGACAGGGATGGCCAGAGCGTGCGGAAGGATGCACGTATCCAGCGCGGCTATCTTGCCGGAGACTATGGCGCGATGCCGGAGCTGAAGGCAATAAAGGCCCCTGCCGCGAAGGAGGGTGATGGGAAGAGGAAGCTCTTCTCCATCAACAACAGGCGCTATCTGGGCAACAAGTTCCGCATCACCCGGTTCATCAGGGAGATCGTCGATGAGCACTGCCCTGGCGCATCGTCGTTCGCCGACATATTCTCCGGCACGGGATCGGTCTCATATGCATTCCGCGACAGGAAGCTCATCCTCAACGACTTTCTATATTCGAACTATCTCTCGAACCTTGCCTGGTTCTCTCCCGAGCATTTCGACAGGGAGAAGCTTGAGGCGCTCATCGATGGCTACAATGCCATGGAGGCGGATGAGGATAACTACATGTCCGAGAACTTCTCGGACACCTACTTCTCCCGTTCCAACTGCCGCCGCATCGGCGCCATCAGGGAGGATATAGAGAGGCGGTTCCGCCGAGGCGAGCTGAATATGAGGGAGCGTGCGATGCTCGTCGTCTCGCTTCTCTATGCGATGGACAGGATCGCAGCCACATGCGGCCACTACGATGCGTGGCGGGAGAATGCGGATCTGAGCGCTGTGCTCGAGATGCGCATGCTCGATGCCGATGAGTCCAACAACGGTGGCAACGAGATCTTCAGCGAGGATGCCAATGCCCTCGTGAAGCACATCTCCGCCGATATTGTGTACATCGATCCGCCATACAATTCCAGGCAGTATTCCGACGCCTATCATCTCCTTGAGAACGTCGCAAGATGGGAGAAGCCGGATGTGAAGGGAAAGGCGAGGAAGATGGACCGGAAGGCGATCAAGAGCCTTTATTCGACAAATAGGGCTGAGGCGGCCTTCTCCGATCTCATAGCCTCGATCGATGCGAAGTACATCCTCCTCTCATACAACAACATGCACGACAAGGGCGACAGCCGCTCGAATGCCAAGATAACCGATGGGAAGATCATGAGCGTGCTCTGTGCAAAGGGGGAGGTGTCCGTCTTCTCGACCACTCACCGCGCGTTCTCCGCAGGCAAGAGCAGCATAGAGGGCAACGAGGAGCGCATCTTCCTCTGCCGCGTAAGGAAGGCGGTCCATGAAAGGACCGGCTTCATAGAATCCCCGCTCAACTATATAGGCGGCAAAGGCAGGATCATAGGGGAGCTGCTGGATGCATTCCCGCGCGAGATCGATACCTTCGTCGATCTCTTCGCTGGCGGCTGCACCGTCGGCATCAACGCTCCCGCCCGCCGCGTCATATTCAACGACTCCGATTCGAGGCTGGTATCGCTGCTTCGCGAGATGCGCCGCTGTGATAAGGAGGCCTTCCTTTCGGACATCTTCTCCCTGATCGATGAGTATGGGCTCTCCAGGAGCGACCTCAATGGGTACGCATACTACGGCGCCGATTCATCCAAGGGCCTTGGAAGCGCCAACAAGGAGGGATTCACTGCACTCCGCCGCGATTTCAACACCCTCTCGCTCGACGAGCACAGACGGTCCGTGATGCTCTATGTGCTCATCGTCTACGGCTTCAACAACCAGATCCGCTTCAACGAGGATGGAGCATTCAACCTCCCTGTAGGCAAGCGCGACTTCAACCGCAGGATGCAGGAGAAGCTCTTCGCGTTCATGGACAGGCTGGCAACGCTCGATGCTGTCTTCCTCGACTCCGATTTCCGCACCGTCGAGATACCTTCAGGCTCCTTCGTCTACGCCGATCCGCCGTATCTGGTAACGACGGCGACGTACAACGAGAAGCATGGCTGGACCGAGAGCGATGAGACATCGCTCCATGCGCTTCTGGAGAACCTGACGGAACGCTCGATACGCTTCGCTCTCTCCAATACGCTCCGAAGCAGGGGAAGGGAGAACACCTTCCTCCTGGAGTGGCTTGATAAGCATCCGGAGTACAGGGTCATCCACATCGATCGGAGCTACGCAAACTCGAACTACCATATCAAGGACAGGGAGGCGGAATCCGATGAGGTGCTCATACTGAACTATTGAGGGAGACGGGATCCTCTTGATCCATCCGGACACGTTTGACGGATGCAGCCTTCTCTGATGCGCTGTTCGTGCGATCCTCTTCAAACGGAGCTTGAGCATAACGTTATAATCTCTTACAATTATGCTGAATTTAGATTCATTGAATTATAATTCAGTAAAAAGGAGGCTTGTATGTTCCTATCTCGCAAGGCTGAGCTTCAGCGTATGGAATCATTTTTCTCATCGAATGGCAGAGCTGCGCTGGTCTATGGCAGAAGAAGAGTTGGAAAAACCAGCCTTGTTGCTGAATCGTCGAAATCCTTTCCTGGTAAGATCATCGATTATCTCTGTACAAAGGAAAGCTACGATGTCAATCTCGCAGATCTCGTAAACGAGTATTGCTTTGTTTTCAACGACACCAATCGCTTCTTCGGTTCATTCCCTGAATTCTTCCGCTTTCTGGTGAATCTTGATGAAGAGATACTTGTGATACTTGATGAATACAGCAATCTCAAGGAGGGGTATGGAGGAGTCCAGACCGATTCGATGATGCAGAAGGTCATCGATGGCCTAGCTGGCAGTAGAGTTAAAGTTGTTCTCCTCGGTTCGGAAATCACTGTGATGAAGGAACTGCTGGACAGCGATAACCCGCTTTTCGATCGATTCGATCTTTCCATTCATCTTGAGCCTTTCGACTACTATGACAGCGCCTTGTTCTTCCCTGATTCCGATCTAAGATGGAAAGTTGCTGCCATTTCGGTTTTCGGGGGGTTGCCAGCTGCGTTGGGGCAGGTCGATCCAATGTCATCGATTGCATCGAACATAAAGGAGCTGCTTCTTGAGCCTGATGGGAGGATACGTGCTTTAGTAGAGCGGACTATCATGCAGGAGTACCGGAAGCTTGGATCCGTTTATTCGTTGCTGACTCAGCTGGGAAATGGAAAGAAGACATATAGGGAATTGCGGGAGAAGATCGATCCACATAACACCGGCAATCTTTCCAAGTTGCTGAAGAAGCTTATCGATAATGAAGCTGTTGAATGCGTTCACCCAATCAACAGGCCAGATGATAGGAAGACCGCATTCTATACCATCCGCGACAACCTTCTGAGATTCTATTTTACATATATTCACCCAAACCGCTCAAGGATACAGCAATTCGGTGTGGATGCGGTTTTCGAGCAGTTCGTGGAACCTTCGTTATCCACTTATCTGAGCTATCGTTTCGAAGATATAGCCCGTTCATATTTCCAGCGGGCCGTAAGGGCTGGATTGCTGAAGGGTGTGCTTGATGTCGGTACGTATTGGTATGATGATGCCAAGAGGCATAGGAATGGCGAATTCGATTGTGCCGTTTTGTATGCAGATGGATATGACATCATTGAAGTGAAGCACCTTGCGGCTCCGATGGATAGGTTGCTTGCTGATGAGGAAATCAGAAAGATCAGGGGAATCGATTCATTGGAAGTCCGTCGCATTGGATTCGTTTCGCTTGAAGGCTTCTCCTTCGCCGATCCTTGCTGCATCCTTATATCCGGAGCTGATCTCTTTGCTCCGGAGCTTGAGCTTCCAGCCAGCAGGAAGAGACTGGAATAGCGGGATAGCATTCCTCCATTCTCTCCATGCAAGCTGTCATTTCTGGATTCGGATCCAATGGATTGCGAGCAGACCTATGATGATGCGAGTCGGATGATAATGCCCGCCAGAGCGGGCACAACTAAACCAAACGGGAGAACGGAAGAATCCAATCATGGGATTTCCCGTTCCCTTTTCCTGACGATATCATGAGATGCGGATGATTGCATCAATTTTTTCCCAGGATTTCCGCAATCGATCATGCAGCGATGCGGCTGCGCTTCCAGTGTCCGCTTCTGTAGAAGAGCACGGAGATGATCGTCCCCACGCTCCATCCGATCGGCCAGCTGAGCCAGATGCCGACGGCTCCGAGGAAGGAAGAGAGGATGAACGCAAGCACGACGCGGAGGATGAGATCGGAGAATGTCGAGGCCATGAAGGGCTTCATGTCGCCAGCTCCCCTGAGAACGCCATCGGTGATGAGCTTTACCGTGATGACGGCATAGAAGGGGGAGACGATGAAGAGGAACCTCCGTCCCTCGGCGATCGCCTCGGAGGCCCCGCTGTTCATGAAGAGAAGGAGGATGAATCCGCCTGCCGCGATGAAGAGGATGGTGGCTGCGATGGAGAATGCCCAGGAGAGGATAAGCCCCTCCTTCCGTCCTTCCTTGACCCTCTCGAGCCTGCCTGCGCCCATGTTCTGCGCAGTGAAGCTGGAGATGCCGTTGCCGATCGTCGTGAGCGATGTGATCACCATGTTGTTCAGCTTGATCGCAGCGGCATATCCTGCCATGACCGCAGCCCCGAAGCTGTTGACGACGCTCTGAACGAGTATGTTGCCGACGGAGACGAATGATTGCTGGAGGATGGATGGGATGGCGATCATCGTGATCTGCCTCAGTATCCTCCAGGAGAAGAGGGGAGCCTTCTCCTCCGCTTCACCGATCCTCCGGAGGCGGATGATGAGCGCGGAGAGCGCGAGGATGCTGCTCACGCCCTGGCAGAGGAACGTCGCCCATGCAACGCCTTCGACGCCCATGCCGAATGCAGTCACGAAGAGGATGTCGACTCCGATGTTCGCAGTCGAGGAGCAGGCGAGGAAGAGAAACGGTGTCCTGCTGTCTCCCATGGCGGTGAAGATCCCCGTCGCGATGTTGTAGAAGAAGAGGAAGACCACCCCGTAGATGTAGATGTCCAGGTACTCCGAGCTCATGGCCATCAGCTCAGGAGGCGTGTTGATCGCTTCCAGAAGCCATGGGGAGAAGATCATGCCCATGGCCGTCAGCAGAAGCGAGAGCATAAGCGCCGCGATGAATGTCGTGGTGATTGCGCACTTCATCTCCCTGCGCCTGCCAGCGCCGTAGTACTGGGAGACGACGACGGAGCAGCCCATGTTCGAACCGAACGCGAATGCGATGAAGATCAGCGTGATCTCGTACGAGTTGCCGACGGCTGCGAGCACATCCGGACCGATGAACTTCCCCGCCACGAGGCTGTCCGCGATATTGTATAGCTGCTGGAACAGCATCGAACCTAGCAGGGGGAGGGTGAACCTCCAGATGAGGGTTCGTATGCTGCCTTCTGTAAGATCCCTGTTCACGCGGGCGATGATACCATCTGGGTAGGAAAAGGAAAAGCGGCCGAAGCCGCCTTTCCCAATCATATACGCTTCAGGACTTCCTGTTCCTGAGCGAGCGCTGGATCGCCTTCTGGATCTCGACGATCGGGATCATCATGATCGCTATGACGAGCGCGATGATGAACTCCGTGAAGGAGATGTGGGCGAAGTCGAACGCATTCCTGAGGAACGGTATGTACAGAACCGCGAGCGTGAGGATGAATGCACCGACAAGGGAGGCGTAGAGGATCCTGTTGTGGCCCTTCATCCTCAGCAGCGACTTATCGAGCGACCTCATGTTGAACGAATGGAAGAGCTCAGCCATCGAGAGCGTGAGGAATGCCATCGTCATGCCGTCCTCGCTCGACTGCCCGAAGTGGAACGAGCCGCTTTCGAAGATCTCTCCGATGATGTAGGAGGCGAGGGGGATGACAGCGAGGGCGGCGCCCTGGATGACGCAGTTCACTCCCAGTCCGCCTGCAAACAGGCCTTCCCTCGATGAGCGCGGCGGGCGCTGCATGATATCAGCCTCTCCCTGCTCCATCCCCAGTCCGACGGCCGGGAAGCAGTCGGTGATGAGGTTGATCCAGAGCAGGTGGGCCGGCTTGAGCAGCGTGACGCCGATCATCGAGGCTGCGAATA
>CALXXR010000049.1 GCA_944392735.1 uncultured Spirochaetaceae bacterium | reverse complement strand
GCGATACCGCACTACGACGCATCGATGTTCATCTAGCTTCCGCGCTTGCGGAATCCAGAGATGCGTATTACGATGCATTTCAGGAGGCTGCAATGATAATCTCTCTCCGCATCCCCGACGAGGATGCGATCCTCTTCAGGAAGTATGCCGAACTCAACAGCATGAATCTCTCCGAGATGATAAGGGCCTGCGTCCATGCTCGGATCGAATCGGATTTCGATCTCGAGGCGTACAGGGAAGCCCTTGCCGAATACAGAAGCGGCTCTGAGACGGAGGAGGTCACGGATGGCAAGGACTGAGCTTGCAAAGAGGGCTGTCAGGGACCTTGAGCGCATGGATGGAATCACATCTTCCCTGATCATGGGATGGATCCGCCGCCATCTGCTGCCGCTCGACGACCCGAAGAGCATCGGGACATCGCTTGGCGGAAGCAAGAGGTGGCAATACAGGATCGGGGACTATCGGCTGCTTGCAAGGGTCACGGAGAAGAAGATAACGGTGCTGGCCATCACGCATGGCCTCACGCTGCCGAAGATCGGCTCGCTGAGATTCGAGGACCAGTCGCTCAGATGATCAGATCTCGTGGATGCGCGCCAGGCCGCCCATCGACGTCTCCCTGTACAGGGATGGAAGGGCATGGCCCGTCTCCATCATGACCTCAACCACATCATCGAATGATATCTTGTGCCTGCCATCGCCCATGATGGCATAGGTTGCGTGGTCGATCGCCCTCATGCAGGCCATCGCATTGCGCTCTATGCAGGGAATCTGCACGAGTCCCATCAATGGATCGCACGTGAGCCCGAGATGATGCTCAAGCCCCATCTCCGCGGCATACTCTATCTGCCTGATCGTACCGCCCGTAAGCTGCGCTGCGGCGGCTCCAGCCATCGCGCAGGCAACGCCCACCTCGCCCTGGCAGCCGACCTCCGCCCCTGATATGGAGCCGTTCGTCTTCACGATATTGCCCACAAGGCCGGCTGTGAGAAGCGCCCTGAGGACGCGGATCTCCGGAAGGTCATACTCCTGCTTGAGGTGATAGAGCACGCCTGGGAGGACTCCGCAGCTGCCGCACGTCGGAGCTGTGACGATCCTGCCGCCTCCCGCATTCTCCTCAGATACCGCAAGCGCATATGCGAATGCATGCGCGCTGCTGCCTAAGGAGCCGGTGAAATCCTTGGATTTGGCATATGCCTGGCAGGCCTTCCTCTGGAGATGGAGGCCTCCCGGAAGAACTCCCTCCGCCTCAAGGCCGCGCCTGATGGAGTCCTTCATGACCTCCCAGACATCGGCCATGTAGTCGAGGATCTCCTCACCTTCGTATTCGATCGCGGTCTCCCATATCTGATAGCCGTTGTCATCGCAGTAGCGCAGGAGGCGTGCCATGCTCCCGACCTTGTCATCGGGATATGGATGCACTGCCGACTCGGAGCTGTCGCCTTCCCTCACGACCTTGCCCCCGCCTACGGAGTAGTAGGTCTCGCTTGCCTCTCCAGGGGAGAGCTCGATGAATGTAAGGGCATTGGGATGGAAGGACTTCTCGACATCGGGGAACCAGCGTATCTCCGCCTCGACGCCATGGGAGGAGAGCACGTCCCTTATGGCTTTATCGGTGAGATGCCCCTTGCCGGTGGCTGCCAGCGAGCCATACAGCTCGGCCCTTACCTTAGAAGCCTCTGGATGGGAGGCGATGAACATCTCTGCAGCCGCCCTCGGCCCCATCGTGTGGGATGACGAAGGACCATATCCGATGCGATAAAGCTCTCTCAGCGATTCCATAGCTGGAAGTCTACATGAAAAGCCCTTCTTCTACCACATGGGGACCGCGGTGATGATGCTCGATGCCTCTCCATCCTCGGAGACGATGATGGTCAGCAGCAGCTTCCTGTCCACCTCCGCATATCGATAGACGCCAGGATAGAGCATCAGATCGATCCGGTGCCCGCTGAATGGAACGGAAATCGGAAGAACGTCGAAGCGCTCTGGGATCCATTCCCCCTCAGGAAGCGAATCGAGATTGATATGGATCTTCTCGTTGAGGGTTATGCCGTACGAAAGCGTTCCGTCGAAGATGTCCTCCATGAACGATGGCTCATCGACAGCCTGGAGATCCGGAACCTCCGCAAGCACAGCCTCCATGGACAGCAATGCAACCGGCTCCGGCCTGTATGAGGCGGCGCGCAGCAGCATTGAGGCGAAGGCGCCATGTTCCGACAGCATACGTACGATGCGGCTGCTTCCCGGCTCGAAGAAGCCTCCGAGCTCACCCAGCTCTCCAAGGGGCGACAGCGCGAAGACGCTCAAGGCCCCTGAGCGCACATAGACTCCCATGCGCCTCGTGCCGACAGGTACATGGAGTTCGATGATCTCACGGCCATCGAAGTACGTGAGGGTGTACCACATATCCTTTGCAAAGGCATCCTCGAACGGGTGCGATTCAGGCACCACGAGCTCAACCGGGATCCTCGGCGAGATCGTGCATGATGAGATGAAGAGTGAAAGCAATGCGATGATCCTCATATAGGGATATACGCAGCATCCGGGGCTATCGGTCAGCTTTCCTCAGCTCGAGGTATCTCCTTCTGAATGCAAGAAGCGTCTCCTGCACTTCTGGAGAACGGTAATCGGCATATGTCCATGGGAAGGCCTCGAAGCCATGGCTGTGGTAGATGAGCGTCACCTCGGCATACAGCGACGAGCCGATGGCGATCCTATGCGCCCTGTTCTTGGTCGTCGCAAGCACGACGCTGCCTTCGGAGATCAGCCCGGGATCGAGGTTCATGCACCGCCTGCCGTCGATGGCCATCTCCATCTCAAGAGAATCGGTCAGCGTCTTCGCCTCGGCCAGGCTATCCGGCTGCACGAGGCGCTCGAATGCGATGAAGAAGCGCTCGATGCCGCTGCCCATCTCGGGGTTGTAGTAATCTGTGAACGTAAATGGCATCGATGGCGAGATGAGGCAGACAGGCCCGAACATCGATTCGAGCCTGTCCTTGACGGATTCGGGGAATCCCCTTGTCGAGAGGATCCCCATGAAGAGCATTACGCTGTCGTATGGCTTTGGGGTCATCCGATCACCGAAGCATATACGCCGAGCACCTTGCAGGATACGGCCTTCTCCTGGATATCCTTGACAAGCTCATCGAACCGCTCCCTGCCCTCAGGCAGCTGGATCTCGACGAAGAAGAGATACTCCCAGGGCTTTCCGGGGATCGGCCTGGATTCGAGCTTGGTCATGTTCACGCCCTTGTCGGCGATCATCCTGAGGATATCCATGAGCGCACCAGGCTCATCGGAGACGGAGAATGAGAGGGCCGCCTTATCCAGAGGGGACTGGGAGCGGAACGGCGCGGCATTCTCCTCGCGAGCGAGGATGTAGAAGCGCGTATAGTTCGAAGCATCGGTTTCGATTCCCTGAGCAAGCACCTCCATGCCGTAGTAGCGGGCAGCAGGTGCTCCGGCTATCGCGGCAACCGACTTGTCGCCCAGCTTGGCGATGTACTCGACAGCGCCGGCGGTATCGAAGAACGGGACGCACTCCGCGTTCGGGAGCTCCTTGTCTAAAAATGCCCTGCACTGCCTTATCCCCTGCGGATGGGAATAAACCTTCCTGATGTCCTCCATCTTCGCGCCGGGGACGACGATGAGATTATGCATCACCCTCACCTGCTGCTCTCCGACGACCGTGAGCTCGGGATGGATGGCAAGGAGATCAAGGTTGTCGTAGATGGTGCCGCCAAGCGTGTTCTCGACAGGCACGACACCGTACTTGGCCTTTCCAGATGAAACGGCATCGAAGACGTCGGAGAATGCATGGCATGGCATCACCTCCACGCTCTCATCGAACGAGCGGCGCACCGCAAGCTCGGAGAATGCACCCCTTACGCCCTGGAAGGCAACGGTGAACGAAGAGGAGGCCGGAGAAGCCGTCTCCTCCTCCCTGCTCTTCATGCTTTCGGGAAGCACGCGAGGTATCTTCTCCAGGCTCTTGCCGACGACGGGACAGAGCGCCTGGATATCGTGGACAAGCTTCTTGAACTGCGACGGATAGAGCGACTGCGGACCATCGGAGAGCGCGTTCTCCGGATGGTTGTGCACCTCAACGATGACTCCGGAGGCACCGGATGCAACGATGGCAAGGCTCATTGGAGCGACCATGTCCCTGATTCCCGTGGCATGGGATGGGTCTCCGATGACGGGAAGGTGCGTGAGCTTCTGCACGACGGGGATCGCCGAGCAGTCCAGTGTATTCCTCGTAGCCTTCTCGTACGTCCTGATCCCGCGCTCGCAGAGCACGACCTGATCCGTTCCGGAAGCCATCAGGTACTCGGCAGCCATGAGCCATTCCTCTATGGTCGCGGAAAGGCCCCTCTTGAGCAGCACTGGCATGCCGGTCTTGCCGACCTCCTTCAGCAGCTCGAAGTTCTGCATGTTCCTCGCGCCGATCTGGAACATATCGACATAGCCTGACATCATCTTCACATCGCTCGGGGAGACGACCTCCGAGGTGATGGGCATATCGAAGGCATCGCCTGCGGCCCTGAGGAGCTTGAGCCCCTCCTCTCCCAGGCCCTGGAAGGCATAGGGGCTTGTGCGCGGCTTGAACGCGCCGCCACGGAGCATCACGGCACCGGCTTCCCTCACCGACTCGGCAATTGCCATGATCTGGTCATAGCTCTCCACTGCGCACGGTCCGGCGATGACGGCGACGCGGTTGCCTCCGATCTTCACCTTGCCCACCTGGACGATGGTATCCTCCTTCTTCATCTCGCGAGAAGCGAGCTTGTAGGGCTTGGAGATGGGGACGACGGAGCTGACGCCTGGCATCAGCTCTACAGTGCGGGGATCGATGGAGACCTTGCCTACGGCACCGAGCACCGTATCCTGCTGGCCGACGATCTCCTTGACGATGAAGCCCTTCTCTGAAAGGAAGGACCTCACTTTATCTTTTTCCTGGGGTGTAATACCCTGCTTGAGGATGACTATCATAGGTGAAAAGCTAGCTTTTCACGGGAATTTGGTCAACGAAATGAAGATGCTGGAAGAGAAATATGTGGATTCGATATTCAGGGCCTTCAGCGACGAGCTTGCAGCGCTCGGCTCCCCGCTGCCATCGGTGAGCATGATCGCAGAGGAGGACAGCGATCCGTACAGGGTTCTCGCCTCTACGATCATCAGCCTCAGGACGAAGGATGAGGTGACGATGGCCGCCTCAAAGCGCCTCTTCGCCATCGCCCCGGATATAAGGACGCTTGCCGGCCTCGATCCGGAGATGATCGCCGATGCGATAAAGCCAGCTGGCTTCTACAGACGCAAGGGCGAGCAGCTTAGGAACATCGCAAGGATCATACTGGAAAAGCACGATGGCATCGTCCCCGCGGATATGGATGAGCTTCTTGCCCTCCCTGGAGTGGGCATAAAGACAGCCTCGCTTGTGCTGAACCTGGGATACGGAATCGATGCCGTCTGCGTGGACTGCCATGTGCATGAGATCGTCAACAGGCTTGGATGGGTCGCCACGAAGACCCCAGAGGAAACGGAGAAGGAGCTGAGGAGAATACTGCCCAAGCGCTTCTGGATTCCGCTCAATGAGCTTCTCGTGCGCTATGGGCAGAAGGTCTGCACGCCTGTCTCCCCTTTCTGCTCCCGGTGCCCTGAAAGCTTCAGATGCCCCAAGAACGGCGTAGGGAGACAGCGCTGATCACTTGTTGCCGAGCTTCCTTACTGCAGGTGTCGCAACGCGGTAGACGCAGTAGAGGATGAGAAGATGATAGACAAGGTTCTCAATCCAGAGGAACCACTCATCTCCATCGACTCCTCCAAGTCCATAGACGAAGTCTGCAAGCACGATGTAGATCACCCATGCAACAAGCACGACAAGCGTCGAGATCTTCACGAACGATGCC
Organism: uncultured Spirochaetaceae bacterium; assembly: GCA_944392735.1. GTDB lineage: Bacteria > Spirochaetota > Spirochaetia > Sphaerochaetales > Sphaerochaetaceae > Ornithospirochaeta. Next base: position 3,560 of record CALXXR010000049.1, on the reverse strand, counting down.
TTGATTCCGGCAACGAACGAAGGAACGATGAGAAGCAGTCCAGCTACCAGGAGCACGACGCCTACGACGATCTCCAGCACATCGCTGTCAAGCTCATCGAAGAGCACATTGCCGCCGAAATCACCGATTCCCTCGATACCGATGACGACGAAGAGGATACCAACAAGGATCTTGAGGATGAAATCCCCATTTACCTTTCCAGCTGCCATATTCCACCTCCAAAAGCGAATATCGCCCTTATTGTAAGCGCATATTCTTTTCTTGATAAGTCCAGCAGAAGCATCTTGACCTAATCAACGGGGGGGGGTATGCTACTAGCGGATTTTTCCAAATCGGAGGAACGAATATGAAGAGAATCATTGTTGCACTGCTCGCCGCACTCATGGTGTTCGGCCTTGCTTCATGCAACGACAACCCGAACAATGTCGGGCTTATCATCGGAAATCAGACGTCAAGCACACAGAAGACAGCCCAGGCTGCCAAGGCTGTTGCAGATGAAGTCTCGAAGGCGATTGAGGAAAGTGGTTTCGCACCAGAGGAAAATCCTGAAGGAGAGCCTGCTGGAACGAATATTACCATCAACGTAGGTGGTGAAACCTTCTCTGGAAAATACTACATCGCCAAATTCGACAATAACCCCATACCAACAAGCAGTCTTTCTGCTGAGGCTGTATCCGCATACTGGCTTAAAGTTGTTGCAAGGCTCGAGTCCTCTAGAAGCGAAATCCGGATTGATGGGCTTTATAAAGTAACCGGATCTTCATTCTCAAAGGTCTACGTAGCTGCTGCCTATAACGGAACACAGATTTCCATCTCCGAGACGATCTTCGATAGTGTCGTGGAAAAGGCAATCGCCTCCATGGACAAGGCACAGGCTGTCGCTGATCTTGGCAATGCTCTGAATAAGACAGCATTCTTCGGCGATCTCCTTTCAGCTCTCCAGAAGATTACATACGATAGCATTCTTGAAGATGGTCAGCTCCCAGATAACATTGATGTCACGAAGCTTACAGGAACCAGCGACAATGGCATAACGATTTCGATGACAAAGTATGATGGAAAGACATCGGTTCCCAAGGCTGATCTCATAAAGCTCATCGGCGGCACAACGGCAACCATTCCCCTCGAATTCACTGTGAAGTTCAAAGATGGCTACAACTACGGGATGCACTCCGCAGCAGACACAACCATTGAGAACAATGGCAACATCATTCTTGAAACTACGCTCAATGTTACGGCTGATGAAACAAAGGGCTCTGTAGCATCAATCAACGGAATCGACGTAACAATCAATGGCCTTTCATTCAAGGTTGGAGAGAGTTCCCATACACTCTCCGCAACCAAATTCACTCTTCCTCTTGGGATTGAAAACATCGATCTGAAGAGTCCAACGAATCCTGCCAATTCAGATAAGTCTCTCTTCTCCATCGAACATAGCGACCTCGCTACCGCCATTGCAAACTTCAAGGTTCCAACTGACAAGGACCTCACGACATTCACCTGCGATGATGTGAAGGTTTCCTACAGTGCGGTACTTTCTGCCCTTGATGAAAAGACCAGCTTCGAAGAAGTTTGATTGATTATCGATGCTTCGCCCTCTGCCAAACATTGATACAAGCAGAGGGCATTGCAAAGGATTTGAATCATCCAGCCCTAGCTTCGGTCAGGGCTGTTCTATCTCTCCAGTATTCGAGCGTGGGAGCGCTCTGGCGGCCCAAGCTCTGAAGATGTCGTATGATAGCCAGTATGCGGACTCATAGGCGTCTTCATTATAGGTTTTCTCACGTGTGAGGCTATCGAAGGCTTCTCCATCAGGAAGCGCATAGAGCGTTGCCATCAGAGAATCCGAATAGTAGTATCCGCCCATGTTTGTTTCCTGATAGCCGTAGATGTATGAAAGCTCGATATAGATGTCGTTGGCGGCATCGCCTGCGGATTCCTCGGACTTGACGAGGAAGACCGCCTGCTCAGCCTCATCCATGCTGTCTACGGGTTCCGCTTGTTCATCTTCTGAGAAGAGGTCTCCTGCGATATACCTGATGATGTCGCTCTTCACTGCATAGTTCACGGACTGGGGCACCACACCAGCCTCCGCCATCGTGAAGAAGTCGGAGAGTTTCTCTGTGGCCATGCCGATGACGGCAAAGCCATCGGTGAATACCGGGCCGCCGCTGTTTCCAGGCTGGATCTCCGCTGAGATCTGCGTCCTCAGCACGGAGCCTCCGAGGCCGGTCTCAGCACTCACGATGCCATCGGTAAGCTTGCACTCATCACCCATGATCCATGGCAGCGGATAGCCAAGGATCGATACATGCGTGCCCTTGGGGACATCTGAGCCGAGGACGAATGCATACGGCAGAGGATCCTCCACCCTGAGCAGCGCGACATCGGCATCGGGCTCGTTGCGGACCACTTCCGCCTCCACCTCATCGCCATCGATGGATATGGCAACGGTCTCTGCAGCTCCCACGACATGGGAGTTCGTGGCGAGGAGGTGCTGCGAAATGGCGAATGCACTGCCTGTGGCTGATGCCGAGAGGTAGTCCTCCACATCCGCCATGGATGGCACGATCACGGTGCGGAACCCGAACGATCCCAGATTGGAGGCGACAACAGATGACAGCCCCAATGGGTCGGATGCCGCACCTACCCAGATCACGGTATCCTCAAGCGACGTTCCCTCCGGGAATGCGAGATCCGGAGCTTCCGAGTATGTCTGGCAGGAAGCGAGCAATATCGCCGCTGCTGCGATCAGTATTTTCTTCATCGGCTCCATTGTATCAGATTGTTGTTCTTCCTCTTCTTGGATATATTCTCCTTGGAGAAAAGCATGAAGATCGTTTTCATCATCGGCTCTCTCAGGAGGAAGTCGTTCAACCGCTCGCTTGCAGAGCGTGCTGCTGGATTCATAGGAGACAGGGCGGAGATCTCCTTCCTTGAATACGCCGACATACCATACATGAACCAGGACATAGAGCATCCTGCTCCCGAAGCGGTGCAGAAGGTGCGCGATGAGATCATGTCGGCAGATGGCCTCTGGATATTCTCCCCTGAATACAACTTCAGCATTCCTGGAGTGCTCAAGAACCTCCTTGATTGGCTTTCAAGGCCATTGATGCCTGCAGATCCGCAGAGGATCACGGCCGTCACGGATATGCCCGTCACGTTCTCCGGCGTGGGAGGAAGGATGGCTGCAGCAAATGCACGCAAGAGGCTTTCGGAGCTTGCTATCTTCATGAAGATGAGGCAGATGCCAGGCGAAGAGGCTGGGATAAGCCTCCCTGCAGAGGCCTTCGCCTCCGATTCATATACCCTTTCCGCCGAGGAGGAGCAGAAGCTCCGTAATCAGGCGGAGGGATTCCTGGAGTTCATCAAGCGATGATCCGCCTGATAGCATTCCTGGGCAACCCCGGAAAGGAGTACAGGGAAACAAGGCACAATGCTGGGTTCCTCCTTGCAGATGAGCTCTACCCTTCCGCTTCATGGAAGGTGAAGTTCCATTCCGCATTCCCCGAGGACGGGAACAGGAAGATCATCAAGCCGATGACGCTGATGAACCT
>CALXXR010000048.1 GCA_944392735.1 uncultured Spirochaetaceae bacterium | reverse complement strand
TAGGATGGGGCGGCGGCGTAGAGCTGGTCAGCCCTCCTGGGCTCCTCGGCGCTGTCGAAGGATGGCCTGTTGCCATGGTAGACATCGGAGGAGAGGGTGAACTGGCTGATGAGGAGGATCGGAAGGGAGAGATCGAGCACCGAGAGGTTCATCTTCCCGTTCCCGTCCTCGAAGCACCTGAGCCTGAGCATCTTGTCGAGGAACCTCGGCAGCATCGCCTCATCCTCGCCCCTGTCGAAGCCGATGTAGACCAGGAGCCCGGAGTCGATCGCTCCCGTGACCACGCCCTCCACCGTGCACGATGCGTCCTTCACGCGCTGGATGACGGCCTTCACTGGAGACTCTCCTCCATCTCGTGCAGGAAGAGCTTCCTGTCGTCCTCTGCGAAGAATGCGGATCCCATGATGGCGAGGTCCATTCCATTGGCATAGAGATCCCTGATGTTCCTGCGTCCGACGCCTCCGTCGACCGCGATCAGATAGCGCAGGGCGCCCTCGGATCTTCGCGAATCGAGCTCCTGGACCTTCTCGATCGACTGCGGTATGAAGCGCTGCCCGCCCCATCCGGGATTCACGCTCATGACGAGCACGCTGTCCACGATCGGGAGCACCGGCTCGATGGCTGAGACGGGGGTTGCGGGATTGATCGCGACGCCGGCATCCTTTCCGGCCTCCTTGATCATCGAAAGCGCACGCCAGAGATGCCTTGTCGATTCGGCGTGGATGGTGATCATATCGGCACCGGCCTTGACGAACCGCTCTATATGCCTCTCAGGCTCTTCGATCATCAGATGGACATCGAACACGAGATCCGAGAGCGGCCTCAGATCCTCGATGAACTTGGCACCGAATGTGATCTCAGGCACGAAGCGTCCATCCATGACATCGAAATGGGCGTAGTCGGCTCCCGAGGATGCGATCTCCTCAAGCTCCGCGCCGGCCCTGGAGAAATCGCCGCCGAGCAGCGACGGCGAGAACATTAGGCTTCTCTGACTCATGGCTGGATTATACACAGAAGCTACGCGATGCGTCCACCTGAGAGGCAAAGATCGATTTGCCAAATCGACCAGGCTATGCTATCCTTTGTATGGTTCCGAGCAGGGATAGCCCTCTGCCCGGCTTTTATTTTACGGTCTGGACCTGTATCCATAAGGAGCACCATATGATAGATCTCAAGCAACTGCTCGCTGATGAACGGAATCTCGGGAAGAACCCTGCGGCCGCATACAGGACCGCAGCGTTCGAGGACATAGACAGGAAGCTCTCCGCCATCGCCGATGACGATGAGAAGATGGATCTCCGCGACGAGGCGAAGAAGGAGCTTGAAACGAACGGAAGCTCCATCGTCCTCAGCTATATAGCGGGACGCATCGGCCTCATGCTCCGTCCGCACGAGTACAGCATGAGGATGAACAACCTCCTGCTCTCCTTCTACGAGGCAGGCAACTGGGATGTCGTAAAGTACATCGGCGCGCTCATACTCTCCGCCGGAGAGTCCTCAAAGGCGCTCCGCGTCCTTGGCGATGTCGCCGACAACGAAGGAAGGGAGGACGACAAGTGGGACTGCTACGAACGCCTCGTGCGCTCCGACAGCTCCGACAGGGAGATCATCATCATCGTCGCCGACCACTTCGACGAGATCGGGGACAAGCAGAAGGCGATGAACTACTACCAGAGGGCGCTTCTGCGCCTCCAGAAGGCCGATGATTCCTCCAGGATCTCGGAGATCTTCTGCAAGCTCCTCAGGAACGGCAGGAGCGGATACCCCTTCTACTCCTCGTTCATCGAGAAGGAGGCCGAGAAGAACCCGCAGCTTGCGCTTGAGCTCTACAGGCTTCTCTTCGATGCCATCCTCCAGGAGAGGTCAAGCCATGATGAGGCTTCATCGGAGTACAGGAGGAACATCGACAACGCGATAGAGATCGCACGCCGCATCCTCACCATCTCCCCCGATGACTCCGATACCAGGAGGAATCTGGTGGAGCAGCTCAAGCTCAAGTACAGGGATTCGCAGCGCCTGCAGGAGTGCCTCAAGCACCACAGCATCATGGCGCAGGGCAAGGACCCTGTGAGGATCCTCGATGAGTTCGAGCGGGATATCGCATTCTCTGCCAATACATACGTGCTGCAGAAGGCGACGAGGCGCGTAGGCCTCATCGTCGCTGTCGAGAACCGCACGGTCACCGTGCGCTACAGCGCAAACGACACGCAGGAGATCAAGCTCGAGAGCGCCTTCGATGCCCTCACTCCGCTCTCCAAGCAGAACATAAGGGCGATCAAGAAGGGCGTTCCAGCGGCGAAGATAAAGGCGAAGATCATGGCCGAGGGCGGCATCGCATGGCTTGTGCGCACCCTCCTCTATTCCGCTCAGGACAGCAAGGAGACGCTGAAGGAGATGAAGGCCGATGTCGTTCCATCCATCCTCACCGATGGCGAGTGGAAGGACATCTCAGAGAAGGTCAAGGCTGAGCTGAGGGATAACAGCTACATCAGGATCATCCCCGGTGCAACCGACATCTACCAGCTCACGGCCTACCCGTCGACGCCGGAGGAGAAGCAGCTCTACGTCTTCCGCAACGAGATCAGCTTCTATGGGAAGGTCGAGGCGATCCTCTCCGCGCTCTCCAACCAGAGGATCGACAAAGCATCCGATGCATTCATGGAGATGGTCGCCTACTTCCAGGACCACCTGGCTTCCGAGAAGAACCCCATATCCGAGCGCGTCGCGTCGGTGCTGCTTCTGGACTACCTCTCGGAGCAGGAGGTGCCTGTATCGTTCGATGTCTCCTTCGACAGCCTCTACCACGACCTGGATGAGACGGAGCGCAGGGACGTCTTCTCCGAGATCTCGAACACGGTGCTGAAGAAGGAGTACGTCGATCATCTCATCGATGCCGACAAGGGCGCGGCCGCCGATACGCTCGTATCGATCTTCCCCTACTACATCAGCTCCTACATCCCCAATAAGCTCAGGAGGCTGAACAAGGGCGCGGACTACTATGCGCTCATCAGACGCTCCGTCGAATCGTTCAGGGATGCGATCCCATCGTTCATCTTCTTCTCCTGCGAGGCGAATCTCCAGGAGAGCGTGCTGAAGAAGGCTGACGTCACCGAGGAGCAGATCTTCCGCACCAAGCTCCTTGCGCTCTCCCATGTCACGAAGGCGCAGAGCACTGCCGAGACGAAGAAGAACGCGAAGGCGCTGCGCAAGAACCTCGTCGATGACGGAACCATCTCCTCGTACATCCGCTCCGCTTCCCGCGAGGCGATCGACGAGATGCGCCCCCTCATCCTCTACAACGAGGGCCTTGAGAGCGAGGAGAAGAGCGCATACAGGGCCGAGATCCTCAAGCGCTTCCCCGACTACGACTTCAACGAAGCGAAGAAGGAGGCTCCTAAGCCTTCCCAGCCCAAGGTCGTCTCCGGATTCCTCTGCACGGAGGAGAGCTACGAGAGGAAGAAGGCCGAGCTGAAGGACATCAACACCGTCCAGATGCCGGAGATCCTCAAGGAGATCAACTTCGCGCGCGAGCTCGGAGACCTGAGGGAGAACAGCGAGTATCAGTATGCGAAGGAGCATAAGAGGGAGCTCGAGAGGAGGATCGGAGAGCTCAACAACGATCTTGCAACGGTCCGCGTCATGACGATGGAGGATGTGCTTCCAGGCCTCATCGGCTTCGGAACGAAGGTCACGCTCCGCGACAGGCAGACCGGAAGCGATGTCATCTATACGTTCATGGGCAGGTGGGAATCCGAGCCGGAGAAGGGAATCATCGACTTCAATGCCCCGCTCGGACAGAAGCTCGTGAACCATAAGGTCGGAGACGATGTGAGGTTCGAGATCAACGAACGCCTCTACGACTACGAGGTCCTATCGGTGGAGCCTGTCGAGTTCTGAAAGCAGCGCACCTTCGGGTGCGCTCTTCTTTTCCTTCCCTTCCCTCCTTTCCATGGTAGACTGTCGTAAAGGAGGGACCATGAAGTATATTTGCCAAGTATGCGGATACGTCTACGACGAGGAAGCCGAAGGCATCCCGTTCTCCGAGCTTCCCGATGATTGGGCATGCCCTATGTGCAGAGCTCCGAAGAACCTCTTCGAAGCCGAAGAGGAGAGCGATGATGGAAGCGCCGCCATCGCAGAGGGACCGGAATCATTCGAGAAGATCCCAGCAGGGGTTCTATCAGCGATCTTCTCCAACCTCGCAAGAGGTGCGGAGAAGCAGTACAGAAGCGATGAGGCTGGGCTTTTCAGGAAGCTCTCGGCATCCTTCAGCGCCAAAGCGGAAGGAACAGAATCGATCGAGGATGCATCCACCCTCAACTCCGATTTCCTCGAGAGGAAGCTCAAAGCCGTCAGGAACGCTGCCAAGAACGCTTCGGACAGGGGTGCCCTCCGTGCCGTCACCTGGGCGGAGAAGGTTGCGAGGATCGTTGGCTCCATCATCGAGCGCTACATGAAGGAGGGAGAGGATCTCCTCCGCTACAGCGATGTCTGGGTATGCTCGATCTGCGGCTTCGTATACATCGGCCCAGAGCCTACTGGCATCTGCCCTGTATGCAAGGTTCCGGGATGGAAGTTCGAGAGGATCGAAGGAGGTGATGCATGAAGAGGATCGCAGTAAGGAACCTGAGGCTCTGCACGAAGGACTGCCTCTGCCTCTACGTCTGCCCGACCGGGGCCACGGATACGGAGGACAGCATCATCGATGCATCCAGATGCATCGGCTGCGGAAGCTGCGCCGACGCATGCCCATCCTCAGCGATCAGCATGGTCGTGGCGGAGTACCCTCCCCAGCAGAGGAAGGACAAGGACGTATGCGATGCAGTGCTCGATGCAGCGGACTGCAGATCCCGGCTTGAGGCCATGGCGAAGAAGATCGCAGCGGAGACGGAGGAAGATGGGCTCAGGCGCCTCATGAAGGCAATCGCGATGTCTTCTAGGCTTTCTTCCGAGGACCTTCTTCGGGAAGGCGGGTACATGCTCCCGCAGAGCTCGGTATCGCAGGATCTGATACATAGCCTCATCGCCGATCCTCCCGAGGGATTCCCGACAGCGGAAGCGAGGGAGCTTCTTCGCCGCATCCCCTGCAACGACCGGGAGGGAAAAAAAGAGGAAAGCTACCGATGCTCGGTGTGCTTCAGCGAGTTCACGCTTGACGATGGAGAGGAGGCTGCATGCCCCATGTGCCACGCCCCAAAGGAGAAGCTGGAGAGGCTGTGATCGCCATCATCCAAGATCGAGGATGGTGCACTCCGTCCCCTCTTCCGAAAGGAGGGAGACCAGCTTTTCCGCCTTCAGGAAGAGCGTCTCGGTGTTCACATTCGGGTGTATGCCGATGACGCCGCCGGAGAAGAAGCTGTCGAGGATGAAGCGCACGCGGTGATCGGAGTCGTTGAGGAGCCCGAACGGCGTCACCTCACCCTTCCCAAGCCCAAGAAGGAGATGGAGGTCATCCTCCGAGGCGAACGACAGCGGCCTTGATCCCAGCATGCGGCGAAGCTCCTTGAGATCCGCCGTCCTATCGTTTCTTATGGAGACGAGATAGTACGCCCTCTTCCTGTCATCGCGCAGGAAGAGGTTCTTCGCGATGCGATCGCCATGCATCACCCCGGCCTCCTCCATCTCCTGGATGGAGAACACAGCCTTATGCAGAATCGATTCGAATGCTATGGCGCGGCTTTCGAGAAGCGCTATGACATCATCCCTGCCGACCATCCTTCCCCCTGTAGAACCTATCCAGGTAGTCCCTCTTGAACTCCTTGAACCTGTCCTCGCTTATCGCGGTCCTGATGCGGACCATGAGATCGTGGAGATACTGCAGATTATGCTCCGTCGCGAGCATGCCCCCGAGCATCTCGTTGCATTTTATCAGATGGTGCATATATCCCCTGGAGTACTCCCTGCAGCACGTGCACTGGCAGCCCTCCTGTATCGGTCCATGGTCGAACCTGAACTGAGCCTTCTTCAGCGCGATGACGCCGTCGTCCGTGAAGAGGCCGCCATTGCGGGCCATGCGCGTCGCGAGCACGCAGTCGAAAAGGTCGATGCCGTTCTCCACCGCCTCGAGGATGTAGTCCGGGCTGCCGATGCCCATCACATAGCGTGGCTTCTCCTTCGTCACATGGGAGGCTGTGAAGGCAAGGAAATCGCAGAAGGCGCTCTTCTCCTCCCCCACGGAAAGCCCTCCGATGGCGACTCCTGGGAAATCCATGCCTGAGATCGTCTCAGCGCTGTCCTTCCTGAGGTCCTCGTAGAAATTGCCCTGCACGATGCCGAAGAGGTTGCCGGGAAAGCCCTCCCCCAGCCTCTCCTTCTCCTTCAGGGCGCGCTCCGCCCAGATCCTGGTGATGTTCCACGCCTCCGCAGCCGCCCTGTGGTCGATCCCGGGAGGGGTGCACACATCGAGCATCATCGCGATATCCGAACCTATGACGGACTGGATGTCAACGACCTTCTCGGGAGTGAAGATGTGCTTCGAGCCATCGATGTGGCTCTGGAACGTCACGCCGTTCTCCCTTATCTTCCTCAGCCCGGACAGCGAGAAGACCTGGAATCCGCCGGAATCGGTGAGTATGTTCCTGTCCCAGTGGGAGAATGCATGGAGGCCGCCATAGTCCTTGAGGACCTCCGTCCCCGGGCGAAGATAGAGATGGTATGTGTTGGCGAGGATGATCCTGTAGCCCATCGCCCTGACCGTGTCATGGTAGATGCCCTTGACCGTTCCGTTCGTTCCGACAGGCATGAATGCCGGCGTCTCCACCTCCCCATGCGGCAGGGAGAGGATGCCGAGCCTGGCCTGGGTGTCCTTATCCTTCTTGAGTATCCTGATTATGCTCATAGCTTCCTTCCGAAGATCGATATCAAAAGAGATAGCAGCACCGTGAGGACGATGGGCGCTATCACGGCCATGAGAGGGGACACAGCCCCTTGATGGCCCATGATGGAGAAGACCATATCCGCCACATAGTAGATCACCGCTATCGACAGCGACTGTATGACAGAGAAGAGCAGCACGTTCTTCTTGAAGTTGTAGTTCATCGAGACGGAGATGAACATCAGCACGAGGATGGCAAGCGGGGACGCGACCCTGCGGTAGTAGTCCGTGGCCATGCCCTGCCATGACGAGCGATTGGAGCTCCAGAGCCTGGAGAGGTAATCCTGTGCAGTCTCCCTATCCATCGTGTCGATGGAGGTGTTCTGGCTCCTGAAGAGCCTGGGCTCGGGATCGAAGAGCGGAGCCTCGTACACGCTCTCGACCCTCGTCTCGACATCGGAGAGGGAGACGGTGTATACGCGCGCATCCTCGAAGATCCACCAGAGCTTCTCCTCATCATAGTGGGCGCGGGACGCCTCGACCCTCTCCTCGATCCGCCCGCCGCTGCTTCTGACGAGGACCGGATCGTAGATGACTCCCGTGGCTTCGCTGAAGCGGCGGGTGTAGATGATGTAGCCATCCTCGTCCTCGAGGACGATGTTCCTGCTGTCCCTTGTCGATGATGCGCCGAAGAGCTCCGTCTCGAGCTCATCATGCCTGTTCGCTGCCGCGATGACGGCATGCTCCTGGAAAAGGGATCCAAGCACCGTAAGAAGGAGGGCAAGCATGATGATGGGCATGCGGAGCCTCACGGGGCTGACCCCGGCATTGAGGATGGGGATCATCTCGTTGTTAGCCGTGAGCATGGACAGGAAGTACGTGACTGCGAACAGGAACGATATGGAGGCAACCATCATCAGATACTCAGGAAGGGAGAGGATGATGTACTCAACCAGGCTCGGAACGGGCACGGAGCCATGCATGATCTGGTCCATCTTGGAGAAGAGCTCGACCGCTGCGAGTATGAGCGCGAAGAGCATGATCGTCACGATGGCTATCCTGAGGATCGAGAAGATCGTGTAGCGTGTAAGTATCCTCATCTTGCCTTCCTGAAGCGCAGCATGAGAAGCAGCGCGGCTATGAGGATGATTATATCAGGGATCGCGATCAGCAGATACGGGGAGGATGAGATGCTGAATATCCTCAGCTGCACGCCGAAGAGCATGTACCAGTACGCGACCGCAATCAGAAGGGATATCGCGAATCCTGTGAGCTTTCCATGCTTCACGCGGAACATGGAGAGCGGGAAGGTTATGAGCGTGAGGCAGAAGCAGGCTGCGGAGAGCACGAACTTCTTCGTCAGCTCCGCCTTGAAGTACTGCGAGTAGAAGCTCCTGGGCGCGCTGTCGCCGCGTCTGGAGACTTCCTCTGATGACCTGGAAAGCTGGGAGGCTATCGACTGCAGGTCCCCATGGCCCCGCGAGGCAGACTTCAGGGCATCGGATAGCTCGAGCTTTGCATCCTCCCTGTCCTGATGCCAGCGAAGCATATCGGCCTTCTCGCCCGGATCGCGCTCGATGATGCCGCTGATCAGATCGCGCGAGGAGAGATTGACGGGAGCCGAGCTGGTGAGCGAAGGGATCTGCTCCGAGAAATCGAGGAAGAAGATCGCCGAATCAGCTTCCGAGAGGCCGTATGAGTCGATATCGTCCCTATCCGAGAGCAGGATCTGGGGCCTGTCCAGGGAGAGGGAGTAGATATAGTTCCAGCTGTCTATAAGCTCAAGCGTGCCCCTCTCCGAGAGCACCGTCCTCGACTCCCCCGTCTCCTCGTTGGAATCGAGGAGGATGATGTCATGTATCTCATTGCCTTCGCTCTCGCCGTTGGAGAGGACGATGTTGCCGACGGTGTTGACCGTATTCGGCTCGATCTCGAACGTCGGCATCTCCTGCATGAGCAGCGAGAGCCTCTCCTCGTAGACGATCGAGGACCATGGAAGCACCGTATCGGCGAAGAAGAAGGTGATGAACGAGAGCACGACAGAAGCCCAGATCAGGGGCCTGTAGACGCGCCCTGAGGCGATTCCCGAGCTCCTTATCGCCAGAAGCTCATTCGACGATCCAAGGTCGCCAAGCACCATCGACGAAGCGGCAAGGGAAGCGAACGGGAATGTGTATATCAGGAACTGAGGCATGGAGAGGGCGACCATCTCCAGCATCGTCGGTATGTCTATGTTCTTCAGGAGGATCCTCTGCACGAGCAGGAGGATGGAGTTGATGAAGAAGATGCAGAAGAAGAAGGAGAACGCGACAGCGAAGTTCTGCGCGAATTCCCTCAGGATGAATCTGTAAAGGAGGGTGTATCTACCCCTTGTGGGCTTGTCAGACACCGGTTGAGCCGAATCCTCCCTCTCCCCTTTCGGTCTGGGAGAGGCTATCTGCATCGATGAAGCGGGCGCGGGTGACGGATGAGACGACAAGCTGCGCTATCCTGTCCCCGTCCTCGATCGTGAATGGGGCGTCGGAGTGGTTGATCAGTATGACCTTCACTTCTCCCCTGTAGTCGCAGTCGATGGTGCCAGGTGCATTCAGCACCGTGACACCGTTTCTGAGAGCAAGCCCGGAACGCGGCCGGACCTGCACCTCATAGCCCTCGGGGATCTCCATGAAGAGACCCGTCGGCACTGCTGCGAAGGAGCCGGGCTGCAGCGTGATGGGAGCCTCGAGATGCGCGGATGCATCGGCACCGGCGGCACCATCGGTTGCATAGATGGGCAGACGTGCCCCCTTCTCGCAGCGTACCCGGATATCCATCAGTCCTTCTTTTCCTTCGACTCGCCCTTCTCCGCATTCGGCTGTGCGTCGATGTAGGAGAGGTTGAGCCTGCCCATCCTGTCGATCTCGATGAGCTTGACATCCACCTGCTGGCCGACGGAGAGGACGTCGGAGACGTTCTTCACCCTCGTGCGTGCTAGCTTGGAGATGTGGCAGAGGCCTTCCTTTCCAGGGAGGATCTCGATGAATGCGCCGAAGTCGACGATCCTCTTGACCGTTCCCTTGTAGATCTTGCCTACCTCAGGCTCCTCGATGATGGAGAGCACGAGCCTCTTGGCTTCCTGAGCCGCAGCGTTGTTGCGGCCGTAGATCATCACCGTTCCGTCGTCATCGATGTTGATCTCAGCGCTGGACTGGGCTGCAATCGACTTGATCGTCTTTCCGCCAGTGCCGATGACAGCGCCGATCTTCTCCTCAGGCACCTTGAGCGTGAGGATCTTCGGAGCAAGCTCGGAGATCTCCGACCTAGGAGCCGGGAGCGTGTCGAGCATGATGGAGAGGATGTGGAGCCTTCCCTCCTTGGCCTGGTTGAGGGCCTTGCGCATGATCTCAGGCGTGACGCCCGCGATCTTGATATCCATCTGGAATGCGGTGATGCCGTCCTTCGTTCCCGCTACCTTGAAATCCATGTCTCCAAGGTGATCCTCCTCTCCGAGGATATCCGAGAGGATGACGTAGCGCGAATAGTCGGCGCCTTCCGTGATCAGGCCCATGGCGATTCCAGCCACCGGCTTCTTGATGGGTACGCCTGCATCCATGAGGGAGAGGCAGCCGCCGCAGACGGAGGCCATCGAAGACGATCCGTTGGACTCCATGATCTCCGAGACGACGCGGATCGTGTACGGGAAGTCCTCCTTCTTGGGCACGACAGCTTCGAGGGCGCGCTGTGCAAGGTGTCCGTGTCCGATCTCCCTCCTGCCCGTCGTGAGCCTGCCAACCTCGCCGACCGAATACGGCGGGAAGTTGTAGTGGAGCATGAAGTTGGAATAGGACTTCTCGCCATCAATGGTATCGAACATCTGCTCGTCCTGAACCGTGCCGAGCGTCGTGACGGCAAGAGACTGCGTCTCGCCGCGGGTGAAGAGCGCCGAGCCATGCGTGCAGGGAAGCACTCCGACCTCGCATGTGATCGGGCGGATCTCGGTGACCTTCCTTCCATCGGTCCTGACGCCATCGTTGAGGATCGACGCGCGGAGGATATTGTACTCCATATCCTCGAACATCTTGTCGACCTCTCCGGATCTCTTCTCATCCTCGGCGATCAGATCGGCGAACTTCGCCTTCACATCGCCATGGACATTCTCGAGCGCTGCATAGCGGTTCATCTTGCCCTTGACGAAGGAAGCCTCCTTCTCAAGCGGATATGCGTACTCCTTGATGGGCCCGAGCCAGGAAAGATCCTTCTCCTCGATCTCCATCAGGGGAAGCTTCTCCTTGCCGCAGATCCTCCTCATCTCCTCCTGCGCCTCGCAGATGCGCGAGATGACGGGCTGCGCTGCCGCGATCGCTCCGAGCATATCGTCCTCGGAGACCTCCTTGGCACCGCCCTCGACCATCGTGATGCCGTCATGCGTTCCTGCTACGACGATATCGAGCGAAGCGCTGGGCATCTGCTGGAATGTCGGGTTGATGACGTACTCATCCCCGATCTTGGCGACGCGCACTGCAGCGATCGGTCCGTAGAACGGGATGTCGGAGATCGTGACTGCGCAGGAAGCTGCGTTGATGGCCACGATATCGGGAGTGTGTGACATATCGGAGGAGACGACCGTGGGAACGATCTGGATCTCGCGTCCGAATGCCTTGTCGAAGAGCGGCCTCATCGGGCGGTCGATAAGGCGGGATACGAGTATCTCCTTATCCTTGGGCCTGGATTCCCTCTTCAGGAAGCCTCCTGGGATCTTTCCAGCCGCATAGTACTTCTCGTTGTATTCGACCGATACGGGAACGTAGTCGATCGGCTCCGATGGAGCATCTCCGCAGCAGACCGTAGCGATGACGGCGCTGCCTGCATAGTGTGCATAGATCGCGCCATTGGCCTGCTTTGCGATCCTGCCGGTCTCGAATACCAGGTCTATATCCCCGATCTTGACCGATACTGAATGAACGTCTGCCATAAAATTCCTTCTTTGTTCTTTTATTGTTCTTTCTTTTGTTCTGCCTTCACGAGAGAAAGCCAGGCAAAGCTGGCTTTCACTCCTTATTTCCTCAGTCCGAGGTCTGCGATGAGCTGGCGGTACTCGTTGATGTCGCGGTTCTTGATGTACTTCAGGATGCGCCTTCTCTGACCGACGAGCTTCAGGAGCCCACGCCTCGAGGCATGATCCTTCGGGTTCGCCTTGAAATGGTTCTGCAGGTCATTGATCCTTGCAGTAAGAAGCGCAACCTGCACCTTCTCGTCACCTGTGTTCCTGGCATCATTGCCAAACCTGACCACGATTTCCTTCTTCTGTTCCTTTGTGATCATCTTCTCTTCTCCAGATATAAAGAATCCAGGAGCAGGGCCTCTTTCCCGAACGCCTCCCGAAAGCCGGATGCAGAGGAATCCGTCCCAGCGGATAGGCGGAGAGACTCCCCTCCTATCTGAGCGCATAGTCCGAACATCCTCCCGTCTTCCAGAAGAAGAGCGGCATCATAAGCACCTGGTGGCGGCAGGAGCTGATGAATCGATGCTCTGCTTATAATCAGTTCTCCAGAGCCGGACCTGTAAGGTAACGGCACAAGATCCACCCTGTAGAATCGACCGGAGAGTCCCGGGATACACCCAAGCTCCCCTTTTTCTATCATCTGCCTGATCCGCGATGAGGAGATCCTCACCCCTTCAGGATCAAGGACGGAATCAACGATCTTCGTCCTGCAGCGCCTGCCATCTGCAGACAGCATGCGTTCCAGGTCATGGCCATCGCCGTCATCGGATGGATTGCCGAAGCGGAAATCATCGCCGACGACGCAACCGACGGTATCGAAGGCCTTCATCAGAAGGCCAGCGAACCCACAAGCAGTTATCTTACTGAATACAGGAGAAAAGTCAATCACCGCAAGGATATCCACGCCATAGGCCTCGATCTCCTCGGCTCTGGTCCTCAGCGTGTCCAGCGACCCCTGTCTTCCCTTCGGATTGACGGAGAACGTGATGGCTGCCGATATATCCGCGCAAAGCTCCTTTTTGAGGTCCGAAAGCTGGGAAAGAATGCGCTGATGACCCTTATGCATGCCTTCGAAGACGCCTATGGAGAGCACTGTCCTCTCGTTTCTGAAGCGTCCGGATGCGGTGAGCTCGGAAAACGACGCGATCTCCATCAGAACCTCGCCATCACAGAGAGCCTTCCCCCGCTCTTCTGCCCGATTCCATATGGGATTCCATCGAAGGAAAGGAACGCATACGGCCTATCCGGATCGCTGTCCGAGAGCACTGACCTTCCCCTTATCGTTCCGTTGTCGATGGCCTTCCTCTCCGAGGGATCGAGCGCTGCATCCGAGAAAAGCCCCGTCATCTGCAGCAGCTCCTTTGTGGAGCGATGCCGATCCTCGAGCGTCCATGGCCCGATCCTGAGCCTTCGAAGCTGCGAGAGGTGCGCACGCGAGCCAAGCCGCAGCGCGATGTCCCTTGCCAATGCCCTGATGTACGTCCCCTTCGAGACGGATGTGCGGATGATGGCCTCTTCCCCGTCGAAGGAGAGAAGCTCGATGGAGCTGATCTCTATCTCCCTTTCTGGCATCTCGGGCCCGTTGCCCTTCCTCGCCTCCTTGTACGCCCTGCGTCCATCGACATGTATGGCGCTGTATGCGGGAGGGACCTGCATCTGACGTCCGAGGAAGGATGGGAGGATGCTCCGGATCGCCTCCTCGGAAGGGATAGGCCCTTCTGCGATCACCTCACCCTCGGGATCGAGGGTATCAGTCTCGGCTCCGAAGCGGACTGAAGCTATGTATTCCTTATCGAACGATGAGAAGACGGGATTGAGCTTCGTGGCGCCTCCGAGTAGCACGACCATCAGACCTGAAGCGAACTTGTCCAGGGTTCCGGCATGCCCGACCTTGACGCCCCTATGCTCACGCTTGATGGGGCCAAGCGATGAGAATGATGTCACGCCGCTCGGCTTGTCCATCAGGATGAGGGAGAAGGAATCAGCCATCGATCTCCTTCATGGCCTCGTCTATGAGCCTGTTCACGCGCTCGGCCTCCCTATACGAATCGTCGCGCCTGAATGTCAGCACAGGGGTGTTGCGCGTCTTCATCACCTCGCCGAGCTTCCTCTGGATGAATCCCTTGGCGCTCTCCAGCGCCCTGACCGACGGATCGATCCTGTTCTCTGGCACGGATGAGACATAGACCGTAGCCGATGCATTGTCCGGCGCCAGCTCCACCCTCGTCACCGACGTGAACGGAGAGAGATGGGGGTTCTTGATGGCTCCGGAGACGATGAGAGACCCCACCGTCTCCATGATCCTATTCTCAAGCCTCTTCTGGGAGAACTCACTCATTTACTTCAAGCTTCCTTCTCACTTCCTCGGTCTCTACGATCTCAAGCACATCCCCGACCTGCAGGTCCTGCCAGTTCTCGAGTCCGATTCCGCATTCGTAGCCTTCCGCCACTTCCCTCGCGTCGTCCTTGAAGCGCTTGAGGGAGGAGATCCTGATCATATCCTTGTTGATCTGGATGGAGTCGCGGATGACGCGCACGAGGGCTGACCTCTTCACCTTGCCTTCCGTCACATAGCATCCAGCGATCAGGCCGACCTTCGGCACCTTGAACGTCTCGCGGACCTCGACCTTGCCGATATCGACCTCCTTGATCTCCGGTGAGAGCTTGCCCTCCATCGCGTCGCGGATATCGTCGACGACATCGTAGATGATGTTGTACTTCTTGATTTCGACCTTCTCCTGCTCTGCAAGCGCCTGAGCACGCGGCGTCGGACGGACATTGAATCCGATGACGATCGCATTCGATGCAGCCGCCAGCGTGATGTCCGATTCGATGATGGCGCCTGCGGAAGCGCGGAGCACGTTGAGCCTGATCTCGCTGTTGGAGAGCTTCTGGAGAACGCCCTGGAGCGCCTCGACAGAACCCTGGACATCTCCCTTGATGATGACGTTGAAGTCCGTGATCTGGCCTTCCATGATCTTCTGGTTGATGTTCTCGAGCGTGATCTTGTTGCTCTTTCCGCTCTCGCCGATCCTCTCGAGCTCCTGCCTCTTGGCACCGACCATCCTCGCCTGCTTCTCATCCTCCGTGACCTGGAACGGGTCGCCTGCGGATGGGATGTCCGAGAGTCCTATGATCTCGACAGGATCAGACGGTCCTGCGCTCTTGATCTTCCGGCCCTTGTCGTCGAACATGGCCCTGACGCGTCCGGGATAGATTCCAGCCACGTAGTAGTCGCCCTGGTTGAGGGTTCCCTTCTCCACGATGACGGTGGCGACGATGCCACGGCCCTGATCAATCCTCGATTCGAGGATCTTGCCGACTGCGCGGCAGTGCGGGTTTGCCCTGAGCTCGAGCATCTCGGCCTGCAGCAGGATCGTATCGAGAAGATCGTCGATGCCTTCCTTCTTCAGCGCGGAGATGCGGCAGTAGAGCGTCTGTCCGCCCCACTCCTCCGGCACAAGTCCCAGCTCCGAGAGCTGCTGCATGACCCTGTCGGGATTGGCATCGGGAAGATCGATCTTGTTGATCGCAACGATGATGGGGACCTTCGCAGCCTTGGCGTGGTCGATGGCCTCCTTCGTCTGCGGCATGACTCCATCGTTTGCTGCGACGACGAGGACGACGATGTCCGTCACCTGCGCGCCGCGAGCCCTCATCATGGAGAATGCAGCATGGCCCGGCGTATCGAGGAAGACGATGTCGCCCTTCTCAGGCACGCTGACCTTGTATGTGCCGATATGCTGCGTGATGCCTCCGAACTCGCCCTCTGCGACATGGGAGGAGCGGATGGCATCGAGGAGCTTCGTCTTACCATGGTCGACATGGCCCATGATCGTGACGATAGGCGCCCTCGGCTCCATATCCTCCGGCCTGTCCTCTTCCTGTGCGATGATCGTTTCATCGTAGAGGGAGACGAGGTGCACCTCGCAGCCGTACTCGGATGCGATGATCTCGGCAGTATCGTGGTCGATCTGCTGGTTGATGGTGACCATAAGGCCCATGTTGAAGAGCTTCGAGATGATGTCGGAGGCCTTGAGGTTCATCTTCTTCGCAAGGTCGGCGACCGTGATGCTCTCCATGATATCGATGGACTTGGGAACGGAAGCGAGCTTCTGCTCCTCCCTCTTCTTCTTCTGGAACTGGGAATCCAGCTCCTCATCCTTCTGGTACATGTTGTTGTAGTCCTTCTTGCGCGAGGCGTTCTGATGCCTCTTCCCAGGTCCCTTCTCGTTGCTATCCAGAGCGCGCTGGATCGGC
>CALXXR010000047.1 GCA_944392735.1 uncultured Spirochaetaceae bacterium | reverse complement strand
CACTCCGAGTACGACCGCGATACGCTTAAGGGCGAATATCTCCGCGATCAGGCGGCAGGGCTGGGGACCGCGCTCCCCAGGAACTACTTCCCGGACGACGATCCCTCGCTCGTGCCTGAGATGAAGTGGCGAGGCCATGCCAATCTGCTGTATTCGAACTGGCTCAACTACTTCGTATACCAGACGACGCCGTACGATCTTTCGGAGCTGAATGAGAAGAGCGAGGCCTTTCCGGGTCCTGAAATATGATTTATTCAGAAAATTTAAATATTTATGCATAACCAGTGGAACAAAAGGCAGATTTGTGTATAATTATGCCATTATTCAGGAGGCAATATGATCAGGGTCGCTATACTCGGAGCCACAGGATATGCAGGTGCGGAGCTGGTGAGGATACTCTCCTCCCATCCGGAGGCTGAGCTTTCATACCTGGCATCCCACTCATACGCCGGCAAGCGCTTCTCGGATATCTATCCGGGCATGAAGGGCGTCTGCGATGCAGAGCTGATGGAGGATGACATCTCCAAGGCTTCCGAGGCCGCCGATGTCGTCTTCCTCTCGCTTCCGGCAGGCTTGGCTTCCTCGATGGTGAGCGAGGATCTCCTCTCGAAGTGCGTCGTCATCGATCTCGGCGCTGATTTCCGCCTCCATAGCCAGGCTGTATACGAGAAGTGGTACAGGACGGAGCACCACTCCCCATCGCTCCTTGCAGAGGCTGTCTATGGACTGCCCGAGCTGCATAGGAGCGAAATCGTGGGAAGGAGGCTCATCGCCAACCCTGGCTGCTATACGACATGCTCCATCCTCACGCTCCATCCGCTCCTGAAGGCAGGCCTGGTGGAGAAGGATGGGATCATCATCGATGCCAAGAGCGGAACATCGGGAGCCGGCAGAGGGGAGAAGCTCTCATCGCTCTTCTGCGAGGTCGATGAATCGATCAAGCCATACGGCGTCGCGACGCATCGCCATACGCCCGAGATAGAGCAGGAGCTCTCGCTCTCCGCAGGCAACGGCATCGTGGTGCAGTTCACTCCGCACCTCGTGCCGATGAACAGGGGCATCCTCTCCGTCTGCTATGCCAGGCTCAAGGATGGCGTGGGCGATGATGATGTGGCAGAAGCCTATGCGATATACAGCGGGGAGCCGTTCATCAGGCTCATCGATGGCCTCCCGGAAACGCGTTTCGTGAAGGGGACGAACATGGTCGACATCTCCTGGCGGATCGACAGGCGCACCGGCAACATCATCGCGATGGGAGCCATTGACAATCTCGTGAAGGGCGCAGCCGGACAGGCGGTGCAGAACATGAACATAGCTTTAGGGCTCGACGAGTCCACAGGTCTTGCAAAAGGGGCGGGATGCCCATTCTGATAGGAGGAACCATGGAGATCATAGATGGAGGAATCGCATCGCCGATCGGCTTTGCAGCCGCGGGGATGCATGCTGGATTGAAGAAGGCGAAGAAGGACATGGCTGTCCTCATATCAGCTTGCGATGCCCAGACGGCGGCGGTGTTCACGACGAACAGGGTGAAGGCCGCTCCCGTCATCTGGGACAAGGGCGTTGCGGAGCATGGCGTTGCCAAGGCAGTCGCCGTCAACAGCGGCAACGCCAACGCATGCACGGGAAGGCAGGGACTGCTGGATGCCGAGGCGACTGCGGAGACCGCGGCAGCGTTCATCGGCACGGATAAGGGCAAGGTGTACGTATGCTCCACCGGCGTCATCGGCGTCCCACTCGATATGGCTAGGATCAGGAAGGGCATCGAGGACCTCGTGCCATCGGCATCGGCTGATGGCGGGAAGGATGCCGCCGAGGCGATCTGCACGACCGATACGTTCAGCAAGGAAGCCGCAGCCACCGTCATGATCGGAGACAGGAAGGTCACCATCGGAGGCATGGCGAAGGGATCCGGGATGATCCATCCGAACATGGCGACGATGCTTGCGTTCATCTCGACCGATGCCGTCATCTCGCACGAGACGCTCCAGACGCTTCTGGGATCGACGGTGGAGGATACGTTCAACATGATCTCCGTCGATGGCGACACATCCACCAACGATACCTGCCTGGTCCTTGCCAACGGCATGGCAGGCAATGAGGAGATAAAGCTCGGGACAGAGGAATGCAATGCCTTCGAGGAGGCGTTCCGCTATGTACTGGGAACGCTTGCCAAGCTCATCACCCGCGATGGGGAAGGGGCAGGGCGCTTCATAGAGATGAATGTCGTTAACGCTCCATCCAAGAAGGATGCCAAGATGCTCGCGCGCTCGGTCATCTCATCATCGCTGGTCAAGGCCGCCTTCTTCGGCTCCGATGCGAACTGGGGCAGGATCCTCTGCGCGATGGGGTATTCTGGAGCGGACTTCGATCCCTTGCTGGTGGATCTCTCATTCTCCTCCCCAAAGGGCACAATAGAGGTCGTGAAGGGCGGCGAACCCCTTCCATTCAGCGAGGAGAAGGCGAAGGAGATACTCCTGGAGAAGGAGATCACGGTGACTGCTGACTGCCATCAGGGCGATGGAGCTGCCACCGCATGGGGCTGCGACCTCACGTACGACTATGTGAGGATCAACGGGGACTATAGGAGCTAGGATGTACGAGAAGGAACAGGCCAAGGCCGAGATCCTCATCGAGGCCATCCCATATATAAGGAAGTTCGCAGGGGAGACGGTCGTCATCAAGTACGGCGGCTCCGCGATGGTGGATGAAAGGCTCAAGAAGGCCGTTATCAAGGATGTGGCGATGCTCAAGTACCTCGGCCTCAATCCGATCATCGTCCATGGAGGCGGGAAGGAGATCACGTCCATGCTCTCGCGCATGGGGAAGGAATCCATCTTCGTCGATGGCCTGAGGGTCACCGATGCAGAGACCGCTGCCGTTGCGGAGATGGTGCTCTCTGGAGCCATCGGCAAGAGTCTCGTCGAGAACCTCGAATCCGTCGGGATCAGGGCATGCGGCATCAACGGCAAGGATGGGCACACGCTCCAGACGCACAAGAAGATCGATGAGAAGGGGCGCGACCTCGGATTCGTCGGCGAGGTGGAGAAGGTCGACAAGACGCTCATCGATACGCTCATCGGGGCGGGGTTCGTACCTGTCATCTCCCCCGTCGGCGTCGATGCGTTCTCGCAGACCTACAATGTGAATGCAGACTACGCGGCCGTCGCCGTCGCGGGTGCGCTCAATGCACAGAAGCTCGTCTTCATGACCGATGTCGAGGGCATCCTCCGCGACAAGGACGATCCGAAGACGATCATCAGGAAGATGAATGCCAGGGAAGCAAGGGAGCTCATCGCCGATGGCACGATCAAGGGCGGCATGATACCCAAGGTCGAGTGCTGCCTCGAGGCGATAGGAATGGGTGTCAAGTCGGTGCACGTCCTCGATGGACGCCTGCCGCACTCGATACTCCTCGAGATATTCACGGCAGAAGGCATCGGAACGATGCTCACCCCGGAGGTGGAATATGTCTAATCAGAGCATTGTGGATACAGCTAAGGCCAACTACATGGGAAACTACTCGCAGTTCCCCATCGCCATAAAAAGCGGCAGGGGCACCATCCTCACCGATGAGGACGGGAAGGAGTATCTGGATTTCGTGGCAGGCATTGCCGTGAACGCGCTTGGGTACGGCGACGAGGATGAGAGGAAGGCCCTGCTTTCCGTCATCGATAGCGGGGTTCTCCATACATCGAACCTCTACTACAACAGCCATGCCGTCCATGCCGCGGCCATGCTCAACGAGCTTGCAGGCTCGAGCGAGGTGTTCTTCTGCAACAGCGGAGCGGAGGCGAATGAGGCTGCCCTGAAGATGGCCAGGAAATACGGATCGGGAAGGGGGAAGTCGGAGATCATATCGTTCCACCATTCCTTCCACGGACGCACCTATGGCGCTGTGACGGTCACGGGCCAGGAGAAGTACCATAAGGGATTCGCTCCCATGCTCCCATCCGTCGTCTATGCGGAATACAACGACCTCGATTCGGTCAGGGCGCTTGCATCCGAGCGCACCGCCGCCATCATCGTCGAGCCCCTGCAGGGGGAGGGCGGGATCATCCCCGCGGACAGGGAGTTCCTCTCCGGGCTGCGGGAGATCGCGGACAGCCTGGATGCGATCCTCATCTTTGATGAGGTGCAATGCGGCATGGGAAGGACCGGAAAGCCCTTCTGCTTCCAGCATTATGGCGTGAAGCCGGATATCATGACGCTTGCCAAGGCCCTTGGAGGAGGGCTTCCCATGGGTGCTGCTGTGGCTTTCGGCAAGGCAGCCGGCATCTTCTCTCCCGGAGACCATGCCGCCACATTCGGAGGCAATGCCGCAGCAGCGGCTCTTGCCGAGGTCGTGCTCTCGAAGCTCCCGAAGCTTGCTGCCCAGGCTGATGCGAATGGACGGTACCTTGGAGAGCAGCTCGATGGCATCGTCGCCGACTTCCCCGATCTCTGCGTCGAGGCGCGCGGCATGGGGCTGATGCGCGGGATAGAGCTGAAGGTGCCTCCACGCGATGTCATCTCGGCATGCATGGAGAAGGGTCTTCTCGTATGCTCGGCAGGCTATACGGTTCTGCGCTTCGTTCCGCCCCTCATCGTCTCCAAGGAGGATATCGACAAGGCCGTCGCCATCGTCCGCTCTGCGCTTTCGGCCTCAGGGGCTGAAGAGGGAAAAGATGCCACCTAGCCTCCTTTTCCTGCTATCATGTGGGGCAAGGAGGCTTTATGAATGTAGATTCGGAGCTTGAGAAGAAGCTCGATTCATGGATAGAGGCGCATAGCGATGAACTGCTTGCGGACCTCTCGTCGCTCGTTGCCATCAGAAGCGTTTCGGAGAAGGATAAGGATGGATACCCCTATGGCAAGGGATGCCATGATGTGCTGCAGGAGGCGCAGAGGATCGCAGAAGGCTATGGCTTTCCGTGCAGCAATCCCGAGGATCGCTACCTGCTCGTGCGCTATGGCTCGAATGGAGGCAGGAAGCTCGGCGTATGCAATCATCTCGATATCGTCCCAGAAGGCGATGGCTGGGAGCATGACCCCTTCAAGGTCTCGTTCGACAGGGGCTTCCTCGTAGGCCGCGGCGTGGCCGACAACAAGGGAGCGGCGCTTGCATCGCTCTTTGCCCTCAGGTTCCTCTCCGAGTCCGGCATCAGGCTCGAGCATGACGTCGAGCTCTTCCTTGGAACTGCCGAGGAGACGGGCATGGACGATATCCTCTGCTATATCGAGCACAACGAGGCCCCGGCATTCGCCATCGTCCCCGACAGCAGCTTCCCCGTCTGCTACGGCGAGAAGGGCAACCTGCGCTTCGATCTCAGCGCAGAGCTTCCGAAGGATTCCCGTCTTGTCTCGCTCAAGGCCGGGCTTGTCCCCAATTCGATTCCAGATATCGCAAGGGCTGTCGTCAGGAAGGGCGTCTCGGTCAAGGCATCGGATACGATAGAGATCCATGAGGACGGCGATTCGACCAATGTGGCTGCGCATGGAGTCGCAGGCCATGCAGCGTTTCCCGAGATGGCGGTCAATGCCGTGAAGGTGCTCCTGGATGCGCTTGCTGCAGCCGATGGCTTCGATGATGGCACCAGAAGGCTTCTGGAAGCGTTCGCGGCTTCCGTCTCCGGATCCTATGGAGAGGGCCTTGGAGCCGAGTTCGAGGATGAGGCCTCGGGAAAGATCACGGCAATGGGCACGCTGCTGAGCGTAGAGGATGGAAGGATCGTCCTCTCCTTCGATTCAAGGACCCCCGTCACCGTTCCCTTCGAGGAGATAGAGGAGAGGATCAGGGCCTTCGCGGATTCGCATTCGCTCTCATACGACCGCATATCCTGGTCGCACCCGGCATATTTCCCGAAGGACAGGCCGGAGGTGCAGTTCCTCGGCACGGTCGCCGACCATGTGCTGGGAGAGCATCATGAACCATACACCACAGGCGGCGGAACATACGCGAGGAAGCTTCCT
>CALXXR010000046.1 GCA_944392735.1 uncultured Spirochaetaceae bacterium | reverse complement strand
GAGCCTATTGAAGCTGATGCGGCGCCTCTACAGAGGCCTCGATATCCTCAGATACTCCAATGTCCTGGTGCTCAATGCCTCCCATGGCCTCCTTCTCTGGCCGCTGATGAAGCAGAATCCGGAAGGGCTTTCCGTCGCTGTGGTCAGGAACGAGGAGCAGGCGGGGATAATAAGGCACTTCTCGTCGGAGCTGGACAAGCTGCTCAGGCCCGAGGTGATCGTCTCCGATCCTGCTGCTGCATTCTCCATCCTGGAGGACGGATTGATGTTCTCCGTCATCTCCGGACGCAATGTGCTTTCAAGGCTCGAGACGGACAGGGCGCTGCTGCCTTTGATGAAAAGCCGGCTGGAGGATGGTGGCAGGATAGCGCTGCTCGAGTCGATACCGGTGCTCTCCACGCGGCTTTCGGAGCATGCGTCCCCCGAGGCCTCTCCGCTTCTGAAGGAGGCTGAGAAGGAGATCTATTCCACATCCAATCCGCTTACGGTATGGTCCGGGGATGAGCTTGAAGAAGCAGTGCACGCCGTCTTCCCCGAGGCCGAGATCGAATACGTGAGGGAGACCGAGACCCGGATCCTCTCCGATGACGCCCTCAGGGGATTCTACCGCCAGAGCTATTCGGGATGCTCGATGAGCGAGGATGATTTCCTCGCTGCATTCCCATCGCGCACCGTCCAGTGGTCGAACACCGTAGCGCTCATACGCTCAGGCTTCCCCAAGACGGAGGGGAAGCCCGGAAAGGATGAAGCGTGGGACGATGTCATTAGAAAGACATCATCATAGGCTGTCGCCGAAATCCCTCCTGAAGGCCTTCTCTATCCTCTCCATCCATGGGGATACCGGCTCGAGGCGTCCGAAGAAGAATCTCAGCGATGAGGGCTCTTCGATGAACCTCAGTCCTCCGATGAGGTCCCTGTTGCCATAGAGCCAGGCGATCCTGTCCACGGCGTACTTCACCTGCGAGAGCGTGAAGACGCGGCGCGGCAGAGCCAGGCGCAGAAGCTCAACCGCTGCCAGATGCTCCGATCCATCGGCCTCCCTCTGCTCCGAGATCGTGCCTCTCTCCATGCCCCTGATGCCGCCGGCGATGTATACGGCAGCCGCAAGCGAGCCTGCAGGGTATTCCTCCTGCCTGACATGGGGGATGAAGCGCGTTGCATCGAGGTGGCATCCAAGCCCTCCCGGCGGAGTGACGACAGGAACGCCCTTGGCGATCAGCTCATTCGTCATGCACTCGATGAACAGAGGTCCCTGGGAGATGACATCCATATCCATCG
Organism: uncultured Spirochaetaceae bacterium; assembly: GCA_944392735.1. GTDB lineage: Bacteria > Spirochaetota > Spirochaetia > Sphaerochaetales > Sphaerochaetaceae > Ornithospirochaeta. Next base: position 6,364 of record CALXXR010000046.1, on the reverse strand, counting down.
TCTCCTCCAGTCCAACAGCCATCGCCTCCATCTCCCTGACGCTCATGCCGCCATAGGTCAAAAAGCCCTCGAACATCGGCACAAGCTCGCGCATCTTCAGGTATATCTCCTCGTCGTGGATGGAGATGCCGCCGCCGCGTGCGAATCCGAGCTTGCGGCCTGAGAAGTAGATGATGTCCATCTTGTCCGCGATGCGTCTGGTGATCTCCCTGAGCGAGAGATCCCTTGCAGCTTCCTCTCGCGTCTTGATGAAGTAGAGGTTGTCCTGCAGGAGGCTTGCATCGAGCACCGTCAGCACGCCATAGCGATGCGCTATATCCGAGGCCTCCTCGATGTTCGAAAGCGACAAGGGCTGTCCTCCGATGAGGTTGGTGCCGGCCTCTATCCTCATGAATGGGATCCTGCCATGCTCCTTCTTCAGCAGATCCTCGAGCCTCTCCAGGTCGAAGTTGCCCTTGAACGGATCGCTGCTCTCGATCCTCACGCCCTCATCGGATACAAGCTCCTCAACGGTTCCCCCGAGGCGGGTGATGTGGGCCTTCGTCGTCGTGAAGTGGTAGTTCATCGGTATGATCGAGCCCGGCTTCACGTATGTCATCGCTATGATGTTCTCCGCCGCTCTTCCCTGGTGCGCGGGAAGGAAGTATTCCGTTCCGAAGAGCTCTGTGAGCTTATCCGTCAGCCGCGTGAACGTCGCGCTTCCGGCATAGCTGTCATCCGCGACCATCATCGCAGCCATCTGCCTGTCGCTCATGGCATTGACGCCGCTGTCGGTGAGCATGTCGAGATAGATGTCCTTGTTCTTGAGAAGGAATGTGTTGCAGCCTGCCTCGCGCATTGCCTCAACACGGCGTTCGACTGGCACGAGATTGAGCTTCTGGACAACTCGCACCTTGTGGAGCTCCAGGGGGATCCTCTCCCCGCTGAAGAAACGGATTTCTGACATTGTGTAACCCCTTTTATCCAGATTCTCTGATATGCAGGGCACAAAGTCAAATCAATATGCAGAAATAGGAATAAATCTTCAGATTATATTCATCATCTGCTGGATGCCTTTTCCGGGATCATTCCCACAGCCCCGAAGGCCATGTCGACGATGAGGCGCGAGACCCTGTCGACGCTCAGCCTGAATCCGCTGTTTATCCACTCTCTGACGACGCCGACGACGCCGTTGACGCAGAAGATGAACCCCATGATCCTCTCGTCCTCGCCATCGATGAAGGAGAATTCCTCGTACTTGTCCATCACCGCTGTGATCAGCCTCTCTCCGAATGAGGCATCGACTGGAGTGGAGAGGAAGATCCTGAACGTCTTGCCATTCTCCTTGACGTACTGCATGAATGGTATGATCGATTCCAGGAACGGCCTTGCGCCACCAGGGGTGTACTCCGGAAGCTTGGAGATGATGTCGGATTCGATCTCCTCGATCAGGTCGCGCGGGCATGAGTAGTAGGCATAGAACGTGCTGCGGTTCACCGACGCCTTCTGGCATATTGCCTTGATCGTGATGTTCTCGAACGGGACGGTATCGAGAAGCTCTATCAATGCATTCTTCAGGTACATCTTGGTCCGTATGACGCGGGGATTCTCGGCTTTCACACGTCGATGCTATTTCATCGCCGGAAGCGCTGTCAATGATACACCGTGTCGGAAATATGTGTTTTTCATGTAGCGTAAAGCGGTGGTATAATATAGCTGTGCTGTATAAGCCTCTGATATGGAGAGGCGTCTCTACCGGCTGCCGAGAATAGCCACGCTACAGCGGAGGAGGCGGTTATGGCATCATTTTCGATCCATGGCGACATCATCTGGACAGAATCGCCTGATTCGTTCAGGTACATCGAAGGCGGATACCTCAACATAGAGGATGGTCTTGTCGAATCGGTCTCATCCGAGAGCACCTCCTGCGATATCCTCGAGACGGATGGCTCCCTGGTGATCCCAGGGCTGTCGGATCTGCACCTTCATGCGCCGCAGTATCCATATGCCGGGCTGTACATGGATGAGGAGCTACTGGAGTGGCTGGAGCACCACACGTTCCCGGAGGAGGCGAAGTACCGCAGCCTGGAATATGCGGAGAAGGCCTATTCGATCTTGGTTGATGACCTAAAGCATAGCGCTACGACAAGAGTATCCGTTTTCGGAACGATATTCACCGATTCAACATTGCTTCTCATGAGGAAGCTGAGCGATTCAGGCCTTTCTGGATACGTGGGGAAGGTCAACATGGACCGCAATAGCCCCGATTACCTATCAGAGGAGACAGTTGCCTCCATTTCGGAGACCCTCAGGTTCCTCGAGAGCGCGCCCGAGTGCAGCATCAAGCCGATCATCACTCCGCGCTTCGTTCCATCCTGCAGCGATGAGCTGCTTCGCGCCCTTGGCGGCATCGCAGAGGAGAGAGGGCTTCCGATCCAGACGCACCTCGATGAGAATCCCTCCGAGATAGAGTGGGTGAAGGAGCTCTGCCCTTGGGCGGGAAGCTATGCAGACGCATACGACCAGTTCGGGCTTCTGAACAGCCGATCGATAATGGCCCATACCGTGTGGCCCGATGATGGCGAGATCGAGCTTCTGAGGAAGCGGGGAGCATTCGTCGCCCATGCGCCATCGTCGAACACGAACCTCTCCTCAGGCATCGCCCCCATCAGGCGCTTCATCGATGAAGGCATCCACGTTGGGCTTGCAACAGATGTGGCAGGTGGATCGTCTCTGTCGCTCTTCCGCATGATGCAGGACGCGATCGGGGCAAGCAAGCTCAGATGGAGGTATGTGGATAGCGCTTTACGCCCCCTGCGCTTCCCGGAGGCGTTCTACCTTGCATCCAAAGGCGGCGGGGCGTTCTTCGGCTCCGTCGGGTCGTTCGAGAAGGGATGGGATGCCGATGCAGTCGTCATCGACGATTCGATCTGCCGCACAGCCCTTCGCGATGAGCTGTCCGTTCCGGAGCGCCTGGAGCTCTATGCATATAGGCATCCCGATGAGAGCGTGAAGGCGAAGTTCGTCCAAGGCAGACGCGTTCTCTGATCGCGGCTATAATGTGGACATGGACAATGTACAGGAGAACCGCATTGCCGTCATCGGCATCATCGTTGAGGATACGCAGATGGCTGAGAGCGTGAATTCGCTCCTCCATCAGTATGGAAGCTATATCGTGGGTAGGATGGGGCTGCCGTACCGCGAGAGGCGGATGAGCATCATCAGCATCGTCATCGATGCGCCATCCGATGTCATCTCCGCGCTTTCGGGAAAGCTCGGACGCCTTCCGGGAGTCACGAGCCAGGCGCTCTATACCAAGGCGTGATCGACCTTCTCGACAGGCTATCTGCACATCGCTCCCTCTCGCAGGATGAGTGGGAGGCTCTGATTCCATGCGCCGATCCCCTCTTCTGGGAGGAGGCAAGGTGCCGCGCTTTGTCGGTGCGCGATGAGGTGTACGGGAGGAATGTCTTCCTCCGCGGCCTGATCGAGTTCACATCCTTCTGCCGCAACGACTGCTATTACTGCGGACTCAGGAGAAGCAGCAGGAGTGCAGAGCGCTACCGGCTAGGTCTGGGGGAGATCGTTGATGCCTGCCGTTCAGGCTATGAGGCGGGCTTCCGTTCATTCGTCCTCCAGGGAGGAGAGGATCCGTTCTTCACCGATGAGCGCATGGTCCCCATCGTGGCGGCGATCAGGAAGGCCTTCCCCGATGCCGCGATCACGCTGAGCATCGGAGAGCGCAGCCGGGAAAGCTACAAGGCCCTGAGGGAAGCAGGGGCGGACAGGTACCTTCTGAGGCATGAGACCGCAGATGAGGCCCATTACCGCATCCTCCATCCCCAGCCCATGTCGCTTTCGGAGAGGATAGGCTGCCTGAGGACACTCAAGGATCTGGGCTACCAGACTGGAGCGGGTATGATGATCGGAAGCCCTGGATCGAGCGCCCATACGCTTGCCGAGGATATGCTCCTGATAGCCGAGCTGCAGCCGGAGATGGTCGGAATCGGTCCGTTCATCCCTCACCATGATACGCCGTTCTCTGCAGAGCGGCAGGGGAGCGTCGAGCTGACGCTCAGGATGCTCTCCCTAGTCAGGCTCCTTGATCCTCATGTGCTGCTTCCAGCCACCACAGCTCTCGGCACCGCCGATGCCGATGGGCTCATCAAAGGCCTTGATGCCGGAGCGAATGTCATCATGCCCAACCTGACGCCATCCCCAGTGCGCTCGAAGTATCTCATCTACGATGGCAAGAAGATATCGGGCGATGAGGCTGCGGAGAACCTTGCAATGATCTCAGCCAAGCTTGCAGCTCATGGATACAGGGCATCGACCACCCGCGGCGATTATATTGCCTATTGATTGTAATATAAGTAAATGCATATTTAGTTAGCGCTCATTGCCAATCCATTTTGGATGCTTGCTTGCCGCTGTTCTGCGATTCTGGTAGCATTGCTGTATCCGAGCGGAGGGAATCCAACGTAAGGATCCATTACGAATGCTGATGGGGAGGAATACCGACCCAGAAGGAGATGAGATGTACAGAGTCGATTCGATGATCGCCGATGAATTCATCAGCGATGAGGAGATCAGGGAAACGCTGCGGTATGCCGATGAGAACAGGCATAATGCCGCACTCATAGAGTCGCTTCTTGCAAAGGCGGAGGAGCGGAAGGGACTGGGGCATAGGGAGGCATCGGTACTGCTTGCCTGCGATATCCCGGAGCTCAATGAGCGCATATTCTCGCTTGCGGGCGAGATCAAGAGGGACTTCTACGGCGACAGGATCGTCATGTTCGCGCCGCTCTATCTCTCCAACTACTGCGTGAATGGCTGCGTCTACTGCCCGTATCATGCGAAGAACAGGCACATTGCAAGGAAGAAGCTCTCGCAGGATGAGATATGCCGCGAGGTGATCGCGCTGCAGGATATGGGGCACAAGAGGCTTGCTCTAGAGACGGGCGAGGATCCTGTCAACTGCCCCATCGATTATGTGCTCGAGTCGATAAGGACCATCTATTCGATCAAGCACCGCAATGGCGCGATCAGGCGCGTGAATGTCAACATCGCGGCAACGACGGTGGAGAACTACCGCAAGCTGAAGGAAGCGGGGATCGGCACCTACATCCTCTTCCAGGAGACATACCACAAGGAGAGCTACCTCAAGCTCCATCCGACGGGGCCCAAGCATGACTACAACTACCACACCGAGGCTATGGACAGGGCCATGGAGGGCGGCATAGACGATGTCGGATGCGGCGTTCTCTTCGGCCTTGAGCTCTACAGATATGAGTTCGCAGGCCTTCTAATGCATGCAGAGCACCTCGAGGCGGTGCATGGCGTCGGCCCCCATACGATATCCGTGCCGCGCATAAAGCATGCCGATGACATCGACCCGGATGCCTTCGACAACGGCATCGATGATGAGACATTCCTCAAGATCATCGCATGCATACGCATAGCCGTGCCGTATACAGGCATGATCATCTCGACGCGCGAGAGCAGGAGCGTCCGCGAACGCGCACTGAAGTACGGCATATCCCAGATCTCCGGGGGCTCGAGGACGAGCGTCGGAGGATACTTTGAACCCGAGGACGAGGATGACAATTCCGCGCAGTTCGACGTAAGCGACAACCGCACCCTCGATGAGGTGGTGAAGTGGCTGATGGACCTTGGATACGTTCCCTCATTCTGCACCGCTTGCTATCGCGAGGGCCGTACCGGGGACAGATTCATGTCGCTCTGCAAGTCTGGGCAGATACAGAACTGCTGCCTGCCAAATGCCCTCATGACGCTTGAGGAGTACCTGATGGACTATGCCTCGCCGGAAACGAAGGCAATCGGCGAGAAGGTGCTTAAGGAGCAGCTTCTCCACATCCCGAACCCGCGCACGGCAGAGATCGCACGACGCCACATCGAAGACATCGTCAGGGGCGAACGGGACTTCAGGTTCTAGGGGGAAGGTATGGGAATGAACGCAACGCCATCGTCAGAGCGGCTTCATATCGCATTCCTTGGCATGCGCAATGCCGGCAAGTCCAGCCTCATGAACAGGATCGCCGGCCAGGACCTTGCCGTCGTCTCCCCGGAGAAGGGGACGACGACGGATCCTGTGCGAAAGTCAATGGAGCTGCTTCCGCTGGGACCGGTCGTCCTCATCGACACTCCGGGGCTGGACGATGAAGGGACTCTGGGAGAGCTGAGGACCGAGAAGGCCAGGAAGGAGATGATGAGATCCGATGCCGCCGTGATTGTCATCGACGGCACGCAGCCTCTGAATTCCAATATACGAACATTGATAGAAACAATCCGAAATAGGAATGTTCCATATCTTGTATGCATTTCAAAAGCAGATCTGATTCCCGATGGCTATCCGCATTTGGAT
>CALXXR010000045.1 GCA_944392735.1 uncultured Spirochaetaceae bacterium | reverse complement strand
GAATACAGGTACGATGTGCTCGTCAGCCGCATGAACGAGCTCGGTCTCAACCCGGAGGACTACTGGTGGTATCTCGACCTCAGGAAGTACGGTACGGTGCCGCACTCCGGATTCGGCCTTGGCTTCGAGCGTGCTGTCCAGTACGTGACAGGCGTTGCGAACATCCGCGACGTCATCCCATATCCGCGCTACGTGAAGAGCTGCGAGTACTGATCTCGCCCTGCACCAGCGCATAGATCAGCAGCTGCTCCGATGACAGAAGACCCGTCTTCATCATCAGCTTCTGCTTCGTGCGCCGCACGCTGCGCTCGGAGATGCCGAGCCTGTTCGACAGCTCTTTCGAGCATAGCCCATACGGCAGTTCATCAAGGGTCCGCTTCTCCAGATCGGTGAAGCGGATCCTCTTTCTTCCGCGAAAGCCATCGATGAGATCGGGCAGCAAGGCCATCTCGCTGTCGTCGATGATGAGCACATCCGGGTAGAGCGCCTCGAACAGGAGCCTCCTGTATGGCTCCACGGAGGCGATGATGCGGACGCCCCTCCCCTCTGCGGCTATCACTTCATCGGCAAGCTCCATGAGCGTCGGATGGAACAGCATTATGGCATATGGCCTGCCCGTGACGGCAAGGCCCGGAACGACATGCACCGAGTAGCGGGGACAGGCCTCCCTCAGCTGCGGTATCTCGCTTCTGGCAATCAATTCCCTCATGCCCCTATATACGCTTCAGGCGGCCATGATGGCGAAGATAGCACGAAAAGGAATCACCTGCCTGATTCGCGCTCGAGCGCGCTGACTGCCTTGTCGAATGCATCGGAGAACGCCTTCATCGTACGCTCGTCGAAGCGCTTGGATGGATTGTCGAAGAGCCCCATTTCGCGGAATGCGGCATTGGCTGCCCGTTCGGAGAGGCGCTTATCTATGCTGCAGGCATCCAGCACGCTTCCCCTATCGTCGATGACAGACACGCCCTTCTCTATCAGGCGCTTTGCAAGGGGGATGTCATGCGTGATCGCCAGGGCCGGGGCCTCTGCAAGCTCGACAAGGGCGTCATCCGCGCTGTCCCTGCCGCTTTCGACGACAACCATGCGTATCCCAGAGCCGATGCGCCTGGCCTCCTCTCTGGAGAGGGTGTCCCTGACGGCAGCCCTGCGCACCCTCTTGTCCTCAGCAATCGCAGCCTCGACATCGGGAAGGGCGCGATCGGCGGCGAACCATGCCTCGTAGCCGCACTTGATGATGCGCCTCAGCACGATCTGCCGATGGCGTATGGGCAATGAATCGGCATCCAGATAGATCCTGACCATGCTATTACTCTACCAGATGATGGCAAGATATGGAATTTCGCCATCCATTACCTTAGAATAGGACGATGAAGGAGGTCAGCATGGACATTTCACCGCTTCAGCAGGCGCGCTATGCATACAAGCCGAAGCTTCCGAGGATGCTTCGGAATGGAGTCGGATCGGTTGCCGTCATCGAAGGAGATGCAACGGAGGCCGCTTCCGACAAGGAGAAGATCAAGGCCCTGTTCCCGAACACATATGGGATGAAGGAGGTCTACTTCGAGGAGGGCGAGAGCACTGCACCCAAGAAGAAGCATGTAGTGGGAGTGATACTCTCAGGCGGACAGGCCCCCGGCGGCCACAATGTCATCGCAGGCCTCTACGATGCGCTCAAGGAAGACAACGAGGAGAGCGTGCTCCTTGGCTTCAAGGGCGGTCCATCAGGGCTCGTGGACGACAACTACATCACGCTCACCGGCGACACGATCGACAAGTACCGCAACACCGGCGGATTCGACATGATCGGCTCAGGGCGCACAAAGCTCGAGAAGGAGGAGCAGTTCAAGGTCGTTGCCGAAGTCGCGCAGAAGCATGGGATGGATGCAATCGTCATCATCGGAGGAGACGACTCGAACACGAATGCAGCCGTGCTTGCAGAGTACTTCAAGGAAAACGATGTGCCTGTGCAGGTCATCGGATGCCCGAAGACGATCGACGGCGACCTCAAGAACGACGATATCGAGATATCATTCGGCTTCGATACCGCAACGAAAGTCTACTCGGAGCTCATCGGCAACATCGAGCGCGATGCCAACAGCGCGAAGAAGTACTGGCACTTCATCAAGCTCATGGGACGCTCGGCTTCGCACATAGCGCTTGAATGCGCGCTCCAGACCCACCCGAACGTCTGCCTCATCTCCGAGGAGGTCGAGGCTAAGCAGATGGGGCTCACGGCAATAGCCGACTACATCGCAGAGAGCGTCATGGCACGCGCATCGCTCGGATTCAACTTCGGCGTCGTCATCGTCCCAGAGGGACTGATCGAATTCGTGCCTGAGGTGAGGAAGCTCATCGAGGAGATCAACGAGACACTGGCAAAGCGCGGCGACAGGTTCTCCAAGCTCCCCACATGGGATGAGAAGCTCGGATTCCTCACGGCAGCGCTCTCCGTGGAATCGATGAAGGTCTTCAACATCCTCCCCTACGACATCCAGGAGGAGCTCCTGATGGACCGCGACCCGCATGGCAACGTGCAGGTCTCTAAGGTCGAGACGGAGAAGCTTCTTTCGAACATCGTGCGCAACAGGCTCAACCAGAAGCGGCAGGAGGGGAAGTACAGCGGCAAGTACAATCCGATGCACCACTTCTTCGGCTATGAGGGAAGAGCGGCATTCCCATCCAACTTCGATGCCGACTACTGCTACTCCCTTGGCTACACCGCATTCCTGCTGATCAGCTACGGCTACACAGGATACCTCTCATCGGTCAGGGGACTGGCGAAGGGCGTCGACGAGTGGAAGGCCGGCGGAATGCCGATAACGAAGATGATGGATATCGAGAGGCGCGGCGGCGAGGACAAGCCCGTCATAAAGAAGGCGTTGGTAGACATCAACGGCAAGCCCTACAAGTACTTCGCAGAGCACCGTGAGCACTGGGCAAGGGAGACCTGCTACTGCTCATCGGGCGCAGTCCAGTACTTCGGACCGCCGGAGATCGCGGACAGGACAACGCTTACGCTCAGCCTTGAGAACAGCTGAGGATGGAAGGGGCTTCGGCCCCTTCTTACATTCCATTGAACATCCCCGGACAAAACCGGCGCATGATGCTATAGTCATGCCATGGCAATAGAAACAAGCGAATTCCAGAAGATGGTCGTGCTCATCGATGCCGACAACACCCAACTGGCGAAGCTGGAGGGCATCCTGCATGAGGTGTCGACCTATGGCCGCATCGTCGTCAAGAAGGCGTATGGCAACTGGAAGAAGAGGCTCCTCGCTAAATGGGAGGACAAGATAAAGCGCCTCGCGATCAAGGCCGAGCAGCAGTTCGACTACGTTGCAGGCAAGAATACGACGGATATCGCGATCGTCATCGACGCGATGGACCTCCTGCATACGGGCATGTACGATGCATTCGTCCTCGTCTCATCCGACAGCGACTTCACGCCGCTTGCAGTAAGGCTCAAGGAAGCGGGCATCTACGTCATCGGCGTCGGAGAGAAGAAGACGCCAGAGGCATTCTGCTCCGCGTGCGACAACTTCATCTACATCGAATATCTCGATGCCTCGTCGGCGGAGAAGAAGGAACCGCAGCAGTCGAAGCCGAAGAAGCAGGAGAAGAAGGAACGCAAGGAGGAGGAGCCGAAGCTCCCCCTCAAGGTCAGCTATGCCGATCCGGACATAGCAGAGATCCACAACCTCATCCACATCGCAAGCGAGAAGTTCGAGGATGACGATGGCTTCACTCCACTCACCTCTGCCGGCAACTACATCAAGCGCGTCAAGC
>CALXXR010000044.1 GCA_944392735.1 uncultured Spirochaetaceae bacterium | reverse complement strand
TATCCAGGCCTTGGTGCAGCCAAGCCTCTTCTCGCTCTCGCTGTCGAGCGTGCTGACGGGCGCGATGAATGGGGAGCGGTTGATCATCAGACGCATGATCCCCGTCTCCTGATACCCTCCCTCAGCGCTCTCGGGGATGTCCTTGGTGAGGTCGAAGCAGTACAGCGCTGCGGACTTCTCCGCCTCGTAGAAGAGGGGAAGCAGCGGATGCGTGTTGCCCCTCTCCGAGACGAACATCGGGCATGTGTGGAGGAACGGGAGGTGGTTGAGCACCTGGATCTCCTTCGCGATCTCATTCTTCCCCCTGTGGTCCAGCGCCCATTGGAAGAGCCTGGGCTGCTTCTGCTTGATGAGCTTTGCGACTGCGATCGTCGCCCTCACGTCCACGAGCGCGTCGTGCGCCCCGACCTGCTCGATTCCATTTTCCGCAGTCAGGTCGGTGAGCCTGAACGATGGGGCGTTCGTCTCCGGGTTGAGGATGGAGAAGTCCATTCCCTCAGGCCTCAGGTCGTGGGTTGCCCTGACGAGGTTTATGATGTCCCATCGCGAGCATCTGTTGCGATATTCGCGCTCAAACGGGTCATACAGGTTGCGATACAGCGTGGATCGTATGACTTCGTCGTCGAAGTTTATGCTGTTGTATCCGACAGCGATCGTCTCGGGAACCATGAATTCGGCGCGAAGGCGCTCGATCATCTCGGCTTCCGGGATGCCCTTCTCGTTCACCTCCTGCGGGGTGATGCCCGTTATGAGGCAGGAATCCGGGGAGGGCAGGTAGTCGGGGGAGAGCCTGGCATAGAGCACGATGGGCTCCCCCACCTGGTTGAAGTCCATGTCGGTGCGTATGGCTGCCGCCTGCGCTATCCTGTCATAGCGTGGATTCAGCCCGAACGTCTCGAGGTCATACCAGAGGAAAGTCTTCATACGATGACTATAGCACGGAACGGCCGGGCTTTTCTCCTCAGCAGCTGTAGCCGTGGCCGCAGGTGTGCTCTCCCTCGTGATGGTGGCATGTCGCGTTCTCGTCGTACTCGAGCGTGCCTTCCGCAAGCGCCTTGGCCGCCTTGTCCGCGCTGCCGACGACTCCTGGATAGAGCGTTATGCCTGCGTTTGCGAGCGCCGTCCTCGCTCCGCCGCCGATTCCGCCTGCGATGAGCGCCTCGACGCCATGCTCCTTCAAAAACGGCGCCAATGCTGCATGGCCCCCGGTCTCAGACGCGCTCACGTCCTCGTGCGAGACGACCTTGCCGTCCTCGATGTCGTAGATCCTGAACGTCTCCGTTCTCCCGAAATGCTGGAAGACATCTCCCGTCTCCCTGTCGAATGTGGCTGCTGCCTTCATCTCGATCCTCCAATCAACATGAAGTTAACGCTTTCCCTGTTGTATCGGAAAGGGCGAAAGCCATAGAATCTGGGAGTTTATGAAGGATTCAAGAAAAGAGATCATCTCATGGGCGTTCTATGACTGGGCGAACAGCGCCTTCGCCACGACGGTGATGGCGGCATTCTTCCCCATCTTCTTCTCTCAGTACTGGTCGTATGGCGCGGACAGCGCAACCAGCACGTTCTTCCTCGGCCTCGGCAATTCGATCGAATCGCTGATCGTGGCCGTGTGCGCTCCAGTCCTTGGCGCCATCGCAGACAGGGGAAGCTACCGCAAGAAGCTCCTGATCCTCTTCGCCTTCCTCGGCGCTGCCATGACTGCTGCGCTGTATTGGGTATCGATGGGGCTCTGGCCGGTGGCGATGGCCCTCTACATCTTCGCGAACATCGGCTTCTCCGGCGGAAACACGCTCTATGATTCCCTTCTTCCATCCGTGGCCTCCGAGAGGAAGGTCGACTTCGTCTCCTCCCTTGGATACAGCCTCGGATACATCGGTGGCGGCGTGCTGTTCCTGATCAATGTCCTCATGTACCTCTTCCCCTCTGCCTTCGGGCTTGCCGATGAGATCACGGCGGTGCGCGTGTCATTCCTCATGGTCGGCATCTGGTGGATCGTCTTCTCGCTTCCGCTGATCCTATTCGTCAGGGAGCCGGAAGGCGAGCGCATAGGGATCGGGACCGCGATCCACGATGGCTTCGGATCGGTGAGGAAGACGCTCACATCCCTGAGGAGGCTGAAGAACACCGCGCTCTTCCTCGTCGCCTACTGGTGCTACATCGATGGCGTCGACACCATCATCAGGATGGCGACGGACTACGGCACGGCGCTTGGCTTTCCATCGTCCAGCCTCATCGTTGCGCTCCTGATCACGCAGTTCGTGGCATTCCCCTCAGCGCTGCTGTATAGCTTCTTCGGCCACAGGATCGGCATCAGAAGGGCGCTCCTGATCGCTATCGCGGGATATGTCGTCATCGCATGCTTCGGGTTCTTCATGACAAGCGTCGTGCAGTTCTACGTCCTCGCGATCTGCATAGGGCTCTTCCAGGGCGGGATCCAGGCGCTCTCCCGCTCCTACTATGCGCGTCTGATCCCCGAGGAGCAGAGCGCCCAGTTCTACGGCTTCTTCAACATGCTTGGACGCTTTGCGGCCATCATCGGACCGCTGCTTCTCGGCATCGTCACGCTCATCACGGGAGAGCAGCGCTACGGCATACTCTCGCTCATCATCCTCTTCGTCGTCGGAGGCCTCGTGCTTCTGAAGGTCGACGATTCGCGCATAGATGAGGACCTTGAGGCGTTCAGAAGGGGCTGAAATGGCGATTTAATCGTTGCAGAGCCGTTTTCGCATTGGTAGAATCATTCATGATGGAGGACAAACGATGAGGAAAGCCCTTGTTTTCGTCATGGTTCTGCTTGTCTTCTGTTGTTCTGTATTCTCCTCCGGGAGCGAGGTTGCCATGAAGGCCGTCCATGGGGTTTACGATGGCCTTCTGTCAGCAGTGGCATCCTATCTTTCGGAGCCAAGGATCGCGTTGCAGGGCGTTACGGCTGTAAGCGGTGATGGATCGAGCCCGCTGCTGCTGTCCTTCGTGCGTTCGGATGTCTCGACGTATGCCGATTCCCTGGCCTTCTTCGGGAGCGGCATGAGCTACGGATCGTCGGATGCATCCGATGCCACTCCGCTTCCCAGCCGGCTGATCAACTCGCAGCTGGTGCAGGACTGCCTGCGGAGGGATGGCTTCAGAAGAGGCGAGGTCATCCTCGATGGATCGGTGAGGGTGCAGAACGTGGATGACTCGGCAGGCAGCCTTTATTTATCGATCTCGATGATGGTCTCCGGGACACTGGTCGGAGATAGCGCCATAATGGAAGGGGGTGTCCGGATCGATTTCCCGCATAGCGGGATGATCATGATTCGGGCAGAAGGGCTCACGATAGACGGAGAGGCCGTTTCCAGCGAGCCATTCGTCCTGCCCCTCGATTAGGAGGTTATGATGGATAGAACAGATGAATTCCTTGAAAGGCATATGCTCAGCGCGGCATCCATCGATGAGGACCGCACGCTCGGCTTCATCCTTTCCGAGATGGGAAAAGGGCTTATGGTGGAGGATTCGAGCTCGCTGCAGATGATTCCCACGTATGTATCGGCAGATGCCGAGATCGTTCCGGGAAGGAGCGTGATCGTCATGGACGCCGGCGGAACGAACTTCAGGACATGCCTGGTTACGTTCGACGATGATAAGAAGCCCGTCATCTCCGACTTCAGGAAGGTGGGGATGCCGGGAGTGAAGGAGGAGGTCAGCGCCGCTGATTTCTTCTCGATCCTCGCCGACAACATCGAACGCCTGATGGGGAAGAGCGACAGGATAGGCTTCTGCTTCTCCTATGCCGCGCGCATAACGGAGGACCACGATGGCGTCCCGATCGTCTTCTCGAAGGAGATCAAGGCGCCCGAGGTGATCGGAAAGCCGCTTGGGAAGACGCTCCTTGCCGAGCTTGCACGAAGGGGCTTCGACGTCTCCGGCATGAAGGTCGCAGTCGTCAACGACACCGTCGCGACGCTCCTCGCAGCCAAGGCAGGCTGCCCCGACTGGGCGTCATCGTACATCGGCTTCATCCTCGGCACCGGCACGAATACGGCATACATCGAGAGCAACAGCCGCATCGGGAAGATCGGTCTGGAGGAAGGAAAGGAGATCATCAACGTCGAATCCGGCTGCCTTGCGCTTGAGCTGGGGGATCTCGACAGGGAGTTCGTAAGCGGAACGAAGGATCCTGGCAAGTATTGGTTCGAGAAGAAGATAAGCGGTGCATACCTTGGTCCGTTCGCTGCTCATGCAATCGAGGCTGCGATCAAGGAAGGCGTGCTTACGAAGGTATTTGCCGAACGCTATCATGCGATAGCCCCCCTCGATACGACCCGCATGAGCCATTATCTGGAGGATTGCCATAACCAGGAGTATGACCTCGTGAAGTGCGTGGAGGGATGCGAGGAGGATGCCACGGCTCTCTACAGGATTCTGAAGGCCATCATCGAACGCGCGGGCAAGCTTACGGCCATAAATCTCACGGCGGCTGTGCTCCAGTCAGGCGAAGGGACGGATCCTAGGCTTCCTGTCGTCATCAATGCCGATGGCACGACATTCTACAAGACGGCATTCCTCGAGTTCTATACGCGCCTCTATCTCGACAGCATCCTGGAGAAGAAGCATGGCAGGTACTATGAGATGGTCCGCATAGATAATTCCCCGACGCTCGGCGCCGCCATTGCAGGTCTCGCCATCTGATGGCGGTCCTCGCGATACACGACCTTTCGTGCTATTCGAAGTCGTCCCTTACCGTGGTGCTTCCCGTGCTGGAGGCGCTCGGTGTGGAGACGGCGGTGCTTCCTACGGCCATCCTCTCCACGCAGACGGATGGCTTCGATGGCATATTCATCGAGGACCAGCATGAGGCGATGAAGGAGGTTCTGAGGCGCTTCTCGGACCTTGGCCTTCGATTCGATGGCGTCTACTCCGGCTTCCTGGGATCGCTGGATGAGATCGACACGGTCATCGAGGCGATGTCGGATCCTGCTTCCATCTCCTTCGTCGATCCCGTGATGGGCGACAATGGCGCGCTCTATCAGACGTTCGACAGCACGCTGTGCTCCGCCATGCTCCGCCTTGTAAGGAAGGCGGATATCATAACGCCGAACTTCACCGAGGCGATGCTCCTGACAGGGCTCGATGATGGCTTGAGACCACAGGGGATGCGGACGATACGCGACCAGGTGTCGGTGCTTCGCTCCCTCGGCCCCTCCAAGGGAGTCATAACTGGAATACCGCTGGAGGCTGGAGGGCTCGGCAATGCAGCGTGGGACGGCGATGAAGTCAGGATATTCCAATACGAGGATGCCGGGATCTCCTATCCAGGATCCGGCGACCTCTTCGCTTCGCTTCTCTTTGGCCTATCGATCAAAGGCGGAAGCTTCTTCGGCTCTGCAAAGCATGCCACCGACATCGCCACATACGCAGTCTCCTCATCGAGGAAAAGCGGCAGGGAGAGGAAGCTGGGCATCATGCTCCAGCCGGTGATGGATGAGATAAGGAGGAGGATGCTTTGAAGGTCCTCATCATCGCTTCGGACAGATCCGAGCTCTCGGCGTTCTCCGATGGCTTCGTTAGGATCGTCTCAGGCGTCGGCCCCTTCCTTGCCGCAGCCTCTGCCGCCGCCGCGATAGCGGAGCACCATCCCGATGCCGTCTTCTCCGTCGGCAGCGCCGGAAGCTATGGAGGCCTCTCCGTTGGTGAGTGCGTATCGTTCGGTTCCGTAGCCACCCCCGATCAGAATCTCTCCGCATTCCATCTCAGGAAGGGCTCTACGCTGCTTCCATCGCGTGCGACGATCGGATCGATCGATCTGGATCGCTCATCATCGCTCAGGCTTCTCACATCCGGCACATTCGCCTCCGAGCCATGCGAGGATATGGAGGCGGATGCCGCGGATATGGAGGCGTATGGCGTTGCGATCGCGGCGCATCTGGCGTCCGTTCCGTGCTTTGCCGTCAAGATCATAACGGATATCGTGGGAGAGGATCTCCGGCTTTCCGACTATGGCTTCAATCTCAGATCCCTGCGCCAGCTCCTTCCTCAGAAGGTGGAGGAAGTTCTCCAGGGGCTCTGAGCCTGACTGCATCCGAAGTCGGTGCGGTGGAAAGGAGCCCGATGAATCCATCGAGCCTGTCCCTGCAGTCATCCATCATCCTGTCAGCGGCATCGATCAGCTGCTTCATGGATCCCTGTCCGGTGTCATCGAGCCTGACGCGCCTGTCCATCGCAGGGGACCAGATGCGCGTGTAGCTCACTCCCGGGATCGAAGGAAGCACCTGCTCCGTGCACATGAGCTCTGCGTTCTGGAACAGCTGGGAGATCTCGCGGCCCCATCCAGCTATCCCGCCCATGTCCTGCGTCGTCGTATGCACCCTCTGCCCTGTTGAGAGGCTGAGTATGCAGAACCGAGAGCATTCCGGATAGAGCTCCCTTGCCAGGGAGTACGCAATGAGGGATGGGTTGTTCGCCGCGACCCCTCCGTCGATGAGGTGCATCCGATCGCCATTCCCATCCTCCTTCACGAAGACGGGGAAGTAGAGCGGAGCGGCGGAGCTTGCACGTGCAGCCTCCCATATTGGGAAATCTCCAGTGTTCCAGCTGGTCATGGGGAATATCGTTCCGTTATCGGTTCTGTATGAGATGATTGCAGTTGGAACCATCAGCTCATCCATGCGCCTTTCCCCATATAGCCGTTTGAGGAACGATTCATAGCGCGAGCTGCTGTACTTGTCCGTGAAGATCGGGCCTAGGATCGCCGACATGCTCTTCTGCGGGAATATCTCGGGGCCGTTCTCAAGGTAGAAGTCCGCAAATGCCTCAGGATCGGCGGAGCGCATGATGCTTCCGATCGGCCTGCTATGCACCACGGTCCTGAACAGACGTCTCTCCCTTATCTCCCTCGAAACCTCAAGCTCCTCTCCCGCCTCCTTCTCGAATCCCGTTCCCTCCGTTGGGATCGACAGCGCTGCGGCGATCAGGGCGCCGGTGCTCGTGCCGGCGATGAGATCGAAATGGGAATAGAGCGGACGCTTGTCGCCCATCCTTCGGAGCTCTGCCGAGATATGGGAAAGGATCCGGGACGGTATGATGCCGCGCATCCCCCCTCCATCTATGGCGAGGATGAACCTCCTTTCCCCCTGTTCTTCTGATTTCCTTGACCGTCTGAGGATCGGCATACCGCGATTCTCCATCCAAAGCGGCTGACTCGTCAACATCGCTCCATCCTGCTATGATTGCGGTATGGATTACGGATCATGCGAACTCTGCCCAAATATGTGCCGCGTCGATAGGACGAGGAGGCTTGGGATCTGCCGCCAGAGCGACAGGGTGAAGGTCGCATGGTCGGGGCTGCATAGAGGAGAGGAGCCTCCCATCACAGGAGAGCATGGCTCCGGGATGATCTTCTTCACCGGCTGTCCGCTGCACTGCCAGTACTGCCAGAATCGGCAGATATCCGGATCGGATGGCATGGACATCGGAATCGAGATAAGCGATGAGGAGCTTTCCCGCCTGATGCTCTCGCTTCAGGAGGATGGCGCAGCGACGCTCAATCTCGTGACGGGCACGCACTTCATCCCCTCGATAATCCACGCCCTGGATATGGCGAAGAGCAGGGGATTCTCCCTCCCTGTCGTATGGAACAGCTCTGGATTCGAGCGCGTAGAGGCGCTTTCTGAGATCGATGGGTACATAGATGTCTATCTGCTGGACTGCAAGACGCTCTCGCGTTCAACGGCGAAGAGGTTCTGCGGAGGGGAGAAGTACGTCGATGCGATCATCCCCGTGCTGGATGCCGTCCGCTCGTGGCATCCCCATACGGATCTGGAGAAGATGAAGGGCACGCTGCTGAGGCACCTTGTGTTCCCAGGCGAGATGGAGGCGACGCTTGAGTTCCTCACCGTCTTCGCGGAAAGATACAGGGACAGCTTCTACCTCTCGCTCATGACGCAGTTCGTGCCGCCGCTGGGAGATCCCGGGTTCGAGAGGATATCCGATGATGAGTACGACGCGCTGGTGGAGGCGATGGAGGTGCTGGGCATAGACGATGGCTTCATGCAGGATCCATCGGACGATGATGTCCTCTGGATCCCTGACTTCACCAAAGACGTGCCATTCCCCGCTTCATTTGCGGATCCGGATCCGTACTTCCTATCCCTCAAGCACCGATGATGGTGCCTTCGAACTGCCTGCCCTCGAGTATGGCCTTCGTGTTCTCTATATCCCTGCCATCGGCTGCTATGACCGTCATGCCGCACTCATCCGCGATGCCGGAAGCGATCGGATCGAATGGGGCATTGAGCCCTGGATTCCATTCGTAGCCGACCATCTTCCTGAAATCCTTCCACGAGATGGCGTCGATGGGCTTTGCATCGGGGTTCTTGCGCGGGTCGTCGGTATAGACCTTCTTGATGTTGGAGAGGTTTACGACCGTTTTCCCTCCGAAGCGCCTTGCAAGGTATACGGCATCGGTGTCTGTGGAGAAGCCCGGCTTCCATCCCCCCGCAACGAGGATCCTTCCCGTGAACTGGACTGCATCATCCGTCGGGTTCGTAACGAGATCATCCGGCGCATAGCTTCCGAATGCAGCCTTCAGGAGCATGCCGTTCAGGTGCGTGGCCTTGATCCCAAGCCAGTCCTGCAGCTCCGCAGGAGCCTCGGGATCGATCCTGCGCAGCGCATCCTGGTATATCCTTGCGGGAGCGCCGCCTCCAGCTACGAAGATGAGCTTCTCATCCGGATGCGACTCGAGATGCGAGATGATCATTGTCCTGAACGACGAGAGGAAGGCGTAATCGACTTTGTCCGGGGAGATGATGGATCCCCCAACCGATAGAACTGTCAGCTTCATGCCTGCATCTTAGCAGAAGTCGCCCTCATCAGCTACGTGGCGTTGGTTGGATGAATCGGAAAAAGAACCCTCCCGATCCGTGAGGAAGGGGAGGGATGGTCGGTCATTCTGCGAAGATATAAGTGATTCCGCTTGTATCGAAATCATCGACGGATACATTCCCTGGATCTACAGAATAGCTCGTGAGAACACAGCCGATCAGGCCTTTGCATGCAACACCATCCATATTCTCAACGGATGGGTATTCCAGCGTTACATTCGAAATGCTGTTCGAACTGCTTATATTAAGCGGTGTTTCCACAGTTGGATTCGTGGAAAGGATTCCGATGATGGCACCAGGCCTTGCGCGCTTGGGGAGATTCTGTCCATCAGCCTGAATCTCAAGCCTGCAGTCCGATATCGAGCAGTTCTCGAATTCAAATGTCCCTGAAGGATTCAGAAGACCTGCGAATCCGCCTATGGCTGTCTGATCAGTCGAAATCGTCAAACCTGATACCGAACAGTTCCTGAATGAATTCAGCTTGGAAGAGTAGGCTGCTCCAATTAACCCTCCATTGTAGTTCTCATATGGGAATTGATTGAGTCCTGCAGGAACTATGATGCTGCCGGCATCGGCTTCAACCATGCAGTTCTCCATCCTCAATGTCGTCATATTCGATTCAACACGCCCGAGGAGGCCTCCGACTGAGAATTTGCCAACCAGTTCTATTTCACCGGTGATACGTACATTTGAAATCGACACGCCTTTCTGTTCTGCTCCAACTGGTGCAGATGGAATATAAGCCGCCAACGATCCGATGAAGCAATCGCCGACGATTGAAACATTCTCAATCGTAAGATTCCCAACAGATGATCCATTCTCCAGAACGCCGAACAGGCCAAGGCATGAATTGGGATACGAAATGTAGTTCGAATTCTCTGTGGTTCTCGTTATCCTGAGATTCGAAATCGAATGTCCATTGCCATTGAATGTGCCTCTGAACCCAAGCAGTACATTGTCGGGCTCATTGTAGAAGCCTTTATCTCCGGTATATTTTCCACCGATAGGTGTCCATTCGATTCCTTCAAGATCGATATCATTCCTAAGTTCTATTGTCTTGCCTTCGAATTCATCGGTGCCTGCATTGACTATCGAAGCAAGACCTGCAAGTTCTTCAGCAGAATAAATCGAGAATGAGGTCGAATCTTCGTCATACCAGCTTGTATCGGCATTTCCAGACCATAGAGAAGCCGATGTTCCGGAAACGGTGATTGATACTGAGTTTTGATCGATTGTAACGGAACTGGCTTCAGGGGCTGTAACTGTTGGTTTCTCAATTGTGTTTTCATTAGTGACTGTTGAATAAGTCAAGGTAATTTCCTCTGTCGCTGTTCCTTTTATTCCGCTAGCTGTCAGGGAATAGGAGTTCTCTTTTGTCCCCCTCTCCTGAATCATCGTCAATGATGGGAATGAAATGGTGAAGTCCTGCAGCATAGCTATCGTGGAACCGGTTCCCGCTGTATACGTTCCGGTGAATGTCAGGATGATGATTCCGCTGCGGATCTCGTTTATTCCGCTGTTATGGGCAATGCCTATTCCACGATAACCATCGAATGTGATTGTGGCGATGATGCGCTTTTCGGGAGAAGCAGTTTCGGCTGCTGTTACTGTCGGTGTGTCATCCGGAGCAGACCAGATGACGTTCATCCCAATTGGTGGGTTATCGAGTTCCGAAATGATACCAGGAATGTTAAGAGAATCCTTTACTTCTTCATCTGACAATGGACGAAGTGTCTGTGATGGATTTGCAATGATGATTCCTGATGGTGTTTGCTGGCAGCTTGTTGCCAAGGCGACGATCAGAAGGAATGGGAGCAATACATTTCTATACCCCCCCCCCGTCGGGATGTGTGATGGTTTTTTCTCATTTTAAGTCCTCCAACCAAGAATTCTACCATTGTGGGATTCTGATGTGAAATCGTTTCGTGGCCTTCAGTTGCAATTGCAGCAGGAAAATGCATTGTGTGAGAACACCATTGTTGTATCAGGAAATCCTCCGTTGTATTTTCTGCTTCCCGAAAGTTGCCATCAACAGCCACTTGCAGCGTATAGGTAGCAGGAGGGTGAACGATGAATCACTTGAACAGCATACTGCTTGAAGGCGTGCTCGTGGATGATCCCAAGCAGATCGCTCTTGCCGATCCGCGCGAAGGGGTCAGGCTCGTGAAGTTCGATGTGGCAAGCGACCGCTTCTACGTCGACAGGGAAGGGAACAAGGCCGTGGAGACGGTGTTCATCCCGGTCCAGTGCTGGGGGATGCTCGGCGATCGCTGCCTTGAGAAGCTCAGGAAGGGCATGACATGCCGTACCGTCGGCAGGCTCAGGCTCTGCAGATGGGTTGCTGGCGATGGAAGCTCAAGGAAGGCGATCGAGATCGTAGCGAACCATCTCGAGTTCCGCAATCCCAAGCGCCCCGGAGGCGGCAAGTCCGGCACCGAGGTGCTCGAGGATACCGAGAACGATGGCGATAGGATGGGGGAGCCGGAGGTGCTCTACACGTTCTGAAGCAGTAAGGGCTCCCGCCGCGGTTGGCAGGGGCCCTCTCTCATTCATCGTATGGGAAGTATTCATTCGGCCTTCCGAACGTGGACTTCCTCGCTTCGGTGATGAAGAAGTCATCCTTCGTGTCCGTATCCTGTCCGCCTGGGAGCCTTGCTATGACCCGGCTTGCCGTCATCAGCACCGATGATATAGGCTCTCCATACCACTTTCCCTGGCTTTTCAGGAGATTCGCGGCATTCTTCGTCCTGTTCGTGCCATAGCCGTCGGCATCCTCGTTCTCCCCCGATGTGTATATGACCCCATCGATGACCTCCCCGTCGAGCTCGGCGTAGAGGAGGACGGCTCCATTGGTGCCTGCAAGCGTTGTGTCGCTGCCGCCATCGACGATGTAGCCGGTGTGCCCGTTGCTGAGGATGGGGTCGGTGCTCTCCGGTTCCCTGTCCCAGTAGATCACTACCGTATCCTTCGGCTGCACTTCGATGTCCGGGAGCACCACCATGTGGTTCTCCTCGCCTATGATGCCATCGGATACGATCATGCCTGCAGGGCTTCCTGCCTCCAGGAAGAGGATCTCTATCCTGTCGGGGTTCTCGGCCGTGCCCTTCGCGGATATCTCATTGATGACCGCGGAGGGGATGTCCATGTTCTTCCCTATGATCCTGATCGCCGTTCGGGAGGTGTTGCCGGAGCCATCCTCAGCCGTCACCGTGAAGAGGGCGCTTTCCCCTCGCTCCAAGGGAGAGGGAAACGGTATCGTGAATATCGTTCCGCTCATCGAATACGGCAATATCGTACCGTTGATGGCGATGCTCAGCAGAACGACATCCTCATCGTACACGAGCCTCATCTTCTCATTGTCCACAAGTCCGTATTCCAGCAGCTTCGGCATCGAGCTGTCCTTGCCGTGGAATGCATCGTACGTCCTTCCGGCGCCATGGGGGCATGCCGACAGCATGAGAGCCGTCAGCAGCGCAATCGCAGCAGTCCTCATGCTGAATATACGCTCCAGATGGCCGTCTTGGGCAACATGCTATGGAAAAAGCGGCCCAAACCCTGTAGATTACCCATATGGCAAAACTCTGGCAGAAGAACTACACGCTCGACTCCATGATGGAGCATTTCACGGTACGCAACGACTATATATACGACGAGGAGCTCGTGCTCTCCGATGTCGTGGGATCCGCAGCCCATGCAAAGGGACTGCAGAGGATCGGCATCCTCACGGAGGCGGAATGCAGCGCCCTTCTCAAGGGGCTTTGCGAGATCGCAGAGCTGAGGAAGAGGGATTCGTTCCCCATCACGCTCTCCGATGAGGACTGCCACACGGCGATCGAAGGATACCTTACCGAGAAGCTCGGGGAGGCGGGGAAGAAGATCCATACGGGAAGAAGCCGCAACGACCAGGTGCAGACTGCGCTGAGGATATACATGCGCGAGGCCCTGCTGAGGCTCTCGTCGGCAGTTCTGGGAGCGGCGGATGTCCTCATCGACAGGGCTGAGGAGCATGCC
>CALXXR010000043.1 GCA_944392735.1 uncultured Spirochaetaceae bacterium | reverse complement strand
CGGTGAATGGGATTACCGACGAATGGTGGTGTATGACGATCCTCTTGAGGTGGGACATCGCCTTGAACGGCTCTCCCGGTCTGTCCGGCGTGGAGCAGTCGAGGATGATCAGCAGAGGATCCGTATCGAGGAATGCCTTGTCGATTTCATGCAGGAACCTCTCCTCCAGCATCTTGATGTCATCGCGGAGGAATGGACCTTCATTGACGATCTCGACGCGCTTTCCCATATGCTTGAGGATCCTTTCCATTGCAAGGGTGGAGTAGAGGGCATCGCCGTCGGGATTGCGGTGTGCGATCGCAACGGCGATGCTGCAGCTCCTTATCGCGTCAAGGAGCCTTTCGTCACATGGCGGGAATATACTTTCCATCTTCCTTCAGGATCCTGGGCTCGGTGCGCTTCTCGACATTCTCCCTGTCGACGATGACTTCCTTCACGCCGCTCATCGATGGGATCTCATAGCTGATGCCGAGCATGAGGTTCTCGACGATCGACCTCAGGCCGCGAGCACCGGTCTTCTCCTTGAATGCCTTCTCAGCGATGGCATCGATGGCGTCATCGGTGAATGTGAGCTTGATTCCATCCAGCTTGAAGGATGTCTCGTACTGGCGGAGGATGGAGTTCCTGGGCTCGGTTATGATCCTCTTCAGGTCCTCCTCCCTGAGGTTGTTGAGCGTGACATGGACAGGAAGCCTGCCGATGAACTCCGGGATGAGACCGAACTTGATGAGGTCATCCGGATGCAGCTCCTTGTAGAGCGACTCGAGGTTCTTCTCCTCGCTCTGCTTGATGTCTGCTCCGAATCCCATCGCGGAGACGGAGACGCGCTTCTCGATGATCTTGTCCAGTCCGACGAACGCACCGCCGCAGATGAAGAGGATGTTCGAAGTGTTTATCTTCAGCATCTCCTGGTTTGGGTGCTTCCTTCCTCCCTGCGGGGGAACGGAGGCGACGGTGCCCTCGATGATCTTCAGAAGCGCCTGCTGGACGCCTTCTCCGGAGACATCGCGGGTGATGGATACGTTCTCGCCCTTCTTGGATATCTTGTCGATCTCATCGATGAAGATGATCCCGTGCTCCGCTCTCTGGATATCGAAATCCGCGGCTTCGATGAGCTTGAGGAGGATGTTCTCCACATCCTCTCCGACGTATCCGGCCTCTGTGAGCGTCGTTGCGTCGGCGATTGCGAACGGCACGTCGAGCTTCTTTGCAAGCGTCCTCGCAAGGAGCGTCTTACCAGTGCCCGTGGGGCCGATCATGAGGATGTTGGACTTGTCGATCTCGACGCCCGAATCCTCGATCTCCTTGGCGTATTTCACCCTCTTGTAGTGGTTGTATACGGCAACGGAGAGCACGCGCTTCGCAGCTTCCTGCCCGATGACGTACTGGTCGAGATACTCCTTGAGCTCTTCCGGCGTGGGGATCTCCTTGATATCCACATCGGAGCCGGTGGAGCCCGATGATCCCTGCTTGAGGATGTCGGAGCATGTCTTCACGCACTCCTCGCAGATCGCGACTCCCGGTCCTGATACATATCTTACGGTTCCGTCGAAGGGACGTCCGCAGAAAGAGCAGTATTTAGCGTTCCTTGCCATATTATCTTCTGATCACCTTATCGACGATTCCATACTCCAGCGCAGCGTCGGCATCCATGTAGCAGTCGCGCAGGATGTCGTGCCTTATCTCGTCCTCGCTTCTTCCCGTATGGAGGGAGAGCAGGCGAGTGGTCGCGTCATAGATCCTCTGGAGCTCCCTGGATGAGACCACGATATCCGAAGCCTGTCCCTCGGCTCCGCCTGAGGGCTGGTGGATCATGACCCTTGCGTTGGGGAGGATCGATCTCTTTCCGCTCTCGCCGGCGGCCAGGAGTATGGCGGCCATCGAGCAGGCCTGTCCGATGCAGATCGTCTGCACGGGGCAGCGCACGTACTGCATCGTGTCATAGATGGCAAGGCCAGCAGTGACGCTTCCTCCGGGGCTGTTGATGTATAGGCTGATCTCCTTCTCGGGATTCTCGCTCTCGAGGAAGATGAGCTGAGCCACGACAAGATCTGCCGTGGCGTCCGTAATCTCTCCGTCTACGAAGATGATCCTGTCCTTCAGGAGACGGGAGAAGATATCATACTGTCTTTCGCCTGTTCCCGACTGCTCTACGACATAGGGAACAAGCGTATTCATCCTTTCTTTCAATCTGATCCTCTCAGCGACCCATGTATTCGCTGTAGCTCTTCTTGTCGCCTGTCTTGAAGGTGTTCTTCTCGAGGAGGAAGGGGAGGACCTTGCCGAACTGCATCTCCTCCTTAATCATCTCCTTGTAGGAATCCTTCTCGCTCTCAGGGACGTTCTGGAGCCTCTTCTCGCATGCTTCGTTCAGCTCCTCGTCGGAGATCTGGAAGTCTTCCTTCTCCCTGATCTTCTCCATGATGAGCTGCGTCTTGAGCATCTCGACGACCTCAGGCCTCCACTCGTTCATGATGGACTCCTGCGTGGCATCCTGCATGGACATGAACTTCTCGATCTGCTCCTGCGTCATGCCCGTCTGGCGCAGGAATCCCCTCCAGCGGTTGTCGAGCTCGGCCTTGATCATCGACTCGGGAACGGGGAACTCGGTCTCGGATACGAGCTTCTTCATGATCGCATCCTCCTTCTCCCTGCTCACTGCATCGTCGACTTCCTTCTGGAACTTCTCCTTGATGCCGTTCCTGAGGTCGGCAACGGTCTTGTACTCGTCCTTGATGTCCTGCGCGAGATCGTCATCGACTGCGGGAAGCTCCCTCTCCTTGAGGGCCGTGAGCTTGATGCTGAGCTTGATGGTCTTGCCGGCGTATCCGGGGATGTTGTCCTCCTCGGTATAGCTCTTCTCGACGGTCTTCTCGTCTCCTGCCTTCATGCCCTTGACGTCCTCATCGACCTTGTAGAAGTTGTAGCCCGAGCCGAGCGTGAACGTGAAGCCGTCCCTCTTCGTGGAGGCGATCTCGTTTCCATCCGCATCGATCTCGACATAGTCGATCGTCACGATATCGCCATCGGCAGCAGCTCCGTCCTTCGTGCGGACGATCGCGTTCTGCTCGCGGTAGCGCTCGATCTCCTTGTCGATGTCGGCATCGGTGACCTCGATGGAAGGAACCTCCACCTCAAGGCCTGTATACGCGCCGAGCTCGAACTGGGGAAGGACATCGTATACGACGGTGAATGTGATGTCGCTGTCCTTCTTGAACGGAAGGAGCTTCTCCTCATCCTGGAGGACCGGAGTGGAGAATGCGAGCGGCATATCCTTCTTGTCGAGGGAGGCATATGCCTCCTTGAGCGCATCCTCCATAGCGTCGAATGTGCTTTCTTCGCGGATCTGATCACCGAACTTCCTTTCGATGACGGATGCAGGAACCTTGCCCTTCCTGAAGCCAGGGATCGTAAGCTCCTTAGCATACTTCTGAATCCTCTTGCTGTATGCTTCCTCGATGGAAGCGGCATCCAGCGTCAGCGTAAGCGCTGCCTGGGAGTTCTCAAGCTGTTTAACGCTCTTTTCGGTGATCATAATACCCATCCTTATATAACTTCATTTCGCATTAGATTTATGCAGCTTATTTAATATAACCATTTTGCCCTGTTAAGTCACTACCG
>CALXXR010000042.1 GCA_944392735.1 uncultured Spirochaetaceae bacterium | reverse complement strand
CCGTCAGAAATGAAATAAGTCCTTGCAGTGCAAGGACTTATTCAATGACGTGAGAGACGGGGCTCGAACCCGCGATCTCCGGCGTGACAGGCCAGCGCGATAACCAGCTTCGCTACTCCCACAAGCGAGCTATAGTTTGCAGGAAATCCAAGTGTATGTCAATAGCCGATTGCAAAAAATTCTTGTTGAGGTGATTGCCCGATTTATATGTTTGCATTATAAGGATATGATTCAATCTTCGCTTGTGTGGGGGCGGGCTTGCCTTGCAAAGCTTTTGCCAGTGGGGATAATTATCCTGTCTTCTAATCTTTCTTTAATGATCATGCTGGAGAATGTGGCAAGGAGAATGATATGCGCGTACTTGTAGCAGAGGATGAACGTGAGCTCAACGGCATCATCGCCAAGAGGCTGGAAGAGGAGGATTATGCCGTGGACAGCGTCTATGACGGCAGCACCGCACTCGAGTATCTGCGGGCGGCAGCCTACGACATGGTGCTGCTTGATGTCATGATGCCAGGCCTCGATGGATTTGAGGTGCTCAAGCGCTATCGCGAGGAGGGAGGAGTGGCCCCCGTGCTTTTCCTAACCGCACGCGACGCAGTCTCCGATCGCGTCCGTGGATTGGATGGCGGCGCTGATGACTATCTCGTGAAGCCATTTTCGTTCCAGGAGCTGCTGGCAAGGATGCGCGTTCTCCTCAGGAGATCTTCCGGAGCGCCGAGGACATCCGTCCTCAGGGTCGGAGACCTCACGCTCGATACCAAGTCGCGGAAAGCTGCAAGAGGAGGGCGTGCGATAGACCTCAGCTCCAAGGAGTTCTCCATTCTGGAGTACATGATGCGCAACGAAGGCATCGTGCTGGGCCGCGACAGCATACGCGAGCACATATGGTCCTGGGATTACGATGGGGAGTCGAATGTGGTGGATGTGTATATCCGCTATCTTCGCAAGAAGATCGACGATGGCGATGAGCGGAAGCTCATACGCACGATCAGGGGCGCCGGATACATGATCAAGGGGGAAGAGGATTGACTATAAAGAAGAAGATCGTCGTCTGGTACACGATATGGATGGCATTGCTCGTTGCGATAACCGCGATCGCGCTCTTCTCCGGAAGCGGTATCCTCCTCAGGCGCGAGATCGTCGAGGACCTTGAGGAAGCTGTCCATGATGCCCTTGGCGACATCGGATACAGCGACGGACGGATATGGCTCGATGGCATGGAGTTCTATGATGACGGGATCTATCTCTCGATCTGGAGGGATGGAGAGCTCTATGCCGGACGCTTGCCGGAAGGGGTGCCTCCCGCTGCATTCGATGATGGTGCCGTGCAGAAGCTTTCGGGAGCAGAGGGCGAGTGGTACGTGTTCGATCTATCGGCATGGGGGGATATCATGATACGGGGCGCCGCCAGATCGTATGATCTCGGTGCGTTCGCCTCATCGATGCAGATCATGACGCTGCTGATCCTCCCCATGATCGTCCTGCTTGCGGCCTTCGGTGGATGGCTCATCGTAAGGCGGTCGTTCATGCCTGCGGATAGGGTGATCGCCACAGCCGGCGACATAGCCGAATCCAATGATCTCTCGAAGCGTATAGGACTGGGCGAAGGCAGCGACGAGATCCTTCAGATGGCTACCGCGTTCGACATCATGCTCACCCGCATCGAAGAAGCGTTCGAGAAGGAGAAGCAGTTCACATCCGACGCCTCCCATGAGCTCCGTACGCCTATTTCGGTCATCATGGCGGAGACGGAGTACGCCTCCGGCCATACGGATGATCCCAAGAAGATGCAGGAGGCTCTGGATGTCATCTCGCGGCAGGCTGGGAAGATGTCCAGGCTTGTCTCCGAGCTTCTGCTGCTCGCCCGTTCCGATAAAGGCACGCTGCAGCTGCATCCGGAGCGCTTCGACATCTCGGAGCTGGGGGAGATGGTCCTGTCGACGATGGAGGATAGGGCTGCTGCAAAGGATATCTCGTTGTCTCTGAAGGCTCCGGAAGGCCTCTTCGTCTCTGCCGATCAGGACATGATCATGCGTGCGATGATCAACCTCGTATCCAATGCCATCTCCTATGGCCATGCCGGCGGATGGACGATCATGCGCATCGCATCCGATGGCGGCTATGCAACCGTCAGCGTCGAGGACAATGGAATCGGCATCGCTCCAGAGCACATGGGCAGGGTCTGGGATCGCTTCTATCAGGCGGATCCGTCCAGGACCACCGACTCGTCATCGGGTGCGGGCCTTGGCCTCTCGATCGTGCGGGAGATCGTAGAAGCCCACCATGGAAGGGTGACAGTGGAGAGCATCGAAGGGCAGGGCAGCACATTCTCGTTCGCCATTCCGCTATCATCAGGCTGAAGCTTCTGCTAGGATGATGGCATGAAGGTCCTTGTTGGAATGTCAGGTGGAATCGATTCCTCCGTGGCGGCTTATCTTCTAAAGCGCGAAGGCTATGATGTGGAAGGCATCACGATGCTGATCTGGAAGCCTGATTCCCCATATCCGGAGCCGATGTCTGCAAACAGCTGCTACAGCCCCGACAAGAGCAGGGATCTGGAGAAGATCGGAGAGATCTGCGGCAGGCTTGGCATCCGCCACCATACAGTCGACTGCTCCGATCTCTTCGAGAGCGAGGTGCTTGGCAACTTCCGATCCGAGTATCTCAATGGAAGGACGCCCAATCCCTGCATCTGGTGCAATCAGAAGGTGAAGTTCGGCGCTATGGTCGAGCATGCCGCCGGCATGTTCGGCTTCGACCTCTTCGCCACAGGCCATTACGCCATCATACGCCATCTGGCAAACGGCAGATGCGCCGTTGCAGCGGCTAAGGACCGGAGGAAGGATCAGAGCTACTTCCTCTCACGACTTTCGCAGCAGCAGCTTGGACGCGTCATCTTCCCCCTCGGGGAATATACGAAGGAGGAGGTCAGGGCAATCGATGAGGAGCTTGGGTTCCATGAGAAGGGGCAGTCGGAGAGCCAGGACTTCTACGGCGGCGACTATGCCGATCTCCTCGCGGTTCCGGATTGCCCTGGGGACATCATCATGGAGGATGGCCGCATCGTCGGAAGGCATCGCGGCTTCTGGCACTATACGATCGGACAGCGCAAGGGGCTCGGCGTGGCATATAGCGAGCCGCTCTATGTCGTGGCGCTGGATCCGGAATCGAACAGCGTGATCGTAGGCACGGAAGGTCAGACCCATAGCAGGGGCGTGCGTGCCGTCGACGCGGTGTATGGTGCTGAAGAGGACTTCGGCGATGGGGCGTATCATGTGAAGATCCGCAGCGCCTCGAGGCCCGAGAGAGCGCATCTGAGGCGTACGGAAGATGGCTTCGAGGCTGTCTTCGATGGATTCGTGAAAGGAGCGGCGGCAGGACAGAGCGCCGTCGTCTATGACGACGATGGCAACGTCGTCGCGTCAGGTATAATAGACGGGGCGTTCTGAGGAGGGAAGATGTTCAGGAAGATGAGACGCAGCAGGCAGGAGCTGTCCCGGGAGGAGTCGATCGATGTGCTTGAGCGCGGAACCCATGGAGTCCTGGCGCTGATGGGCGATGATGGCTATCCCTATGCGCTGCCGATAAGCTATGCATATAAGGATGGCAGGATATACTTCCATTCCGCTGTCGAAGGACACAAGATCGATTCAATCAGGCGCTGCGGCAAGGCCTCGTTCACCGTCGTCGATCTCGACGAGGTGAAGCCGGAGGAGTATACGACCGTCTATCGCAGCGTCATCGCATTCGGACGCATAAGGATCCTGGACGATCCGGAGGAGAAGCTGCGGGGAATCAGGACCATCGGCGACAGGTATGTCCCTGAGAATGCAGCTTCAGGGCATTCTGAGGAGATCGGAAAGTACGGCGATGGATTTGCTGTGATCGAGCTTGATGTCGAGCATCTCTCCGGCAAGGCATCGCTGAGGCTCATCGGGTGAATCATCCCCATATCGGTGCATTGCATTTGCTAACATCGCAGATGGATGGTATCCTCAACGGAAAGGAGGAGGAATATGAGAGTCATCATCGAACCTGATTACGAGAAGCTTTCCCAGTGGGCCGCACGATATATCGCAGCGAGGATCAAGGAGCATGAGAGGAGGGGGGAGAAGAGGCCTTTCATCCTAGGCCTTCCCACCGGATCGTCCCCGATCGGGACATACAAGGAGCTCATCAAGCTCAACAAGTCCGGCTACATCTCTTTCAGGAACGTCGTTACGTTCAATATGGATGAATATGTGGGCCTGCCAAGGGACCATGAGCAGAGCTACTATACGTTCATGCACACCAATTTCTTCGACCATATCGATATACTCCCGGAGAATACGAACCTTCTGGATGGAAATGCCCCGGACGCGGCGGCTGAATGCCAGCGCTATGAGGATAAAATCGCCTCATATGGCGGCATCGATCTCTTTCTGGGTGGAATAGGGGCGGATGGCCATATCGCATTCAACGAGCCGTTCAGCTCGCTCTCGTCGCGCACTAGGGAGAAGTCCCTCACGTATGATACGAAGGTGATGAATTCACGCTTCTTCGGAGGAAACATCTCCGATGTCCCGTCGACGGCCCTCACGGTCGGTGTGCAGACTGTAATGGATGCAAAGGAAGTCATGATCCTCGTGAATGGCCACAACAAGGCCAGGGCGCTCCAGCATACCGTCGAAGGAGGGGTCTCCCAGGCCTGGACATGCTCCGCGCTGCAGATGCACCGCCGCGCCATCATCGTCTGCGATGAGCCGGCCTGCGATGAGCTGAAGGTTTCGACATACAGGTACTTCAAGGATATCGAGCAGGCGAACCTCGATCCAAGCACGCTGTGAAGAAGAAGGCTGCACCGGTGGATGCAGCCTTCGAAGCACGGGGGCAGCTTCGGCTGCCCTCTTCTCATTTGACGGTGATGAGCCTGTATTCCCTCGTGCCGATCCCGATCGATTCGGCGTATTCCAGCCCCTGCTTCCAGTTCGTGTCTGGGTGGACGTCCGTGAAGTGGTCATGGTGGCCATGCTCCGATTCGCTGAGCATGGAATGGGGATTCTCCGGCATCCTGTTGACAGCGTCGGCGCATGCTTGGTCGAGGGCTACTGGATCGAAGGAGGCGAATATCCCGATATTCGGCACGATTGGGGCATCGTTCTCCCCATGGCAGTCGCAGTTGGGAGAGATGTCTACGGCTATCGAGATGTGGAACGACGGCCTGTCCTGAAGCACCGCCTTCGCATACTCCATCATCCTGCAGTTGAGTATCTCGTTGGAGTTGCTGGTACCTTCCACGATGGCATCCTTGGGGCATATGCCGATGCATCTGCCGCACCCGACGCACCTGTCGTGGTCTATCACGCAGCGTCCGGAATCGAAGGTCGGCGCTCCATGCGCGCAGATTTTCTCGCAGCGGCGGCATGAGACGCACTTGTCGGCGATGACATTCGGCTTTCCGGCTGCATGCATCTCCATCTTGCCGCGCCTCGAGCCGCAGCCCATCCCGATGTTCTTGAGAGCTCCTCCGAAGCCCGTGGATTCATGGCCTTTGAAGTGCGAGAGGGAGATGAACACATCCGCATCCATCACCGCGCGTCCGATCTTGGCTGCTGTGACATACCTGCCATCGACTGGAACCTCCACGTCGTCCGTTCCCTTGAGTCCGTCGCCTATGATGATCTGGCAGCCTGTCGAGAGGGGAGAGAAGCCGTTCTCCATCGCCGTGTCCATGTGGTCCAAAGCATTCTTGCGTCCTCCGACATAGAGCGTGTTGCAGTCGGTCAGAAATGGCTTTCCTCCATGCTTCCTCACCTCATCGGCAACGACCTTCGCCCAGTTTGGCCGCAGGAATGCGAGGTTCCCCGGCTCTCCGAAATGCAGCTTGATGGCGGCATAGTGGTCCTCGAAGTCGATCGTCCCGAAGCCGGCCCTGTCCATGACGCGCCTGAGCTTGTCCAGAAGCGAATTATTGAAGCCTGTCCTCAGATCCGCGAAGTAAACGTCGCTTGCCATTGTCATCTCCTTATGCCGAGCTCTTCCGCCACCTTGATCAGAAGCCTCGGATCGTCGGTCATTATCGTATCGACGCCGATGGAATAGAGCCTCTCCATCTCCGTCCTGTCGTTTATCGTCCAAACCATCACCACCGCATCGCGCCTATGCATGTCGCGGACGAATGATGGCGTGATCACCTTTATCCCCGAATGCACCACGGGAACCTGGAAGACCAGCTTGCGGCTGAACCGCCTTGGGAGCATGTGCA
Source organism: uncultured Spirochaetaceae bacterium (assembly GCA_944392735.1). GTDB lineage: Bacteria > Spirochaetota > Spirochaetia > Sphaerochaetales > Sphaerochaetaceae > Ornithospirochaeta. The sequence goes on along the minus strand of CALXXR010000042.1, from coordinate 11,640 downwards.
GCTTCTGCTTGAGCACCAGCGGCACGACCTCCATGGTCGAGATGGACGTCAGGAGATCGGGCGCAGCTGCCCTCAGCCTCTTCAGGTTGTCTCCGTGGAACGAAGCCGTGCATACCCTGTCCTCCGCATGGTTATGCCTGATGATGTCGATGTATGTGGGGACGATTGCCTCCTCCTGGCTCTTGAGATCGATGTTGAATCTCATATCCGGGAGCCTCTGGAGGGCCTCCTCGAGCGTTGTGAGCTTCACGCCCTTGCCGCGGAAGGGGAATGTCCGTCCTCCATCCTTCGTGAACGTGTAGCCGGCATCGAGATCCTTCAGCTCCTCAAACGTATGGCTCTCTATCGTGCCGCTGCCGTCGGTGTTGCGCTCCAGCGTCGGATCGTGCCATATGACGATATGCCCATCCTTCGTCAGGTGGACATCCGTCTCAATGACGTCGACGCCAAGCTCGCAGGCTGAGATGAAGGATGGCAATGTATTCTCAGGATAGTTCGCCGAATCGCCTCTGTGCGCAACAACGCGCGGCATGGGGGAGAGGAAGGCCTCGTTCATTGCTCCTCCCTCTTGTGCATCGCGATAAGCTCGGCCTTGCGGAAGATCTTCTCGAATCGCCTCAGCTCCTCGCCGGAGAGGGCTGCGCGCTCGATGATGTCCGACAGAAGCTGGTTCGTCCACTTCTCCTCGTCGGTCATCTTGAAGTAGCCCATCGCCTTCAGGTGCGCCGTCATCTCCGCCGACGCCTCCCTTATGCGCTCATGCGGCACTGCCGTCAGGCCCTGCCTGTAAACCAGAGCCCCCCTGAAGAGCGTATAGCAGATGATCTGCACCGCCTGCGAGAGATTGAGGGAAGGGAACGCATCGGAGGTCGGGATCGTCACGATCGATGAGCAGAGGGCCACCTCGTCATCCCTGAGTCCGTCCGATTCGCGTCCGAACACGATCGATATCCTTCCGTCTGGAAGGGAGGAGACCTTCTCGGAGAGCTGTTCGGGGGAGTAGGCGCTGAGCTTGCGGAACTTGCCGCGCCTTCTGGTCGCGCCGACGGTGAATATGCTGTCCGACAGCGCCTCTTCAAGGGTGTGGAACCTCGTGGCGCCCTCCCATACATCGCTTGCATGCAGGGCCAGCGTACGAACCCGGTCCTCGTCGTATTCCCTGTCTCCCACGATTGCGAGATCCGTTATGCCCATCGTCTTCATCGCCCGGCATACGGAGCCTATGTTCGCCCCGTCCTGGGTGTCCACGAGGACGATCCTGATGCGCTCAAGATAACCCGCTGCTTCCATATGCGCGAGATTACAGCATATTGCCAGTTTTTGCCATAGTGGGATACAATCGAGCTATGACTCCAGGGCCACAGGACAGTTTGAAGAAGCAGACGCGGAATATACTTGCGTTCATCGCCGTCGTGCTCTTCCTATTCATTCTGAAAGCATGCGCCGACTTCATTCTTCCGATCGTCATCGCGTTCTTCATATTCGTCCTTGTCAGCCCGCTGCTTTCGCGTCTGGACAGGATGCGTATCCCGCGCCTGATATCCCTGGTGCTGGTCATGGTGCTCGTCCTTGTCGTGTTCGTGCTGTTCGTCTATGTCTTCTTCATGATGGTGAACATGCTGATCCAGCCGGATGGAATCCCTGCATATGCCGCCAAGGTGCAGTCGTTCGACAGGTACATCTCCGCGATGATAGCCCCATATCTGGATGAAGACCCGGGTTCGTTCTCGATCCTGCGCTTCCTGAACATCGATTGGTATGGCCTCATCATGGCCTCCCTCACATCGATATCAGGCAAGTTCATAAGCATCCTCTCCGATGCGCTGCTTGTCTACGTATACCTTCTCTTCATAATAATGGAGCGGCAGACGGTCTTCCCGAAGCTGCTGGAGGCGTTCCCCAGAGGAAAGGCCCAGAGGGCAGGGCAGATGGTCTCCAGGATGAACAGGCAGATGTCGAAGTATCTGGCGATAAAGCTGGTGATAAGCGTCGCGACCGGCATCCTGTTCTATTTCGCCTCCATGATCTCAGGCCTCGATTTCGCCCTCGTCTGGGGCGTGCTTGCCGTCATCCTCAACTTCATACCGACGATCGGATCGATCGTATGCACGGCCGGCACGATCATCATGGCCATCATCCAGTTCTCTCCGGACTGGGGCTACATCATCTACATCTCGCTGCTGATGATCTCCATAGAGATGGTCCTCGGCAACATCATCGATCCGCGGCTCCAGGGCGTCCAGCTCAACATCTCGCCGTTCGTCATCCTCGTCTCCCTTGCGGTATGGGGATACATCTGGGGGATCGCGGGCATGTTCCTATCCGTGCCGCTGATCTCCATCATACAGATCATCTCGGCCAACATACCGACGCTGAAGCCCGTCGCGATCATGCTCTCGGAAGGCCGCGACTACAGGCGCCGCTTCGAGAAATCGAGAAGGCGCAAGCGCAAGCAGGCTGCGGAGGAGCACGATGATGTCGAGATGCCCGAGGTCCAGGATTGACTCCGGCTCGGCTTGCGTGCAATGAATATCGTTGATTCCAGGAGGATCGGATGGAGATAGTCGCCCTTGACCTTGAAGGGGTCCTTGTACCGGAGATTTGGATCGCATTTTCAGAGAAGACGGGAATAGAGGCGCTCAAGCGCACGACTCGCGATGAGCCCGATTACCATAAGCTGATGGATTTCCGCATGGATATCCTGAGGAAAAACGGCCTCAGGCTCTCCGATATCCAGGATGTGATAGCGGGGATAAGGCCTCTCGATGGTGCTAGGGAATTCCTCGACGAGCTGAGGGATATGACCCAGGTCGTGATACTCTCCGACACCTTCACCGAGTTCGCGCTCCCACTCATGAGGCAGCTCGGGCATCCTACGATCTTCTGCAACAGCCTGTCCGTCGATGGAGATGGCATGATCAGCGGCATCCGGATGAGGATCGAGAACGGCAAGCAGCGCGCAGTCGAAAGCTTCCAGTCGATCGGCTTCCGCGTCTTCGCTTCCGGAGACAGCTACAACGATCTTTCGATGATCCACGCAGCGGATGGGGGATGCCTATTCCGTGCCCCCGAGAGGATACTCGAGGAGGAGAAGGACCTGAAGCTCGTCACCGAGTACGGCGATCTGCTTTCCCAGATCAGGGCATTCATCGATGGCTGAATCGAAGAGCAGGGCATCATTCATAGCTGCCATAGCGATGCTGCTTGTCGGAATGACGGTCGGATTCATCCTTCTGGGACTCGTCTACACTGGCCCGGTGTGGGTTAAGGCGCTGGTGTTCATAATCTATCTATTCGTGGCTGGGATGACGATACGCTTCTCCAAGCGGTATGCCGATTCCCTCCGGAAATGAAATCCGCACAATGAATTCTGCATCCCGCTCTTGACTTCGCACCACTCTTTGTGCAGATTAAGGGCGTCAGAACAGAAGAGAGGGGTGCAGAAATGGATGAGTTCACCAAGGAAATGGAAGAAAGGCTCCTTGCAGCGCGCGAAGAGCTGATGAAGAAGCTCAACACAGAAGGTGATGACTTCCGCACGGAGGCTCAGGCTTCGTCTGGACGTGGGGATTCCAGCGACCTTGCTTCGGATGAGGGCGCATACCGCAAGATGGAAGCCCTCAATGCCATGGACGCCAAGAAGCTCAAGGCAATCGAGAACGCTTTGAAGAGGATCGGGGAAGGGAAGTACGGCTACTGCCTGCAGTGCGGCAAGAAGATTCCCGAGGGAAGGCTCAGGGCCATTCCGGAAGCTGTCCTCTGCGTCGACTGCAAGTCGCAGAACGAGCGCGGCGGCTTCTGATCACCCGATAAGATACGGATTCGATCTCAGTTCCCTGCCGATGTCCGTTGACATGCCATGGCCAGGGAACACGAGCGTCTCAGGAGGCAGCTTGCCGAGGATCCTCACGGATTCCAGCAGCTCTGAGCTGTCCCCGCCGAGATCGGATCTTCCGATGCTTCCCATGAACAGGGTGTCCCCTGTGAACACAGCACTCTCGCTTTCGCTGTAGAGGGATACCGAACCCGGGGTGTGCCCCGGAGTCCTGATCACGCTGAATGGGAAGGCCTCATCCCCATATGCTGTGAAATCGCTTGGCATGCCATCGAGGGCACTGGAGGCGTATCGCGACAGGAAGAACGGGTCGAATGCCTCAAGAAGACCTATGGTGGCTGAATAGCCATCCGCGGTGAATGCCATGTCCTCCGCCCCGATGAAGATCGGGACGTCTGGGAATTCACTTCTTGCCTCAGCCAGCCCGAAGATGTGATCGAAGTGGCCGTGCGTCAGCAGCACGGCAGAGAGGTCGAGCCCATTCTCCTTGATGAATGAGAGGGGCTTATCAAGAGGGAAGGGAGCGTCGATCAGAACGCACTCCCTTCCTCTGTATCCATATACCGCATAGCAGCATGTGCCATACGGGCCGATGACGAACGGCTGTATCCTCATTTCTCCGAATAGGTGACCTTGGCTGTCCTGCCGTTGATGGCCTGGTTATCGAGCTTCTCGATCGCCTTCGCGCAGTTCTCCTCGCTCATGGTCACGAATGAGTACTTGTCGTGGACGCGGATCTGGTAGATGTCCTCGCGTGCGATGCCGAGCTCCGTCTGCAGAAGCTTGGAGAGGTCCTTCGCATAGAGGTGCTTCATCTTGCCGATGTTGAGATAGAGCGTCCTTGCTCCTTCCGGAAGAGGCTTCTCCTGCTTCTCCCTGGCTTCCGGCTTATCCTTGGCCTGGGGCTCTGCATTCTTCCTTTCGGCCTTCTCCGGTCTCGGGCGCCTCTCCTGCCTGTCTTCCCTTCGCCTTCCATCCATTGCGTTCTTCAGCAGCATCGCAGCAAGCGACATCCTGTCGAAGAACCTGACTTTCTTCCTTATGATGCTCTTGATGTTCTCGAGCTCGGTCGGATCGGCGTTCCTTACAGCCTGAAGAAGCTCGTCGATCTTCCTTTCCATTGCATCCCCTGACATCGGGGTGCTGGTCCTTTCTTCCATTATCTGCTCCAAATTGCCTGAAATAAGGCGTGAAAATATGTCCTTTTCGGACACATCCATGCAGTTTCCGATGAGATAAAGCGGACTGGCACAGTCAGCAGAAGCATAAGATTCAGGCCCTCTCTTTGTCAACCGAGGCCGAAGCTGATACACTGCTTGCCATGCAGGCGATTGATGAGCTGATGGCGCAGATCGAGGAGAAGGAGGAGAGCATCCGGGAAAGCATCCGGGATGCGGAGCTCCAGCTGGGGATGGAAGCGGTGCGCGTACGCGAGGCCTTGGGGCTCCGTGTAGGCGGAAAGCTCCTGGAAGCCGCCCTCGATGCCTCAGCGGCCGTGGCCAGCGCGGCAGAGGCTGCAGAGAACGGCAGGGCATTGCTTGATGAGCGGCGCCGGCTTGAGGATGAGCTTGAGCATCTGATGCGGGAGGCTTCCTCCGAGGATGGGGAGAAGCGGCGCCTTTCCATAAGGCTTGGAGCGATGATCTACGAGCAGTGCTCATTCTCCCTGCTTGACAGGGATGTGTTCCGCATCGTCTATGATGACGTGGAGGAGGATAGGCGACTCGAGGAGCGCGATGATGGCTCGTTCATATCCAGGCTCGTGGGTTCAGGCAAGGCGCGCATGCGCCGCATGGGTGAGGAGGGCAGGTTCATCTCCTATGCCGCAATAGCCCTTAAGTCGGATGCAAGGCTCGATGGAGAGAATGCCGCTGCATTGCTTTCTTCCCTGAAGGCGCTTGAGGAAAAGCGCAGGACCCAGGGCGAGGAGATCGCTGCCCTGCAGGGGAAGCTTGCGGAAGGCAGGGAGAAGGCAAGGATGGAGGAGCGCAGCCTGGAGTCCTCGGCTGCGCATATCGGGGCGCTGCGCCGAAGCGAGGAGGAAGCGCTCGTCAGCTATGGCAGCTATCTCTATGACAAAGGATCCGAGTGGATCGGCGAGGATACACCTTCGAGCATACTGGATGCAATCGAGGCGCTTCTGAAGCTCCATGACAGCTATGATGAGGTCCAGCATGAGAAGGATAGGCTCGGGAGGGAGGCCAAGGCCGATGACTACCGGGCCATGATAGAGAGCGAGGAAGGGAAGATCATGGTGCTTGAGAAGGAGAAGGAGAGGATCGATAGGGAGATAGCCCAGATCCGCAGGGAGATCGACTCGCTGAAGATGCGCATCAGGAGGCTCGACGTATGAGGTACAATCTCCACACCCATTCGTTCTACTGCGGCCATGGCAGCGGCAGGATCGGCGAATACTGCGATGAGGCGGAGCGAAACGGCTTCTCGCTCCTTGGATTCTCCGAGCACTGCCCATTCCCCGATGGCCTTCTGTCGCGCTCCAGGATGCCGTTCCCATCGATGGAGCTCTATGAGCGCGATGTCCGCTCCGAGCGTCGTCCATTCAGCATCCTTCTCGGGTATGAGGTGGATTATTTCCGCAGCAGGAGAAGCTACTACGAGAGGCTGAAGGAGCGCGTGGATTACCTCATTGGAGGCACCCATTACATCTTCAGGCCCGACGGGTCGATGGCCTCCGTCTTCGACAGCTTGCTCTCCGGCGATGATATCAGGCGCTATGCCGATCAGACGGTGAGGGCGATGTCCTCCGGCCTCTTCTCCTTCTACGCCCATCCGGACGTCTATCTTTCTGAAAGGCCCTTCGGCAAGGATGAGGAGGCGGCAGCTGCCCTCATACTGGATGCGGCGGCCGAGCTCGGCGTTCCCTTGGAGCTCAATGGCAATGGGCACCTCAAGGGCAGGGGATACCCGTCCGAGGAATTCTGGAGGATGGCAGCGGAGCGCGGCATACCGGCTCTAGTCTCATCGGATGCTCACAGGGTCGTCGACCTAGCCGCTCCGTTCGGCTTCCTGGAGTCGTTCGCTTCCCGCATCGGGCTTACGCTCCTGGAGCCTGGATCCATCTCTCCGCTATCGTTCAGAAAGGTGCAGGCGAACTGAAGTCCATCTCCTCTCCTGTCCCGGGATGCGTGAGGAGTATGCGCGATGAATGGAGCATCAGACGCTCTCCAGGGCGTCTTGTGCCATAGAGCCTGTCTCCTTTTATCGGGTGGCCTATAAGCGCTGAATGGACCCTCAGCTGGTGGGTCCTCCCCGTTTCCGGGAAGAACCTGACACGCGTGAACTTCTCCCCATCGATCACCTCCACCCCGAGCCTTGTCCATCTCGTGATGGCCTTCCTTCCATGCTCCATGTCGGCGATCTGGTAAGGCCTGTTCTCCGTATCCAGCCGTATCGGGATGTCTATGACCCCTTCCTCCTCCGTAAGGACCCCGGTGAGCAGGGCCTCATACTCCTTCTTCACGCGGCGTTCCTCGAATGCCATCGAGAGCGCCCTCTTCGCTTCCCATGTGAATGCCAGCACGAGAAGCCCCGATGTATCCATGTCAAGGCGATGGCCGTTGCATTCCTCTGGGCTCCGGGGGAACAGCGTGTGGAATCGGTATGAGGCGCTGTCCTTCTTCTCCTCTCCTCGGCCGGGGACGGAGAGCATCCCAGCTTCCTTGTCGATCACGGCGATGTCGCCATCTGCATAGATGAAGCGCAGCCCCAGCATCTTCGGGAGCAGGAGGCCGCATCGCTCCTCGCATGGCGGATGGAACTCCGGCTCGCCATCGACGATCCTGAATTCCGCGAGCCCCATGATCTCCCAGCCCCTGCGCAGCGCCGCATTGATGCATCTGAGCCCAGCGCAGTCGCCAGTGCCCCAAGGAGCCTTCTCTGGAAGCGATATGTCCTCTCCGTTCCAGCACCTGAAGCGATAGAGCGATGCCAGCCTTGCCATGCTCTCTGCCGTAAGCCGCCTCCGTTCCTCCTCCAGCCCAGTTTCTCCTGCCTCCATCATCTCAGTCAGCTCATGGATCCTGTCATCGTTCATCTCAACGGTCCTTGCCCACGCCGATGCCGAGAAGCATGGCGGGACATAGCCCGGGATGATGAAGCGGCCGCCTATGGAGCCGGAGAAGCCCCTGAGCACATGCAGATCATCGCAGGAGCGCGGCTTCGCGATGAGCACCGACAGCATCGTCGACCTGTCCAGAAGAGAGGCCGGGTAATCCGGGGAAGGAGGGAAGGAGAGCGATCCGCTCTCGGCTATCGAAGCGGCCATCCCCTTCGCTTCATCCTTGGCGATGGGTGTTTCGAGAAAGGAGATCATGTGTTGAATATACTTGATGATACCAAAAAACTGAATGTCTTGGGATATGGCTGGAATCGTCAATGCGATTTGTGGTGATCAGCTATGCTTTCATTCTCAGAAGATCTTCGATTCATCTTCATTGAGCTGGGGTTATCCGATGTTTTCGTCAGAACAGGTCGCTATGTGCTGCTGCCCTGATGAGTCCACGGATAAGCCTTCCTGCTGCAATCCTGCATATCAGAGGCCCATCTGGCTCTTATGGCATTCCCTCATGCTTTTGCAACTCCGTGGATCCAGCAATTGGTGATCCCTGAATTCCTCCGGAAGGGTTTTCCCTTCGCATAAAAGAGCGATTGCCTCTTCCAGCTTCTCCGGTCTGCGGTCTCTTTTCACTGCAGGTTTATAGGATATGCCGCCAGAAAACCTGCTAGGCTTGTCCTGAAGGTCGTTGACATATTTCCGGCTTAGTGTGGACAAGGTAGCGGCAAGTGATTATAATCTCCGTGTTTTTCGGGTAGTAGCGCAGGGGCTAGCGCACTTGGTTCGGGACCAAGGGGTCGGAGGTTCAAATCCTCTCTGCCCGACAATGGATGAGGCACTCCGCAGGGAGTGCTTCATGCATCTTAGGCAAAGAGTGGTATCATCTAGGCATGGAAAGCACATTGAAGGACATTCTGGAGAGACGAAGCTCCAGGAAATACCGGCCGGATCAGATCAGCGAGGATGAGCTGGATAGGGTCCTCGAAGCCGGCATGTATGCACCATCCGCGATGAACAGGCAGAGCTCTGTCATGGTCGTTCTGCAGGACAGGGATGAGATCGCTCATCTCTCGAGGATGAATGCCTCGATCATGGGATCCGATGGCGATCCGTTCTATGGCGCCCCGACGGTCATCATCGTCCTAGGCGACAGAGGCAACAGGAATGCAGTGCAGGATGGCAGCCTAGTCATGGGCAACCTGATGAACGCGGCGCATGCCATTGGCCTCGGCTCATGCTGGATCAACAGGGCGTATGAGGAATTCGAGAGCGAGGAGGGCAAGGCCCTGCTGAGGAAGTGGGGCGTCCCCGGCGATCTCATCGGCATCGGCCACTGCATCCTCGGCTATCCCCTCGATATGCCGAAGGCGGCGGCGCCAAGGAAGGATGGCTGGACGTACTTCGTCCGCTAGATGAAGTCTGCATAGACAGCATCGGCTGCACGCAGCAGATCATCGGGCTTCAGCTCGAGCTGTATGCCTCTGTGCCCTCCGCTGACGAATATCGTCTCCTCCAGGGCGGCAAGCTCCGAGAGGTATGTCGTATAATGCCTCTTCATGCCGAGCGGCGAGCAGCCTCCTCGTATGTATCCTGTCAGGGACAGAAGCTCATCCATCCTTATCAGGTCGATCTCGCGGCTCCCCGTCAGGGCCCTTGCTTTCTTCAGCGAGACGCTGAAGAAGGCAGGAAGGCAGAATACGAAGATCTCCTTCGAGCTGCTTCGCATCACGATCGTCTTGTAGACGCGCTCTGGGTCGAGACCGGCAGAGGCTGCGGCATGTATGGCGTCGAGATGCTCCTCGTCCCATTCGTACTCATGCACCGCATAGGGTATGGAGAGGCTCTCGAGTATCCTCATTGCGTTCGTCTTCATACCGACATTCTCCGCATGTGCGGCCTTTCAGGCAAGCAGGAAGATATAGTAGCCGATGAAGAAGCAGAGGCTTCCTCCGATCACGAAGAAATGCCATATGAGGTGGTTGTGCGGAATCTTCCTGATGGCATAGAAGACCACTCCGAGCGTATATACGATCCCACCGCTTAGCGCGTAGGGGAAGAGGCCGTCCGGGATGAAGGGGAAGACGCTGCCGTATATCGTGAGGACGGACCAGCCCATAGCCACATAGAGCGCGATGTGCACGCCATAGAACCTCCCCCAGAACCTGATCGTCAGCAATATCCCCACCGCTGCGGCGATCCACATCCCTGCTGCGTACCAGAGCGTTATGGGCGATCCGACATAGAGGAGCACCGGCGTGTAGGAACCAGCGATCAGCAGGTAGATGCTCGAGTGGTCCAGCACCCGCAGGACCTTCTTGGCCAAGCCGGGCCTGGCGTTGTGGTAGAATGCCGAGGAGGCATAGAGGATGATGTTCGTGGCCGCGAAGATGAGCATGCCAAGCCGTGATGTCGGATGATCGGGCGAAGGCGAGGCGGCAAGCACGGCAAGAAAGCCGATGATGGCGGCGGCAAGGCCTATGAAATGGGAGATGGCGTTCTCCCTCTCCTCCGATGGCGTTGCATGCATAGGCAGCGTTATGTTCTCTGAAATCCAGCTTCCCATGGCCTGAATCTACACATTCTTCGGCCGAGGATGCAAAAGCCAGGATTGGCCATTTCGGCGAAAATGAAGAGCATTCACCATGCCGATGGCCCCAATAGCGACAATTGACTATGCCCAACGCGGCCGGTCCCTTTCACTCATTCCATCTCTCATGTAGTATCAGAGGAGATGTGGAACCTCAATTACAGCAGCGTCTCTGAAATCGGCAAGGTGCTCTCGGACCATGGGCTTGCGATGTCGAAGAAGTTCGGCCAGAACTTCCTCATCTCGCCTGAAGCCCGGGAGCGCATCGTCTCTCTCCTGAAGCCAGGCAGAGGCGATGACATCTGGGAGATCGGCCCCGGATTGGGGGCCATTACGCATCTGATCCTCAAGGCAGGCGCCCATGTCACGGCCTTCGAGATAGACCATGGCTTTGCGGCGATCCTCCGCGATGAGGCGTTCGCGGATGAGGACTTCACGCTTGTGGAGGGGGATGCGCTCGAGACGCTCTTCATGAGGGAGCCCACATTCACAGCCATCGCCGGCAATCTGCCATACAACGTCGGATCGCAGGTGATCGCGAAGCTCATCGAATCGGGATGCCTTCCATCGACGATGGTGTTCACTCTGCAGAAGGAGGTCGCCGACAGGATGGGAGCCGCTCCCGGCTCTCCCGACTATTCATCCTTCTCAGTGCTCACCCAGCTGGATTATGAGAACCAGACGGCATTCACGATACGCCCGGGCTCATTCTATCCCGCTCCGAACGTGGAGAGCGCCGTCGTCGTGATGAGGAAGCGGTCGAAGCGCATCGTGGAGGATGGCGACCGCACGCTCTTCCTGTCCATGGTTAGGGCGCTCTTCTCGCAGAGGAGGAAGACCATCCGCAACAACCTCCTGTCATCGCCATCGTTCTCCTCCAAGGGCAGGGAGCGCATCGAGGCGGCATTCGCAGGTGCTGGCCTTACCGGTACGGAAAGGGCTGAGACGCTTGGATTCGACAGGCTTGTCCCTCTGATGGAGGGGATGCGGTGAGGCTTCTGCCATGCTGCCTTGCATGAAGGACAGCGTCCATTCTCAGAGGCGTTCCTGATGGATGCCGATCCCCGTATGGCAGTAGGGTTGGATCTGCCGGCAGCCAGACTCGAACTGGCAAGGGCGAACCCGGCAGATTTTGAGTCTGCT
>CALXXR010000041.1 GCA_944392735.1 uncultured Spirochaetaceae bacterium | reverse complement strand
CGCCGTATTCAGCGAAGAGCTCCTCGGGAGAGGGGAGCGAGAGCTCGACCGTCTCCGGAAGCGGCTCCGTCCGGAAGTCATCGATGATTCCCGTCGCCGCCTTGAACGAAGCCAGTGCCATCTCCTTGTCGTTCTGCGCCTGCATGAGCGCGATCCTGCAGTTGGTCAGGGAAAGCTCGACATTGGCCATCGTGAGCTCATCGACCATGCCGCGATCGTACATCTCCTTGGTGGATGCGTAGCTGGTCTCGGCCGATTCCAGTGCCGCCTGGGCGTTCTCTATCGCGATATCGCAGGAAGCGAGCGACCAGTATGATGATGTGATGGCGTACTCGATCGAATCGTATGTCGTTTCATACCCAAGCGATGCGGATTCCTTCGCAAGCCGCCTCGATGCGCCCTTGGTTATCCTTGAGCCATTGAGCGTGTAGTTGAACGACGCGGATGCACTGAGCGTCAATCCGACGCCATCGAACTCCGTATCGGGAGAGAGCGTCGTCGGGAAGCTCACTCCTGTATCGGCTTTTGCCGTAACCCCTATATTGGGCAGATAGGTAGAGACGTAGTTGTTCTGGTTCCTGACCGTCTGGTTCAGAAGCAGCGCAGCCCTCTGCAGGGAGATGTTGTTCTCCGTTGCCGACTGTATGGCTTCCTCCAGAGTGACGACAGGAAGATCATCGGCCGCAATAGGCATCGCGGCGAGGACCAGAAGAACCAGGATCTTCGGTAGGGTCTTCATTTCATCTGTCTCCTTAATTTTCCATGTGAAGGTAAGCTGTCCCCTTCATTGCCAGCATACCTCATTCCGATGCTAATGAATTAGACCATGCCTGCGAATAGGGAAATCTGTTGGTTTTGTGAATTTTTTGGAATTCGATGCAAGAACTGCAGCAAACAACGGCAATGTGTACATGAAGATGATCAAGAAATATCGATGGAAAAGGAGCCACCCTACAACGTAGAGCGGCTCCAGTGGAGAATCTATTATTGTTGCTTAATAGATTGCGGATCAGTTGCCGATCACCCCAGGAAGACTGCCGTTGAATTCCTCGACTTTTTCCTTGATTACTTCTGTAGCCGAATAGATAAGGCCCGATTCAGTCAATTTTTTGAAATCAAGAGTTCCGTTTGCAGTCTTTATGATTCCTTCAGAAGGAATCCAGAAAGCATGGCTACCTGCTTCGTTCGACTTTCCTGATTCATAGTCGGTAGAATACGTCGTTGATCCTTCATTATCAGAAATCGTTATTAAGAGAGGCTTCTTTTCCAATTCTGTCGTGACTGTGATTTCAGTTCCAGTAGCAGGTGCGAACGTCAGGAATTTCTCTTCTGCAATTTTTCCTTTTACATTATCCAGCTTGATTCTCATTGTCTCGTCGACACCTGACAGTGTAACGTTTTCGCCGGATACAGAGTAATCAGTTGCTGTGAATGTTCCTCCTTGGGTTGTTGTTCCAGCGAGCGTGAATGTCAGGTTGCCAGAAATCGTCGCAGCATTATCGGATCCGCAGTAATGATATCCTTCTGCTGTGAGAGGAATGGCAATCGAGGTGTCTGTAGCTGTGATTTCGCCGTTAAGCGCAAGCTTTCCATCTCTCGAGCTGTTATACTGACTTCCTGACACAAGGATGTTTGTGATATCAACCATGACTCTCTTGTGGCCGAACGACTTGAAGTAGTTGAGAAGTCCGATCTGGTCAACAAGTGCAGGGGAAGCATTGTAGTATGTTCCAGAAATCTTGAACGAAGCGATTCCTAATTCAGCTGTTGCAGTGTTGGCTTTTGTGAATCCGGTGATTGTGTGGCTGCTTGTTCCATCTGTCGGATTCGTCGCGAAGACAAGGCCTGCTTCAGCATCGAAGTCCTTGAATGTCACGGAAGATGTCTTGCCGCGATACGATTCGGTTCCTTCAGTTGCTTCTGCGTAGTTGATCTGGATATCAGCATACTGTCCAGGAGCGGAGTATGAACCGCCCTTGATCGTCAGCTTCTGGCTGTCTGCAATCGAGAGGGCGACGTTCGGCATTCCTGCGACGCCAGCAACCCTTACATTCTCAAGAAGCGCTCCGGATGTACCGTGGAGATTGATTGCTGCAATGACATTGTTTCCTGTTCCTGGATTGAATGTGACATTGCGGAGCACAAATCCTGTTATAGGAGTTGTGCCGTTGTACTGTGCTTTGAGCATGCGTGTGCCGCGGTATGGCTGTGAAACGGTTCCTGCACACTCTACGCTGAGGTCTTCGATTACGACATCATTGGACGTTACGGTAATCAGGCCATAATCGCTTCCTGTGTTGGTGATTTCCTGCTTGAGAATAAGCTTGGCTGTATTGGAAACGCCGAAGAGATGTGTTTCTTTGGTTATGGAAAGGTTGCCTGCGACTTCGATTGATCCGCTGATGGCAATTTCGCCACCATTGGCTACAGCAGCCCTGAGCGCAGTCTCATTACCAACAAGAGTATATGCTGGAGTTGTAGGCTCTATCGTTGAATTATTGATGGTGATTGCTTCAGGCTGTGAGAATGATTTGATAGTCACACCGTTTGTTGAATCAAGCGTGACATCACAAGAAGCTGTCGTCTCACCGATTGTGAGGGTGTAGGATCCCTTTGAATAAGCGATGGTGAGAGGTTCGATGGTCTTCACTGTATAGGAAGTCATCGATCCATTGCTGAGCAGTGAGACAGATGATTCTGCAGCTGCACCGGAGAATGTGTATTCAAGCGTTCCATCATTCACTGTCCACTGATTACCTTCAGCGTCTGTGTAGCGATGAAGCTTGGTGCCGAAATCAACAGTGGCTTTGTTGACGGATACGTCTGCATTGGCAAGCACTGCCCCGAAGCTGAAGTTGTCTGCGAATGCCTTTGCAGCATCCGAAGAGGACATAGGCCTGTTCGTGTTGCCTGATGGTCCGATGATTATCGGTCCTTGATTATTTGCATTGGGTGAGCATGCTGTCATTGCAAGTGCGATCATCAATGCCGTGACAGCGAGGAGGATGTTTCTCTTCATTGTGCTTCTCCTTTTCAGTTCTATGGCAGAAATTCATTATTTCTGCGCTTCAGTGATAAAGATATCACTATATTGTTGCAACGGCTAGGAGAAAATCACTCGGTTGGTTTGAGATAATCACGAGATTTCATCATTCTCGACAGTATGGATGTCGATGATCGGATGAAGCTTGTATCTCAGAGGCTCAAGAATGCCAGGAAGGCTGCAGGAATGACGCAGCTTGAGCTCTCGCTGCAGTCAGGGGTATCGCAGAATATGATCACCTACATTGAGCAGGGCAAGCGTGGGCCGACGCTGAGAACGGTGCTGAAGCTGTGCGAGGCCCTTGGCATCTCGATCTCCGATCTCATCGATTCAGATTCCTCCCAAGCCGTGGACCGCGAGGCCGTTAAGGCTGAGATCAGGGAGCTTCTTGAGAAGCTGTGAAATAATAGGTTAGCCTATTGCTTCATAGAATCCGGACATGATGCAGAACCTTACAGCCGAATGAATTATAATATGCTATATTCTAAGTATAGGAGCGAAGGATGGCTACAACTTCTTTTGACACTACATTCAGAATCAATCCCGATTGGGGTGTGAAGAACCTGAAGAAGGGCCTAGAAGAATATGAGAAGAATGGCCCGAAATTTCCATCACCCTCAATAGCTCCTGTACTGAAGCCCACGGCTGAAGTTATGGAGAAGATTGGGAAGCTGAAGAAAGAATGAGTGATATCGGCACGCTGAGGCTATCCGACTGGATAGCCAGAGACAAATCACCTGAAGAGATAGGGAGGCAGGAGAAGATATCAGAGCTCCTGTCCTTTCTTTCAGTACCCGAAAACCCCGATGTGGAAAGATTCGCACACAAGAATGCAATCCCGTACGAGAAGGCAAATAAAGGCAGGACATATATCCTTGTAGATGAGAACACCTATCCGCTCGCCTATTTCACACTTGGATTGTGACGGCTGGAATATTCTGCGGACATCTCTGGGAATCTATGGAAGAAGCTCAGAGGAGTTGGAGATGGAGACGCAACAGTCCTCACCTGCATTCTCCTTGGACAGCTTGCCCGCAATCATGGCGTATCATATGATTCACTCCCAAAGGGATGCCTTTTCAATGAGATGATGAATGCTGTTTATCAGGGACAATCTTTCGTAGGAGGCCGCTTCCTCCTTGCTGAATGCAATGACGATCTCATTGGCTATTATGCAGGAAAGGGGTTCATTCATCTTTACAAGAACAGCAACAACAGCCTTAATCAGATGATACTTCTTCTTTAGGGCTGATAAAAGGCAGGACCAATGCGATCCTGCCCAGTGCTTTCCTTTTCCGTATTTCAGATATTCCTGTTGTCGTCGAAGACGAGGCAGCTGGACTGCCTGTCAAGGAAGAGCGTGCACTCCGTCCTTCTCCTGATGGATGATGCAGGAGAGGCGGGGGAGATGTCGTCGAAGATGCATGAAGCGACTGCCTTAGCCTTTCTCTGATCAGGGCATGCGCAGATGATGTGGCGCGCGGTGAGGATCTCGAAGACGGACATCGTTATGGCCTTTGCCGGCACTTCGTCGATGGTGCTGAACCAGCCTTCGCCGACCTGCTGTCGCCTTGAACGCCTCTCGAGCTCCACTTGGATGTATGGATCGCGGGCATCGAAATCCGCTGGTGGATCGTTGAATGCGAGGTGGCCGTTCTCGCCGATGCAGATGAAGATGACATCGAGAGGGTAGTCCTTCATCAGGGCATTCAGCTCCTTGAGCGTCGCCTTGGAATCAGCCTTGCGCGAGATCGGATGGAACGATCCGATAGCGGGAAGGTAGTTGAGGAAGTTCTCCTTGAGGAATGTCTCCGATGAGGCCTTGTGGCCGTCGGGGAGGCCGACGAACTCATCCAGGAGGAAGACATTCACCTTATCCCACTGGAGCGGCTTCTGCCTGAGCGCAGAGAGGAGCTCGAGCTGGCTCGTGCCGGTCACGAACGCGACATTGGCTCTTCCGTACTTCTCTATAGTCGATTTGATGCAGTGCCTTCCGAGGGAGGCTGCCTGCTGCCCAAGCTCCAGCTTGTTCTCGCAGATCATGATTCTCATGGCGTTTCTCCTAATGAGAATATATAGGCTTTGGAGTTTTAGCGCAATGACGCAAATCTCTCTTTACTTCTCGCTCTCCATGCTATAAAAATATTAGTATATCACCTACACAAGAAAGGAGAGGTATAGTTATGCAGATGACTATGAGATGGTTCGGCGATGCGTTCGATTCCGTCAAGCTTTGGCAGATCAAGCAGGTCCCGGGAGTAACCGGTGTCATCACTACGCTCTATGACATTCCGGCCGGAGAGCTGTGGCCGCTGGAGCGCATCCAGGCGCTCAAGAAGGAAGTCGAGGACGCAGGCCTCACTATCGCAGGCATCGAGAGCGTCAACATCCATGACGACATAAAGATCGGCAAGCCGTCGCGCGACAAGTACATCGAGAACTACATCAAGACGCTCGAGAATCTTGCTGCATGCGACATCAAGCTAGTCTGCTACAACTTCATGCCGGTATTCGACTGGACACGCACCGACCTCGCGAAGATGCGCCCCGATGGAGCGACCGTCCTCGCATATGACCAGAAGGTCGTCGATTCGATCGATCCGCAGACATTCTTCGATCAGACGAACAGCAGCTCCAACGGCTACGTGATGCCGGGCTGGGAGCCGGAGAGGCTTTCGAAGGTCAAGGAGCTCTTCGAGGCATACAAGGACGTCGATGAGGAGACGCTCTTCAACAACCTCGTATACTTCCTCAAGGCGATCCAGCCGACATGCGAGAAGCATGGAATCAAGATGGCTATCCATCCGGACGATCCGGCATGGCCTGTATTCGGACTTCCGAGGATCATCACATCCAAGGAGAAGATCCTCCGCGTCATGAAGGCCGTCGATTCCCCGTTCAATGGCCTCACGTTCTGCGCCGGTTCATTCGGAACGAATCCGAAGAACGATCTTCCTGGAATCATCCGCGCGCTTCCTGGCCGCGTCCACTTCGCACACGTCAGGAATCTCCATCACTTCGCTCCTGGCGTATTCGAGGAGGCTGCGCACCTCTCATCCGATGGTTCGTTCGACCTCTATGAGATCGTCCGCGCCCTCTATGAGACGGGCTTCGATGGACCGATCAGGCCGGATCACGGAAGGGCGATCTGGGGAGAGGTCTCGATGCCTGGCTATGGACTCTATGACAGAGCGATTGGCGCTGAATACATCCTCGGCCTCTGGGAAGCCATCGACAAGAGCGAGAAGAGGCTTGGAAAATGAGACGCACCTCGAGCGAGACGATCTATGACGAGCTGAAGGATGACATCATCTTCCTTCGGCTCAAGCCGGGTGAGGAGATTTCCCAGGCGGAGATATCGGAGAAGTTCGATGTCTCCCGCTCTCCCGTGCGCGATGCCTTGATGAGGCTCAGGTCGGAAGGTCTTGTGGTGATGAGGCCCCAGAGGGGCTGCTGGGTATCGAAGATCGATCTCTCGAGGGTCGACGACGAATGCTTCTTCCGCCTTGCGCTTGAGAAGAGCGTCATCGATCGCTACAGGGAGTACATGAAGTCCTCCGACCTCACGAGGCTGGAGTACTTCATCGCGCTGCAGAAGGAGGCATCCGCATCCTCGGATGCCGTCGCCTTCTACAATGCCGACGACGATATGCATTCGATATTCTTCGAGGCCACCGGGCTGATGAGGATCTGGCAGCTGATACAGCGCGAGACCGGCAACCACAGGAGGATGAGGATCCTCAGCATGGGATCCAGGGATGTGCTCGAGAAGAACATCGCGCAGCATGAGGAGCTCGTCGAGGCGCTGAGGCTGAAGGATTTCCCTCTCGCCGTCACGCTTGAGACGGAGCACCTTTCGAAGCTGAAGTACCAGACCGATGACATCATCGATGCCCATCCGGAGTACTTCACCAACAGGAAGATGGACGCATGACCGAAAGGCTGCGGGGTGCCGCAGCCTTTCCGTCTGTTTTGACGAACGATACCTGCAGCGCTGCTGCATGCCTTTGAGGAGGCGATATGGAACTTAGCAACAAGGGGCTTCAGAGCCCTGACTGGAAGGAGAAGGGCTACAAGCTCTTCGGTTATGACCGCGAGGCGCTCGCAAAGCGCACTCATGACGCACCTATCTGGGTGCATTTCGGAGCAGGGAACATCTTCCGCGGCTTCCCTGCAAGGCTTCAGCAGGAGCTTGTAGAGGCTGGATTGGCGGATAAGGGCATCATCGTAGGCGAGGGCTTCGACAATGAGATCATCTCCGATATCTACGACAGGTACGACAACCTGACGCTCCTTGTTACGCTCAAGGCCGATGGCTCGATCGACAAGGAAGTCGTTGGAACGGTTACGGAAGCATATCCCTGCGACTATAAGCCGGCAGAGGCCTGGTCTCGCTTCGAGGAGATCTTCCGCTCGCCGTCGCTGCAGATGATCTCCTTCACGATCACGGAGAAGGGCTACGCGCTGAAGAACCCCGCTGGCGAGTTCTTCCCCGGCTATGTCGCCGACTTCGAGGCTGGCCCAGGCAAGGGATCGATGTTCCTTTCCCGCCTGACCGAGCTCCTGATGTGCCGCTACAAGGCTGGAGAGCTTCCACTTGCCGTCGTATCGATGGACAACTGCTCGCACAACGGAGAGAAGATCGAGCTTGCCGTGAAGACGATCGCTTCCGAGTGGGTGAAGAGGGGCTATGCCGATAAGGGATTCGAGGACTACCTCGCTTCCGGAAAGGTCTCCTTCCCCTGGTCGATGATCGACAAGATCACGCCGCGTCCGGACAGCAGCGTCGCGGAGATGCTCAAGGCCGATGGCTATGCCGATACCGATGTCGTCGTGACATCGAAGCACACATACATCGCTTCATTCGTGAATGCGGAGGAGTGCGAGTACCTCGTCATCGAGGACGACTTCCCCAATGGCCGCCCGCAGCTTGAGAAGGCCGGCGTCTACTTCACTGACCGCGAGACGGTGAACAAGGTCGAGAAGATGAAGGTCTGCACATGCCTCAATCCTCTCCACACCGCCCTCGCCGTCTTCGGATGCCTTCTGGGCTACACGCTCATCTCCAAGGAGATGAAGGACGAGGATCTCGTGAAGCTTGTGAAGACCATCGGATACAAGGAAGGCCTTCCCGTCGTTGTGAACCCCGGCATCATCGATCCGAAGAAGTTCATCGATGAGGTCGTGGACATCCGCATCCCCAATCCGTTCATGCCCGACACTCCGCAGCGCATCGCCACCGATACGTCGCAGAAGCTGCCGATCCGCTTCGGCGAGACGATCAAGGCATACATGGCATCTCCGGAGCTGGATGTGAAGACGCTCAAGTGCATCCCGCTCGTATTCGCCGCATGGCTTAGGTACGTCCTCGGCGTGGATGATGAGGGCAAGGCTTTCGAGCCGTCCTCCGATCCTCTCCTTGGATACGCACGCGGCGAGCTCGAGGGCATCACGCTCGGATACACGGGAAGCCTCGATCAGCTCAAGCCGATCCTCTCCAACCAGAAGATCTTCGGCGTGGACCTCTATGAGGCAGGGCTTGCGGACCTCGTCACAGAGTATTTCAGAAGCATGATCGCCGGACCAGGTGCCGTTAGGGCAACGCTGGAGAAGGTCGTCGGCTGATATTGGATTCCCCCTGCCTCGCCGCAGGGGGATCGATGCTTATGGACAAGAAGAGAAACCAGCTTTTCGGAAGAGTCTCGGATTACCTGTTCCTGGCCATCGGCCCGCTGATCTCCGGCATCGCGGCGGCCATGTTCTACACGCCTGCACGAATAACCGGAGGCGGCGCCACCGGCATCGGCACGATATTCTACTATCTCTTCGGTCTCGATCATGGCGTCGTCATGATGTGCGTCAACATCCCGCTCATCCTCATAGGGATGAAGGTGTTCGGCTGGCGCTACGGCATAAAGACGCTCATAGGATCGACGCTGCTCTCGTTCTGGACCTCCGTGATCGGCCACATGACAGAGTACAGAGGAGTCCTGGACACAAGCGATGATATCAACATCCTGCTCTCTGCGATATACGGCGGAGTGCTCATGGGCATCGGCATCGGACTGACGATGAAGAGCGGGTGCAACACAGGCGGCACGGATATCGTGGCGCAGGTGATCGCCCACTACTTCCCCGTGTCCGTGGGCGGCATCGAGTTCGTCTTCAATGCTGCTGTCGTCTCATGCGGTGGAATCTTCCTCGGCCTGCAGCCGATGCTCTTCGCGATCATGGCGATGTATCTCTCCTCGCAGCTTGTGAACTATGTGGTCATGAGCTTCGGAACCAAACTGGCGAAGTCCGTCTACATCTTCTCGCAGGAGCACACGCCCGAGATATCCAGGCGCGTCATCGCGGAGCTCCACCATGGAGGAACCGTCTTCCATGGAACAGGCATCTACACATCCACGACGCGTGCGATGCTCCTCGTGATCGTGCCGAACCATCAGATCAACGCCATAATGAAGATCATCCACAGCGAGGATCCGAAGGCGTTCGTATTCGTCACCGAGGCATACGAGGTCCTCGGCAGGGGATTCGTATCCCTTGCCAAGGCCGCGGACAAGGAGTGATCAGCTCCTTTCGCCTCCGATGTGCTTGAGGAATTCATCGTAGCCGTCCTTGAGGTTCTCCTCGGGCTCGTATTCCTCGAGCGGATAATGCTCCATCACGAAATCTATATCCTTGTCGCCTCTTCCAGAGAGGTTGACGAGGATCTTCTTTCCCTTGCCGAGCTTCTTCGCGAGCTTCACGGCGTATGCGACAGCGTGCGATGA
>CALXXR010000040.1 GCA_944392735.1 uncultured Spirochaetaceae bacterium | reverse complement strand
GCATCCTCGTCGGGGATGCGGAGAGAGATTATCATTGCAGCCTCCTGAAATGCATCGTAATACGCATCTCTGGATTCCGCAAGCGCGGAAGCTAGATGAACATCGATGCGTCGTAGTGCGGTATCGCGCCTTTGTTCTGGACAACGAAATCGGCAACGGCGGTTGCCTTATGAAGCGCCTCCGCATCCGAAAGGCCCTTCTCGAAGCGGAAGAAGAGGTATGCGGCGGAGAGGCTGTCCCCAGCTCCTACCGTATCCACGACCTTCACCTCTGAGCAGCCTTCGTGGATCAGACCTTCAGATGTGTGCAGATCGGAGCCGTCCTTTCCCCTCGTCACGATGAGGCGTTCGACCGCTGTATATTCCTGCAGCCAGGAGAAGAGGGCCTCTGCATCCTCATCGATTCCCACGAGGTCCGTGATGATCCCGACCTCATCGGCGTTGACCTTGAGGATGGTTGCGTTGTCGAGGCAGAAGCCAAGGACCCCATCGCTGTAGAAGTCCTTCCTTATGTTTATGTCGACGAAGACCTCCTCCGGGGATATCGTGCCAAGGACATCCTCAAGGGCCATGAAGGATGCGGTGCTGCGTAGAGCGAGGGTGCCGAAGCAGAGGATGGATCCATCCGCATAGCGCTCAAGCGCATCCTCATCCACCTCGATCCGGTCCCATGCGGCAGGGTAGTTGAACTCATAGTCCGCATCATGGCCGTTCATGCTGATGGCCGCGATGCCTGTAGGTGCCTTATCCAATACCGCTATGAGCGATGCGTCGACGGACAGCTCCTCGATGGCCTTGATAGCGCCTCTGCCTCTTCTGTCGTCTCCGACGGCGCTGATGATGGCGCTCTCCCCTCCGAGCATCCTGTAGTGCGCCGCGACATTGAGCGGAGCGCCGCCCAGCGTCTCGCAGTCCCCGAATACATCATAGAGGATCTCACCGAATGAAAGCAGCTTCATCGTTCGTCTCCGCTTCCGAAGTAGCGCCTGTAGTGGTCGCTGTGGTGATCCGTGTCGTCGTTCTCGCATTCGGGGAGATCGACGGTTCCCTCCATCGCCTTCTCATCCTCCTCGCTGGTCACTTCATGTACGTGTTCAATCATGCAGAGCATTCCTCCCAAGGACATTATAATGGAAAAGCCGGCATCTTTGGGACGCCGGCTTCGTTGGATGATCGAAGGATCACTTCACGACGATGTTGACGAGCTTTCCGGGGACGACGATCTCCTTTACGACCGTCTTTCCCTCCATCCAGCCCTGGACCTTCTCGTTCGCCTTGGCCTGGCTGAGCATCTCGTCCTTGGAGGCCGAACGCGGCATCTGGAGCTTGGCCCTGACCTTTCCGTTGACTTGGACGACGATTTCGATCTCATCGTCGATGGTCTTCTTCTCGTCGTATCCTGGCCACTCGGCGAGAGCCACCGATGGCTCGTGGCCGAGCATCTCCCAAAGTTCCTCCGCAAGGTGCGGCGTGTAGGGTGAGAGCAGCAGCGTAAGCTTCTCCAGCGCCTCCTTCGGAATCGTCTCGAGCCTGTTGAGTTCGTTGACGAAGACCATCATCTGGCTGATGGCTGTATTGAATGCAAGCGCCTCGGTATCCTCTGTGACCTTCTTGATCGTCTTGTGCATGAGCTTGTCGATATCCGCGCTCATCGGGATGTCCTCGATCTTCTTCTCCGTCGCGATCCTCCAGATCCTGTCGAGGAAGCGATAGACACCGATGAAGCCATTGGTTGCCCATGGCTTGGATTCCCTCAGAGGTCCCATGAACATCTCATACATCCTGACGCTGTCTGCACCGTAGTTCCTGATGAAGTCGTCCGGATTGATGACGTTCTTGAGCGACTTGGACATCTTTGCAATGACCTGCGTAAGCTCCTCTCCGGTCTCCTTGTCGAAGTACTTTCCATCCCTCTCCTCCACGAGATCGGTGGGGACGAGGCTCTTGTTCGCCTTCTGGTACGCGAACGATGTGATCATGCCCTGGTTCACGAGCGCGTGGAACGGCTCGGGCGTCGATACGAGCCCAAGATCGTAGAGGACCTTGTGCCAGAACCTCGAATAGAGCAGGTGGAGGACGGCATGCTCCGCACCTCCTACATAGAGGTCGACCGGCATCCAGTACTTCTCCTTCTCCGGATCGACGAAGGCCTTATCGTTGTGCGGATCGATGTACCTGAGGTAGTACCAGCAGGATCCAGCCCACTGCGGCATGGTGTTGGTCTCCCTCTTGGCATCCCCTCCGCACTTCGGGCACTTGCAGTTCACCCAGCTATCGACATTCGCAAGCGGGGACTCTCCCGTTCCCGTAGGCTCGTACTTGTCGACCTCGGGAAGCGTGAGCGGAAGCTCCTCCTCGGGAACGAGCACCGTGCCGCACTTCGGGCAGTGGATGAGAGGAATCGGCTCTCCCCAGTACCTCTGGCGGGAGAACACCCAGTCGCGGAGCTTGTAGTTCACGGCCTTATGTCCATAGCCGTTCTTCTCGAGGAACTCGAGCATCTTAGCGATGGCCTCCTCCTTGTTGAGGCCATCGAGCCATTCGGAGTTGACGTGGATGCCATCTTCGGTCCAGGCCTCCTCCTGCACGTCCACCTTGCCCTTGAGGACCTCTATGATGGGAAGGCCGAACTTCTTGGCGAACTCCCAGTCCCTCGTATCATGGGCAGGAACGGCCATGATGGCTCCCGTGCCGTAGCTGATGAGCACGTAGTCGGCGATCCAGATCGGGATCCTCTTGCCGTTGACCGGATTGATCGCATAGGAGCCTGAGAAGACGCCCGTCTTCTCCTTTGCCAGATCCGTCCTTTCGAGATCGGACTTGTGCTTGACCTCATCGAGGTACTTCTCCACCTCCTCCTTCTGATCCGGCGTCGTGAGCTTCTGCACGAGCGGATGCTCTGGAGCGATGACCATGTATGTGGCGCCGAAGAGCGTATCGCAGCGCGTCGTATAGACCTCGAGCTTGTCGCCGGTGCCATCGACTGTGAAGAACAC
>CALXXR010000039.1 GCA_944392735.1 uncultured Spirochaetaceae bacterium | reverse complement strand
GAAATCCGGGAAGATGAGGGCGGAGAAGGAATCCTTGAGGTCGTTGCTGAGCGCGACATAGCTACCTGGCCTGACCCTCATGTACTCCCCGACGAACTGCCCTGCTCCCGTGCCGAATATCGAGAGGGCGAGTCCCGTCACGTTCTGGTTCGCCCTCAGCGTGATGGTGACGAAGCTGTAGATGGCGGAAGCCGCCATGCCAGATGCGAATGCAGCGATGATCGCGATGATGATCGCAAGCGGACCGCTTGCGGCTCCGCCCATCGACTGCTCATAGTAGAACGCACCAGCAAGCCCGAACGCGCCTCCCATGTACATGATTCCCTCAACGCCGAGGTTGAGGTTGCCGGACTTCTCCGTGAGGATCTCTCCGAGCGTTCCATACATGAGGACCGTTCCGAAAGTGACTGCTGCGACGATGAGGTTGATGATTATACCGCTCATGCCTCTGCCTCCTTCCTCTCCTTGTGGCGGAAGATCAGCCTATAGTTGATGAAGAACTCTGAGCTGAGCATGCAGAAGAGGAGTATGCCCGTTATGATGTCCGATATCGATGCGGGAACATCCAGCCTGGTCTGGAGCGTGTTCGCGCCCTTCTCGAGCACCGCAAGGATCATCGAGATGATGATCATCGCGAATGAATTCAGCTGCGAGAGCCATGCGACGGTGATCGATGTGAATCCCACGCCGTTGGCGACGCCGCTGTAGAGCGTGAAGTTCGCACCAGAGACGATGATGAATCCCACGATCCCGCTGATCGCTCCGGAGAGGAACATCGTGCGCATCATGATCCAGCCGACGTTCATTCCCGCATAGCGCGCCGTATTCACGGAGTCTCCGATGACCGCGATCTCATATCCATGCTTCGTCTTGTTCATGTAGATGTACATGAAGATCACCAGCGCAAGGACGATGATCCAGCCGCAGTTGACGCCGAAGACGGTCGGGAGCCTTGCGGAGTTTGCGAACATAGGTATCAGCTGGGAGCCCTTGCGCCCTTCCCATGGTCCTCCCTGCAGCCAGGCGACGATGCCGATGGCTATGTAGTTCATCATGAGCGTGAAGAGCGTCTCGTTCGTATTCCACTTCGCCTTGAAGAACGCCGGGATGAGCGCCCAGAGCCCTCCTGCGATGGCGGCGGTGAGGCACATGATGATCAGGAGGGGCACGCGTGGGATGCTGTTCACCCAGTAGAGCGCGAAATACGATGCGAAGACCGCACCCATGGTGATCTGCCCCTCCGCTCCGATGTTCCAGAACTTCATCTTGAAGCATGGGGCGATCGCAAGCGCGCACGCGAGGAGCGGAATCGCAATCCTTATCGTCTGCTTGATGTAGACTGGTCTTGAAAGGGAGCCCTGGATGATCACGCCATAGGCCGAGAATGGATTGTTGCCTGTCAGCATCATCGGCAGGAAGCCGAGGATGAGGGCAACGACGATGGAGCCTACACGTATGAGCCAGATCTTCCTCGGATCCATCTCAGCGCGCTTGGCAAGCCTTACGAAGGGAGTCCTGTTCTCTGCATTCATCGCTCAGCCCTCCCGGTATTGAACTGCGTCATCAGCAAGCCGATCTCCTCCTTCGTAGTGCTGCGGGCATCGACGATGCCTGCCACCTGTCCGCCGCAGAGCACGAGGATCCTGTCCGCGAGCTCTATCAGGACATCGAGATCCTCTCCGACATACAGCACTGCAACCCCCTTCATCTTCTGTTCGGTCAGCAGGCTGTAGATGGTGTAGGATGTGTTGATATCGAGGCCACGCACGGCATAGGCCGTCATCAGGACCTCCGGCTGGCTTGCGATCTCCCTGCCTACGAGGACCTTCTGGACATTGCCTCCCGAGAGCCTTCTGACAGGATAGTCGATGCCAGGCGTGACGACCTCCAGCTCCTCCATCACCCTATTCGCCAGGTTCTCGGGCTCCTTCTTCCTGAGAAGCGCGCCCCTGCCTTCCTTCCATGACCTGAGCTGCATGTTGCCGGTCATGCCCATCGATCCCACGAGCCCCATTCCGAGCCTGTCCTCCGGGACGAAGGCCATGCCGATCCCCGTCTCGCGTATCTTCTTTGGCGTCTTGCCGACAAGCTCGACCTCATTGCCGTCCCTGCCTATGAAGCGCACGCTTCCGGCCTTGACGGGATACAGGCCCGTGATGGCCTCCAGAAGCTCCTTCTGTCCGGAGCCTGAGATGCCGGCAACGCCGAGTATCTCGC
This sequence comes from uncultured Spirochaetaceae bacterium, assembly GCA_944392735.1. GTDB lineage: Bacteria > Spirochaetota > Spirochaetia > Sphaerochaetales > Sphaerochaetaceae > Ornithospirochaeta. The sequence continues at coordinate 1,373 of CALXXR010000039.1, read as the reverse complement.
CAGTGTATGCGGTGAACGATACGGAATCGAGCCGCTTGATTCCCTCCTCGTCGACGCATGTAAGGCCTTCGACGATGAGCTTCGCCTGCGGATCCGGATACCTGGGCCTGTCTATATTGAGCGTCACAGCATGGCCTACCATCATGTCCGTAAGCGCCTGCGGATTCGTCTCCGCGGTCTCGACGGTGCCGATGAAGCGGCCCTTCCTCAATACCGTGACCTTGTCGGAGACCTCCATGACCTCATGGAGCTTATGCGTGATGATGATGATCGCCTTGCCGTCGTCCTTCATGTTGCGGAGGATGCCGAAGAGCTTCTGAGTCTCCTGGGGAGTGAGGACTGCCGTAGGCTCATCGAGGATGAGGATATCAGCACCGCGGTAGAGCACCTTCACGATCTCCACCGTCTGCTTCTGCGACACCGACATGTCATAGACCTTCATCTCCGGATCGATCTCGAATCCGTAGCGTGAGCAGATCTCGCGCACCTTCGCATTCGCCGCATTGATGTCCATCCTGCCGTCATCGAGGCCGAGGATGATGTTCTGGGCAGCCGTGAAGACCTCGATCAGCTTGTAGTGCTGATGGATCATGCCTATCCCGTGCTGGTATGCCTCACGCGGGGAGCGTATGTAGATGCGTTCTCCATCCTTATACACCTCACCATCATCCGGCTGATAGATTCCCGAGAGCATGTTCATGAGGGTCGTCTTACCGCTTCCGTTCTCCCCCAGGAGCGCCATGATCTCGCCCCTGCGGATGGACAGATCGATCGCATCGTTTGCAACGACCTGCCCGAAGCGCTTGGTGATGCCCTTCATCTCGATTGCATAATTCCTTTCCAAAGCATTACCTCTCGTTGCTTCCATATTAGCATACGATTAGGGCGCGCAATGTAGGAAATGATGGAAAAACATGGAGATCCAGCAGGTTTTCACGCACCAGCAGCCGGCATCTTCCTCTCAAGCTTCCTATAGGATGAGGGCCTCAGGCCATCGAATGAAAGCGTGTATCCAAGTCCATTCGGGGCTTCCATCCTCAGGAATTGCCTGCGATCGAGGCCGAAGAGCGATACGATTGCTGAGCGCATGACGCCTGAGTGCATGACGACGATCGCCGACTTCCGACCATCGCGCTCACAGCCATCGACGATGCCAAGAAGCGCCGATGAGATCCTCTCCATCGCAGGCCCCATCGTCTCCTCATCGGCAAGCGGCTCATCCACGATCCAGTACCGGGAAAAGTATTCCTGCATCGCCTCCTTGGAGGGAAAGATCCTTCCCTCCAGCGAGCCGAAGTCGATCTCATGCACCTCGGGAACGATGATCGGATCCGCCTTGGGAAAGAGGATCGAGCACGTCCTTATGCAGCGTC
>CALXXR010000038.1 GCA_944392735.1 uncultured Spirochaetaceae bacterium | reverse complement strand
AAGGACAGGGAGGTCTACCTCACCGAATACCCGGACAGGATAGCCTGTCTTGCGAAGAACGAGGAGGGAAGGCCTGTAAAGAAGCGCTGGGAGATGTACATATCCGGCATCGAGATCGCAAACTGCTATGATGAGGAGACGGACAGGGAGGCCACGGCCGAGTACTTCAGGGATGAATACTCCAGGATGGTCGGCCTCCGAAGCGGCACCGAGGACATCATCCCCCCTCCCGATCCCTCCTTCTCCAATCTCGAGATCCCGCAGTCCTCTGGAGGCGCCATGGGGCTGGACAGGCTGCTTGCCGTGCACTTAGGGCTTAATTGCATTGGGCCTTTGCTTTTATTCCCTCTTTCTGATATGCTACGGCAGTAAAATTCGGCAAGAGTCCAATCTAACAGAGGTAATGATATGATTAAAGCAGGTCAGATCGACAAGGGAACCGCTCTCCTGATCAAGGGGCAGCCGTTCGTCTGCATCGAACGCGAGTTCGTCAATCCCGGCAAGGGATCGGCATTCGTCCGCCTCAAGCTCAAGAGCCCTTCGACGGGCCAGGTCCTTTCGGAGACGATGAAGAGCCAGGACAATGCAGAGGACATCACGGTCGAGGACAGGGATCTCCAGTATCTCTACAACGACGGCGAGAGCTTCTTCTTCCAGAACACCGAGACATTCGACCAGATCGACGTCCCGATGAAGTCCTTCCCCGACTACGAGTACTTCATGAAGGAAGGAGAGACCTACAGGGCCACGTTCTGGGAGGATCAGGTGCTCGACATCACGATTCCTTCGAAGATCGTATTCACCGTCGCAGAGGCTGAGGAAGCAGTCAAGGGCGACACGGTGCAGGGCGCCACGAAGTACGTGACCACCGAGACGGGCCTCCGCGTCCGCGTCCCCATCTTCATCAAGCAGGGCGAGAAGATCAGGGTCAATACGGAGACCAAGGAGTATCTCGAGAGAGTCAACAGCTGACGAAGCTGCCATGCGATGGAAAAGGCCTGGGCGAAACCAGGCCTTTTCTCATTCCTCAAGCGGAGCGTCCTTGTATCCCATCAGCGACGATGACAGCGCCGCCGCCTTCCTCAGGCCCTCCAGGCACATCTCGCGCTTGCCGGGCTCCTCCCTGAAGAGAGGCCAGTTGATGCTCACCGAGGCTATGACATGGCCATCATGGTCGAATACCGGACAGCCAAGGGAGTGTATATCCTGCTCATACTCGGAGATCGTCTCGGCGTATCCGTCCGCCCTCACCTTCTCCAGGCGCTTCTTCAGCTCCACGGGATCGGTGAGCGTATTGATCGTATACGGCACGAGCCTCTCCTTCTGCAGGTAGAGGTTGAGATCCTTCTCATCGAGACCCGCGAGAAGCACCTGCCCCACCGCCGTGCAGTATAGGGGACTGTGCTTGCCGACGCGCTCATAGAACCTCGCAGTGTATCTGGATTCGACCTTGAGCACATGGAGCACCGAGTCGTCATCCTTGATTCCCAGGATCGTCGTCTCTCCGGTATTGAAGCTCAGGTCCTCCATATATGGCTTCACGATCCTGCTGAGCTCGACATCATCGATGCTGTGCGCGGCGACCGCGAAGAGCTTGGGCGTGAGCCTGTACCTGTTGTCCTTGTTCTTGCTCACATACCCCATGCGGACAAGGATGGAGAGGAAGCGGTAGAGCGTAGGCCTTGCGAGATTGACGGTCGGGGCGAATTCCTCAAGCGTGACGCCATGATTATACGAAAGCGACTCGAGTATCTTCAGCGTCCTGTAGACCGAGTTCGTATGGAGGTCTGCAAGGTTCTCCTCTTCGATGTTGAGTTCGTTGTCGAGCATTTCCTTTTCCATGATCCATCCTGAAATTGGATTAGTGAAATCCTTTTTCTATTATTTTACCATCGCAAGATCGAAGAAACAACAACCAAACAACGGCATATCCGAAGATAGGAAGAGCAGGCACGCGGCCTGCCCTTCAATCGATCGATCAGTTCTCTTCCTTCGGGAACGGTCCTTCCGGATAGGTCACGAGGAACTTCTCCGGCTTCACGTACACCTCATAGTATACGTAGTCGAGCCTCTGGCCAGGTCCTACGATCGAACCATGGGGAAGACCAGCCTTGATGTAGCAGAGATCGCCTGCCTTCTGCGGGAACTGATGTCCATCGACCTCCATCGTGAAGTCGCACTTGCTGTGGCAGATGTTGTACTGAGCGACGCAGTTGTGTCCGATCTCATAGAAGCCGGAGTTCTCGCCAGCGTGGTTGGAGCCGACGATGACGCGGACCATCTGGTGGCCGATGACGACGGAGCGCTGCAGCGTGTCGTTGGACTTCTTGACGTTCTGCGTATAGACGAGGCAGTCGGACTCCTTCCTGAAGAGAGGAAGCACGAGATGCGTCTGGTCATAGCACTTCATGTCGTAGTCGGAGAGCGTGAGGTCGAACTTCGTATACTCGATGTCCGTGACGGCCTTCATCGTGAACGGCTCGTCGAGGCTTGCGAAGAAGAATGAGAGCTCCTCGATGTTGTATGCCTTCTTCTCCGTGATGATCATGCCGGTTCCAGCTGTGATGATGTACGTGGAAAGGACCCTTGAGCGGACTTCAGGCGTGATGGAATGCCCCTGCTGAAGCACTCCCCTATAGCTGTGGATGAACGGAAGAGCTCCCTCGATCACCTCGGTCTCTGCCGAGCCGTTGACGAAATTGAGCTTGATGTCTTCCTTCCTTACATATGCGTAATCCATAAGAACCTCCAAGATTATGGATATAGGATTCTGATCCTACCGATCGATATATCAACCATCCGCCGCAATCGACGGAGAGCGGCGGATGTCCTCTGAAACTCCTCAGCCTTCCTCGGGGAACGGACCTTCCGGATAGTCGACCATGAAGTTCTCGGGCTTAACATAGACCTCGAAGTATACGTAGTCGAGCCTCTGGCCAGGTCCAACGATCGAGCCATGGGGAAGACCTGCCTTGATGTAGCAGACGTCGCCGGGCCTCTCGGGGAACAGATGTCCATCGACATCCATGGTGAAGTTGCACTGGCTGTGGCAGATGTTGTACTGCGCGACGGCATTGTGGCCGATCTCATAGAAGCCGGAGTTCTCGCCCGCGTGGTTGGAGCCGACGATGACGCGGATCATCTGATGGCCCCATACGACGATGCGCTGGAGCGTGTCGTCGGACTTCTTCACGTTCTGCGTATAGACGAGGCAGTCGGACTCTTTCCTGAAGAGAGGCGTCACGAGATGCGACTCGTCATAGCACTTGAGGTCGTAGTCGGAGAGGATGAGATCGAACTTCGTATACTCGATGTCGGATGTTGCGATCATCGTGAAGGACTCCTCGCGGCTCGGGAAGAAGAATGAGAGCTCCTCGATGTTGTATGCCTTCTCCTTTGTGACGACCATACCGGTTCCTTCCGTTATGATGTATGTAGGCTGGATCCTCTCATGCGGATCTACCGTGATGGAATGCCCCTGCTGGACCACTCCCCTGTAGCTGTGGATGAATGGCAGAGCACCCTCCAGGATCTCGGTCTCTGCAGCTCCGTTGACGAAATTGAGCTTGATGTCGTCTCTACTTACGTAACCGTAGTCCATATTAACCTCCGAAATTGAAAATTGATTTCAAATTCAATTTCCGTATATCATCGCATCTGCGATCTGTCAACAAAAATCATATTGAGATTTGCAAAAATGAGGCATAAGATGAAATTGCATTTCAAAAGGATTTGGTTGATATGGCTAAGAACACGATCGACTTCACAACAGGGAACATCGCGAAGCCGCTCATTGCATTCTCGATTCCCCTCTTCCTTGGGAACATCTTCCAGCAGTTCTACAGCATCACCGATGCAATCATCGTCGGGAATCTGCTGGGACCGAATGCCCTGGCAGCGATAGGCGCGACATCCCCCATCACGAACCTCTCCATCGCGCTCGCGATCGGCATCACGCTTGGAGTCTCCGTAACCGTCTCGCAGTACTTCGGCGCCCACGACAGCGCGAAGGTGCGCCTCACGATCAGCACCGGATACATATTCTTCATGGTCTTCGGCCTGACCGTCATGCTCCTCGGGCTCATCCTGACGCCCGCGATACTGCGCCTCATAAGCACTCCCGAGGAGATCCTCTCCGATGCAATCGCCTATCTCAGGATCACATTCGCAGGCACGGTCTTCCTCATCGGATACAACGTAACCAACTCGATGTTCCGTGGATTCGGCAACTCCAGGATGCCCCTCATACTCCTGGCGCTCTCGACCGTGCTGAACATCTTCCTCGACTATGCATTCATAAGATTCTTCGGCATGGGGGTCGACGGAGCCGCGCTCGCGACGATCATATCCCAGGCGATCGCGTTCATCTTCGCCTTCATCTGCTTCCAGCGCAACTACAGCGACTTCCGCCTCACGCCGCGCGAGATCCGCTTCAGCGGCAGGATCCTCTCCGACTGCCTCCGCATAGGCATCCCTTCCGGCCTCAAGGGATCGACATACTGGCTCGGCTTCGTCTTCATCACATCCGTGATCAACAGCTTCGGAGCCGCCACCATCGCAGCATATTCGATCGCAGCGAAGATAGACTCGCTGCTGCAGACGCCCGTCATCAGCCTCCAGAACGGCCTTTCGACATTCGTCGGGCAGAACGCCGGAGCGAACAAGCCGGAGAGGATCAAGGCTGGCGTACGCACCAGCATGTCCTTCGGCATCATCTTCGCCATATTCATGACGATTGCCGTCTTCTGCTTCGCGCACCACATACTCGCCATCTTCACCGATGATGCAGAGGTCATCGAGATCGGCACGCAGTATCTGAGGATCACGAGCGTGTTCTATATAATATATGCGCTGCAGGAGGTCGTTCAGGGCGTCGCTGTCGGAGTCGGCAATACGCTCATACTCCTCTGCTCCACCATCGTTGCCATGTGGGTGGTCAGGGTTCCGCTCGTCTATGCAGCCGCGGCACGCTTCGGCGCAGTCGGCATCTGGTGGTGCCTCCCCAGCGGCTGGTTCATCGCAGCGGCATTCGCAAACGGCTATTATCTCTCCGGAAAATGGAGGGAGAGGATCAGGAAACGCTTCGCCCACTGATTCTGGACGGACATTTCAAAATCACACAGAACGCTCCGCAAAACGGGGCGTCTTATTTCATTCAGGCAAAAAACACCAAAAGATTATCAAAATGCAATTTCATTATTGCAATTCCTGATAGTGATGCTACTATATTCCCAGAGCAGCGCGATGCTGCAATCAAACAGGAGGAACGGACATGGCAATTCCTATTGCGAGAAGGTCTGAAGGACCAGTTGAACTCAAGAACGGCTACGGTGAGGTAGCATGGATTCATGATGTGCATCCGCTTGTACACGGATACAAGTGCGTCCTCAAGGCTGGACATGAAGTGACACCGAAGACATACAAGGACAAGACGGTCGTCTACATCTTCTCAGTCGGCAAGGGATACATCAGGAACAGCCAGAGAGCTGACAACATCGAGGGCGTATGCTTCTATGTCCCCGATTTCGATAAGGACACATATACGATCCATGCAGCAGAGGATATGGAGTACATGATGATCCTCGTGGATATGGTCGAGTCCGATTTCAAGGGATACGAGGATACGCACATGATCCTTCCGACCTTCAAGAAGCTCTATGACTGCGAAGAGTATACCCAGAGCTGCAAGGGACCCCATACGCACAGCTGGTCCATCATCCATAAGGGCAACCTCGCAAGGGTTCTCATCGGTGTCGTGAAGTCCGATGGAGCAAACGAGGGAACATTCGAGAAGGGACATCCTTCCGTCGATCAGTGGAACTACTGCCTCCCTGGAGCAGACTTCGAGCTCACAGTCGGCGACGAGACGATCCACACGGAAGAGGGCGACTGGTCCTACGTCAAGGCTGGAATCGATCATCAGCTTACAGGAAAGCATGTATTCTATGTATGGTTCGAGCACATGACATCGGAGCTCAAGGTAGACTGAGAGCCGCTTAGTCGCACGATACTGCCCTGGGTGCTCAGCATCCGGGGCTATTTTCATCACTATGGACAGCAAGACGAAAAGCATCCTCATCGGAATCATGATGACTGCCGCATCCGCTGTCGGATTCGGCCTCCTTCCATTCTTCACATCCTATGCCAAGGCCGCTGGATTCAACACATGGGACTGCCTTGCAGGGCGCTATCTGGGCTCTGCATTCTTCCTAGCTCTTCTGATAAAGCTCAGAGGGCACAGCATAAGGACCGACGGAAGGCATATTCTGAAGCTCTCCCTTGTAGGGATCTTCGCATTCGGCATCACAAGCGCATTCCTGCTCCTGGGATACATGCATGCCCCTACCGGCAAGGTCACGGCGATACACTTCCTCTACCCCACGATCGTCATGCTGCTCTCGGCAGCTACGGGACGCGAGAAGCTGAAGGCCGTATCAATCGCGGCAGCAGTCGTATCGCTGTCAGGGCTGCTCTTCATATCGATCCCCGGGGGAAGCGGAAGCATGGATGGACTCGGTGTCCTCTTCTCCGCAGCCTCCTCGGTCACGTTCGCGATCTATGTCCTCGCCCTTGCCAGCCACGATTTCACGGAGCTGGACAACAGCGTACTCGTCTTCTACCTTTCGCTGTCATCGGGGCTCTTCTTCCTCACGATAGCCTTGGTCACAGCAGCCGCATCAGGGCATGCGGCCATCTCTCCATCCGTCGTGCCGCCCATGCTTGGCATGGTCCTGCTTGCATCCGCGATGCCGGCTTCCCTCTTTTCACTAGGCACGAGAAGGCTTGGCCCGACAGCTTCGTCAATCCTCAGCATGCTCGAGCCTGTGACTGCTGCAGTAGTAGGAGCGGTATTCCTGGGCGAGACGATGTCTGGATCATTCGCCATCGGCCTCATCCTCATCCTGATCGCCTCGACTGCGATCTCGCTATCGAAGATGCACAGCCCTTCCATCCATCAGCATGGAGCGAAGATACGCAGAGAGCATCTCCATTCAAGAACCTGAAGCAAAGCATGCCCTGCGATCGGGGATAGGATGCATCAACATCCAACCCCATTGACCGAATATCCTGCAACCGCATGCTGATATGCGCCTCTTCCCAGGCGCAGCTTCACCTAGTCCGCCGGTTCTTCACGGAAAGTTGGGGGATGAAAGGTAGAGATTGAAAAGAAGAGCATGTGAGTTCTAAAGTTTAGTTACCACACAAAAACAAAGGAACGAACACATGCTCTTTGAACAAGTTATAGCAAACAACCCATCTCTTCAACCATATGAATACATCAGTACCGAAATAGCAGAAGACGGGAAACGCCTGGTGCTCCATCTGAAAAGCAGACAGGATACAGCGGAAGAGAGATGCTCGTACTGTGGTGGTCTTGTTCATATCTGCGGCAGCATGAGGCTCAGGGACATGCCGCTCTATTCCGGGACGAGGCAGGACATGGAGATAACCTACCATCGATACAGATGCCGGAGCTGTGCAAGGAGCTTCTGCGAGGAGATTCCATTCAAGTGCCCTGAGGCGAGGATAACGGAGCGTGCTGCCTCATGGATAAGCGCTTTCTTGCGCCTCAGCATACCGATCTCCACCGTCCAGAGAATCACAGGGGTTCACTGGGATACGATAAAGCGGATACAGAAGGAGATCATGGATGAGGCGATAGCGGACAGGCGGCGCAAGCTCCTGAGGGAAGGATACAAGCCGAAGCACATTGCAGTGGATGAGTTCGCCATCCACAAGGGGCACAGGTATGCCACCTGCGTGATGGATCTCGACACAGGTGATGTGCTGTGGGTGGGGAAAGGAAGGACGAAGGCCGACTTCGCCATCTTCTTCCAGGAGATGGACATGGATTACCTCTCAGAAGTCGAAGCCGTGGCTATGGATATGAATGCCTCATACAATGCTCTGGTGAGCGAGCATATGCCATGGGCGGAGATAGTCTATGACAGGTACCATATGCAGGCGCAGTTCGGGAAGGATGTCCTTGGAGCCGTGAGGCTTGATGAGGCTCGCAAGCACGGCGCCATTGCAAGGCAGATGAAGGAAGACGGCTGTCCTAAGGCTGCGATAAATGAGGAGAAGAAGCTCTACTCAGAAGTGAAGCGTGCCAGATGGATCCTCCTCGCAGGGGAAGACAGCCTGTCAGATGAGGATGCCTCCGCCCTGAGGAGGATACTTGATGATCATGCCGATCTTGCCCTGTGCCATGCGATGAAGGAAGAGATGTCCAGACTCTTCGATCTCCGGGATGTGGACGAAGCCAGGAAGGGATGG
>CALXXR010000037.1 GCA_944392735.1 uncultured Spirochaetaceae bacterium | reverse complement strand
AGGCCCGTTCCTCATGATTGCACCTTCAGCCTGTATCCGGCGTTGCGGGTGTTGCCGCCATCTTCTTCGAGGATGCCCTTGCCGATCAGATCATTGATGTCCCTCAATGCGGTGGAATGAGAGCATTTTGCGATCCTTGCCCATTTCTCAGCGGTGAGCTTTCCTTCGAATCCATCGAAGAGCCTGTTGATGAGCCTCACCTGCCTTTCATTCAAAGGCCGCATTTTGACCGAGTCCCAGAATCCCTTCTTCCGCATTGCTTCATCGATTTCATCTCCTGCTGCTTTGATCGCATCCAGAAGCATCCTGAGGAAGTATTCGATGAATGCGGAGATGTCCAGCGTTCCTTTCTGGCAATCCTCCAAGGTCGAATAGTATTCATCGCGGTGCCTCATGATCGATGAGGAAATGCTGTAATGTCGATGGCTGCTGTTCTCCGCTCTGGCAAGGAGCATCTCGGAAACCGTCCTTGCTATCCGTCCATTGCCGTCGGCAAATGGATGGATCGAAACGAACCAGAAATGCGCGACAGCGGCTTTGATGAGCGGATCGGTTCCATCATGGCCGTTCACATAGTCCAGGAAGATGTCCATCTCCGGATCTACCCTGTCGACCGGTGGAGCCTCATAGTGTATGATCTCCTTGCCGGGATGGCCGGAGACAACGAACATCTCTCCCTGCCGCCATCGTCCAGCGAGTATCCTCCTTCCATCGCTGAAGCCCATTGGAAACAGCTCGGAATGCCATCCGAAGAGCCTTTCCCTAGTCAGAGCCTGATTCCGATTCTCGACGGCATCTATGAGGATGGAAACAGCGCCTTCTGTGCTGCGGTCCGAATTGCATAGTCCTTCGGTGGAAAGGCCAAGACGTTCCATGATCGAGGAGCGAACCGAATCGCGATCGAGCACCATCCCTTCGATGGAGCTTGATGAAATGATCTCATCCTCCAATGCGGATGTGGATGCAGCAATGCCTGCTCTTGCATCCAGCATTGAGATCCTGCCAAGGAAGAACTCCTTCTTCCGATATGCTTCAAGCAGCAGCGGAGCGATCCTGCTGCCATCCCATCTGAATGATGGCCATTCGGACTTCTGCCAAATATATAAGCCTGTCATGGTATAAGCTTAGTTTGAATCATTAGGATATTCAAGTCAGAATATGACGTGAATATGATTCTCAATTCAGATTCTGATTTGAATATTGCACCGTAATCCATGGATGAAATCGGATTTGCTGATGATTCTGTCCGCCTTTTTCCAGTGCGTGCTCGATTCTATGCCTATATATTCAAGGCAGAAAGGAAAGAGGAGGATAACAATGACTCGTAAAAGAACATTCGCAGCCATCGCGATACTCCTGATGGCGCTGATCGCAACCACGTCATGCGAAGGTGGTGGCGGCTCTGGAGCTGTCTCCGATGCCTCGGCCGCTGTTTCGGCTGTGAGGGCGATGACCCAGGCAGTGGATGCTGCCGGAACCGATAATTCAGTCACTTCTGCAGGTGATGGATATGAACTGAAGAACTTCAAGGCAGATGATGGCTCTGTGATCAATGGATCGTTCCAGACCGATGCCGAAGGGAATATCACAGATGCGAAGCTGACTATGGAGATCAAGGGCAGAACACTCGAGTTCACGCTTACGACTCCAAGCCAGGGAGCATCTCCCGATGTGACGGTCGATGATCATGATGTCCCGGCTTCAGCCATACCGGAGGCAATGACGAAGGAAGAGAGACTTGCGTTCATGATGTTCCTCGTCGGATTCGATGAGGTCCAGGATGAGATCAGGGAGGCTGTCGAGGACTCGCTTGAGCTCTTCGAGGAGAGGAAGCCTGGAACATACACCATCCCCTCCGGCCACAGGATCAGCGGAACGGTTGAGGTAGGGTATGAGGAGCGGGGCGATGACGACACCGAAGTCATCGGTGGAGATGTAAGCTTCACGGATCTGCGATTGGAAGGATGGGGTTCGTCCGTCTCCGGATCGTTCCGCTTCACATCCCGCGATGATTATGAGAACGGCAGGATGGATGTCACGATCTCGCTCTTCGATGATGATGGCATAATCCTTTCCGATGTCTCGATCGAAGGCGAATACACAGAGAGCGAGGTCCGAGACGATGACCGTTTCGAGTTCTCCGGCAGCGTTAAGGGCAGCTTCAGCGCATTCGGGAAATCAGCCGAGGTCTCATTCGATGGAACCATCGACGCGATGGAGGACAGGTATCTGAGATTCCCGGAGTACAGCCTCAGGATCGATGGAAGGGAAGTCGCAATCGGCAGGGAGGAGCGTCCATTCAGGAACTAGCTGCAGAAAAAGGAAAGGGACTCCGGCATTCCGGGGTCCCTCCTCATTGCAATGAAGCTGATTTCCAGCGATTACTCTATGACAGCAAGGATGTCGGCATAGTTGAGGATGAGATAGTCCTCACCATTGTCCTTGATAGCGGTTCCAGCATACTTGTCATGGACGATTTCCTGTCCAGCCTTGACCTTGATCGACTCATCATCGCCAACTGCGACGACCTTAGCGATCTGCGTCTTCTCCTGTGCAGTCTGCGGAATGAAGATGCCGGAAGCTGTCTTCTCCTCGACTTCCTTAGCCTTAACAAGAACCCTGTCTCCAAGTGGAATGATCTTCATGATTATCACCTCTTATCTGTAATGAGCCGTATGGCCAATAAGGAATATACAAACGGAGAGGCATACAGGCAAGGGGAAAACAATGAATTGCCTCTCCATCATCCAATCAGACGGCATAAGCCATTCGTCATCTCCGCAGCAATCATCCTTGTGTCTTCCCACGATAGGTGCATTGAATCCGCAATCGACTCGAATGGCATGCTTTTCTGGGTCATCCTCTTCGCGATATCGGTCCTGGCTTCGAGAATGCCATATTCAAAAGCTTCTTCACGACGGGACCACTTCACGGCTCTCGCTATCCGAGTGGTTCCCTGTTAGTCAATCAGCCATCCGCAGCAGCATCTGCTAGATTCTTTATCATATCGAGATCGAGATCCGTGAGATCCGCAATCGTCTCGAATGGCATGCTTGCCTTTATCATCTTCCTTGCCACGGCTGCCTTGCCTTCCTCCAGGCCGATGGCTTTGCCTTCCTGTAGGCCGATGGTCTTGCCTTCCTGTAGGCCGATGGTCTTACCTTCCTCCAAACCGATGGCCATGCCTTCCTCTCTGATGTCCTTCTTTATGGAATTCATCATCCTGTCGTATTCGCTCATCATCTCACTGTCCCTCCCTTTCAGCCTCTCCATGCCTTCCCTCAGCACCGGCACCTTCATCTTCCCCGGGTCGCTCTCCTGCAGGTCGCTGAAGAGCTTGCTTATGTCCGATTCGATTGTATCACGATAGGCGCCGTTCGCCACGATGATCGTCATGTTGGCGTCCATGAGCTCCGTACCGTCCTCCATCCGCATCCTGTACTCATACAGGGCCC
>CALXXR010000036.1 GCA_944392735.1 uncultured Spirochaetaceae bacterium | reverse complement strand
CTGGCCTCCTCGAGCTGCTTCGAAAGAGCCTCATACTCGCGCTGCGTGCTCAGAAACTCCATCTGCTTCTCATAGCCGGTCCTTGTCTGGAAGGCATCTTCGTATCTTATCGAAAGCGACTTGACTTCATCGATCGTATCGGAAGAGAGCGTCTGGAGATCGGAGAGTTCCTTCTCCATCGTCTTCAGCACGGATTCCTCCCTCCTTAGTTCCCTTGGAAGGGTCTCCACCTGCTGCTCGAGCGCGAACTTCTCCTGAAGCACTTCCTGAAGCTTCCTCAGACAATCAAGCTTCTCGTTTTCTGCCATATAGCCAAATTCTCCTCGTTCCGCCTATCTTAGCGGATTATGCTTTTTCTTTCTACCGTGTCAGTTCCAGTCCTTGAGCTGGCGGCTGCGCTTCGGATGGCGAAGCCTTCTGAGGGCCTTCGCCTCGATCTGCCTGATCCTCTCGCGGGTGACGTCGAAGTAGAGTCCGACCTCCTCAAGCGTGAGGGCGTAGCCGTCATCCAAGCCGAACCTCATCCTCAGGACCTCCTGCTCACGCTGCGGAAGCGTGCTCAGAAGCTCCCTGATCTTGTCCTGCAGGAGCACGAAAGCAGTCTTGCTTGCGGGATTCTCCGCGTCCTTGTCCTCGATGAAGTCCGAGAGGACGCTGTCCTCCTCCTCTCCCACCGGGGTCTCGAGCGAGATCGGCTCGCGGGCGACGGACTTCACGTTCTTGACCTTCGCCTCGGGCCATCCGAGATGCTCTGCGATCTCCTTGTCGGTCGGCTCCCTGCCAAGGCTCTGCATGAGCACCCTGGACTCCCTCACGACCTTGTTGATCTGCTCGATCATATGCACAGGCACCCTGATCGTCCTCGCCTGATCGGAGATCGATCTGGAGATCGCCTGCTTGATCCACCATGTTGCGTAGGTGGAGAACTTGAAGCCCTTCTCGTACTCGAACTTCTCGACAGCCTTGATCAGTCCGATGTTGCCTTCCTGAACGAGGTCGAAGAACTGGAGTCCGCGGTTCGTGTACTTCTTCGCGATGGAGACGACGAGGCGGAGATTCGCCTTTATGAGCCTGTCCTTGGCGCTCTTGAGGATCCTCTGTCCCTGCTGGATGTTCCTGACAGCCTGGATGATCTCATCGGAGGAGCATTCGAAGTCAGCCTCTATGGACCTGAGCTCCTTCTCCGTGAGCTGGAGCTCCTGGATCTCCTCCTTGATCTGGTCGGCGGTCATGCCCAGCTTCTCCTCGATCGCCTCGGCCTTGGACCTGGTCGCAAGATCGCGTCCGAGCTGTCTCAGCTCCTTGACGCTGGATACCTTCAGATGCTCCTCGGAGCGCTTCTTCTTCTCATTGCATGAGATGATGGCTTCCTTCGCCTTGATGAAGATATCGGTGATCTCATCGATATCCTCCTTCTGGATCTCGAACGGGGATACCCAGTCAGCGACGGGGATGTATGCGCCTGCCTCGACGGCCTCGAGCTCGCTGCGGAAGTCCGTATACCTCTTCCCGAGCTCCGTCTCCGTCGCGCTGTGCTCCTCCTTGACCTTCCTGTGGATCTTCTGGATCTCCTTCTCGAGGTCAGCTCCCTTCATCTCGGGATGGTCTGCACGGAACTGCCTGTCCTTCTCTGCGACGATCTCGGCGATGCGCTGGTTGAGGCTGCTCTCCTCCTTGCGGAGGCTGTCGAGCTTGTCCTCGAGCACGTTGAGCCGCTGCTCCCTGGAGCGGTCCCTGCAGTATTCGATCCACTCCTCGCGCGAGGAGAAGTCGCTTCTCTTCCTGCCTCTGTAGAGAGCGGACGATTCATCGGGATAGCCGCCGAGCTCGTTGAGAAGCTTCTCGCGGAGCGCCATGACATCGCTCGAGAGCTCGGGCGTCTCGCCCGCGAGCAGCATCCTGCTCTTGAGGTCATTGTATTCCTTTATCTCCTTGGGGATGTCCTTGCCGATGGCCTCCCTGTACGCTGCATTGTATCTCTTCTGGACGGAGAGGAACTCCTTGAGCTCCTCGGTGGAGAGCGATTCCTCCGTATCCTCCTCGATCTTCATGTTCATCTTCTCGACGACGCGAGAAAAGAAGGAGATGAGGATCCCGCTCTCGCGGATGACGGATCTGACGATGTCGCCGCCCTTCTCCATCTGCATCGCGAGCTCGACCTCCTGCTCACCTGTGAGGAGGTTCTCGTTGCCGATCTCCTTGAGATAGAGCCTGATGGGATCGTCCTGGGAGGTGTCGAACTTGCCCTGGGGAGAGTGCTTGTGCTCGCTCTGATGGTCGGAGACGGAGGAGATGTCGATGAATCTCTCGGTCGAGACCTCGGTGTCGTCATCGGTGCCCTTCCACTCGTTGAGGTTCTCCTCCTCTTCCTCCTCTTCGGCCTCCTCCTCGTCCTCGTCGTCATCGTCGCCTTCGGACTTCTTGGCTTCCTCGCCCTCTTCGCCTTCCTCCTCGCTCTCTATGTCCGAGAGCTCCTCATCGGAAGGACCTTCCTCCACGGGGGATTCGTCATCATCCTCAGGGATGTCATCCTCATCGAACTCCTCTCCGAAGTTCTCGAGGTCCTCCTCCGAGGGCTCCTCGGAGAAGTCGGGATCGGAGTCCTCCGACTCCGTATACTGCACGCCATCATCCTTCAGCGCTTCCGTGATCGCGTCGATATCCCCATGCGGATCCTTGTGCTTCTTCACCGCTGAGACGATATCGAGAAGCGTCACATAGCCCTGCTCCTTGGACAGTGCGATGAGCTCCTTGTAGAATGCTGAGTTCCTGAAATCCTGATCTGCCATCTATTCCTCTTTCGCCGTGCTGCTGAAGAGCTCCTCCCTCAGCGCACCTATCTTCTCGTCCAGCTCCTTCTTCCTCTGCAGCGCCTCTGCAAGCTGCTCCGGGTCGAGCGAATCGGGGAAGGACCTGAGCTGGTTCAGAAGAACATCCCTCCTCTCTTCCATACCCCTGAGGCTGATCCGGTCTGCGGCTTCATCCAGTGCGCTTCTCCCGCCCTGCTGAGAGTACTCATCGAGAGCGAAGGAGGTTGCGACATCATTTCGTGCGTCCTCATCTGATATCATGGTAAGGAAGAGCTCATTGCTCGCTATCTCGTTCCTCATGGCGTTCTCGAGCGCCATGTAAATGACCTGGGCCTCCCTGTCCTTCAGATCGCCGAAGCTGATCCTTGGACGGTACTCGGGGAAGAGCTCCCTGTGGTTCGACAGATACAGCATCGCAAATAGATCGATCGATACCGCTGCCGGATTGAAGCGCCTTCTCCGCGGCTTCCCGCCATCGATTGTCCCTCTCTCATCCTCCTCAGCCACGCTCGCGCCAGCATCTTGAGACGCGATATCGGCTCTGATCGATTCCTCAGATACCGAAAGAAGGATCGAGAGGCTCTGGATGTATGAATCCAGCTCGACGCTTGAAGCGGTAGACTGAAGGAACGGAGAAAGGTATCTGACAAAGTCAGACTTTCCCCTGCCTGACTGGATATTATACGATTTAGTTCCTTTGCTGACAAGATATGCAAAGGCGTTCTCACCCTTTCCGAAGGCCTCGAAAAGCGCCTCAGCGCCCTCCTTCTCGAGTATCTCGGATGCATCCTTGCCGCCCTCGAGGGTATGGACGAAGCATTCGAGCCCCATGCGGTGGATGATGGATATGGCCTTGTCAGTGGATTTCTGACCGGCAGCGTCGCTGTCGAACATCAGATCGATCCTGCCGACATACCTCGAGAGCAGCTTGACCTGCTCCTCCGTAAGCGCAGTGCCAAGCGAGGCTACTGCGGATGTCAGTCCGGCCTGGTGCATGGAGATGACATCGAAGTTGCCTTCGACGATGACAGCGCTCCCATTCCCCTTCTTGAGCGTATCGAGCGCCTCATAGAGACCGAAGAGGTTATGGCGCTTCGAGTAGATGGGCGTGTCGGATGTGTTCTTGTACTTCGGCACCGTGTCGCTTCCTGTGAGGTCGCGTCCGGAGAAGCCGATGTACCTACCCTGCCATGACCTTACGGGGAACATCAGCCGCGATATGAACATGGGATAAGGGAACCTGTTCGGTGAGAAGAGCCCGGATTTCGCGAGGATATCGTCGGAGTAGCCCTTCTTCTTCAGGAACGAATGGAGCCAGTTCGGATCGGATGGAGCATATCCAAGCTCAAAGCGCTCTATAAGCTCCTTCGAAAGCCCCCTTCTCTCGAGATACTGCCTTGCCCCTTCCGCCTCGGGGCTGTTCAGAAGCAGGTAGTGGAACGTGCCAGCGATGCGCTTATTGAGGTCATAGAGGGAATCAAGCTCATCCTTGTCCCTGCGTTCGACGCTCCCTGCCTTCGTCTCGAGCGTCACCCCAGCCTTCCTGGCAAGGATCTCCACAGCCTCGTTGAATCCGACATTGTCCATCTTCTCAACTATGGTGAACATATCCCCTGATTCGCCGCAGCCGAAGCAGTGGTAGAAGCCATCCCTATCGTTGATCGCGAATGATGGCGTGCGCTCGTTGCCGTTGCCGTGGAATGGGCATTTGGCCCAGTTTCGTCCGCTTCTGGAGACGATCGGGATATAGCTCTGCACCACCTCAGACATCGTGAGGCGCGTCTTTATCGAATTGATCGTGCTATCGGTATAGATGGGCAAATCAGGAACTCCAGCTCTGAATATAGCAGGATTTCATCGCTTCGTCATTTGCCGAAGACGATGTATGGCGGCTCTTCGCCGTCCTTGAGCCTCTTCTCTATCTCCTTTCTTGACACCAGAGCGCCCTTGCCTATGCCCGGGCAGCACCGTCCTTCCGCCTTCCAGCTCTCTTCGCTCTCCATCACGTTCTTCCAGAACGGGTATGTTCGGCACTGGAGGGGCCTTGCCTCGTAGATTCCGCAGCCGTTCGGAGTGAGGAAGATGCAGTCGTAGTTCTCCATCTCCCTGAGCGACACGAGGCTGTATCCACCGAAGTCAACAAGCCTGCAGTATGCCTTGATGAAGTCATCGAACGAGAGCGAGAGAGCCGATGAAGCCCTCTCTATGTCGTTCTTCGTCAGATAGACGTATCCCGGCTCTGCAGAGCAGCAGTAGCGGCACATCTGGCATTCGAATCTCAGTCCTTTGTCGTAGAACATTCATCCTCTCCGGTGGAGGAAGACTACATGCAAAAGGGATAATGTGCAATAAGCCTACTCCGCATTGCTGGGATCGATCTTCTCTATCCTCGCTCCATATGCAGACGTAGCAGTTCGCGAAATCGTTTGAGAATGAATCCATGTGCAGTCCGAGGATTGCATTCGCGTCAGGATGATTCCTGCGAACATCATCAAGGATGCCCTCAAGAGAATCATGGAATGCCTCCTCCTGTTTTGCCACATGTCCCTTTCCATCATTCGTATTGTACCGAGAGACCCGAAAGCAGCACATGTCTTATGGTCTCTACGACCTTGTATTCCGGCACGTAATCGAGCGTTGTTCTATAGATTCGGCTCTTCGGTGCAGCCGGTTGGGATGCAGCGGGTGCAGGATCCTTCTTGGAAAACAGCCCCTTTGACAACCTCCTTGATTAATGGCAAGGCTAGAACAGCAATCACGGGAATTCAATCGCTGCGTTGCCTATTCCCAACTGCATTCTCAATCCATCTCCTATCCTCTTCCCGAAGGTATTCAAGCTCCTCATCCGTACGGAAGGCCTTCCTATCGTAGACGGTGAGGCATGCATCATGGAGGAACTCCTTGATCTCCATTCTGGAATCAGTCTCGTAGAAGGCTACGAGAAGGCGGGAGAATTCAGACCTCTTCGAGTCAGGCACCGACACGATGCCGCATCCATTCCTGATCAGCTCCTGGTTCGCAGCAAGCTGTGCCGTGCGCTTGTTGCCATCCTCGAAATACTGGCCGCGCATGATGGAAAGCATGAGTTCGAATGCCCTATCGGTTGGATCGCTTATCCTTCCGATCCTAGCAAGCTCCTGTTCGATTGATTCCTGCGATGGAATCTCCGGAATCCAATCCGTTCCAGAGATCCTTACCGGCACGGTCCTTATGATTCCAGCGCTCCTGATGAGATTGGCTTCTATCAGCGCATTGAGATGACGGATGTAGCGCATATCGAATGGGTAATCCAATGTGTCCAGAATGAAGGCCCAAGCGTGCTTGAGGTTTACGATCTTCGTGATATCGTCGAAGGAAAGCGTATCAACGATGCCACCTTCGAAGATCTTCTCGGTTTCAGGAAAAGTGACATCGATGCCCTCAACCCTAGCTTCCCTGTAGATCGAGTCTACGAGCATACGCTTTGCAAGCTCGACATTATCCTGTCTAGTCATCCTGCATCCTGCCATTGGCTTGTTTTCTGTCCTCCCCGAAAGAACTGAAGCTTCCATTATGGATTTCCCATCATCTGAAAACCGCTCCGTCCTCTCGATATCGAGCAATGCAGTCTTTTCCCGATTGTCCATGGTCTTCATTATATTCGATGAAGAGCTTTCATTCATCATGCAGGGATCCGCAGTCCTTCATCAGTATTGTGATACTTTCTTTCATGGGATGATCTTTCTTTTGATTTGTTCTTGCTTTTTCAAATCTTAAAGGATTTCATCCCTCTTTTGTTGCTTCGCTATTCCCTTAATCCCACAACTTTCTGAACAGAACGCTGATTAAGACCATCAGGAGGAAAGCCTATGGCTTCAGGGATACTGAATACTTCTTCCTTAAG
>CALXXR010000035.1 GCA_944392735.1 uncultured Spirochaetaceae bacterium | reverse complement strand
TTGCCCTTTCGATCGTGAGCATGGACCTCGCCCTCTCCATAGTCTGGACGAGGCGTGCCCACTATTCATGGGCATGGGCGCTCATAGCGTTCATGGCGTCCCTGCTGGGCGCTGTAGTCGTCTTCGCGCTTGACCAGTACGCATACCTGGCCTTCACGGGAACGGCCCGCATGGTGCTCCATTACATCTGGAACGGCATCATGGTGGCTGACTCTGCTTTCATTCTCGTGCTGCTGCTGTTTGCCATGAACTGGATCATAGCGCGTCCGATGAGCACTCCGGAGAAGATAGGGGCATTCGCCTCAGGCGGCCTCTATCTCGGAGTCTCGATTGCATGGATCATCACAGAGAGATCCATCTTCCCGATCCTCCAGTACATGATCTGGACGCTGGCCGTCGTCTACTGCGTCATCGTTCTCGTGAATGAGCGAAAGCGCATAAAGGATGCCTCGGTCAGGGTCGCATGCTTCACGCTGATGATCATCTCCATAGCCATGATCCCGGTCGTGGTGGGAGCCATCGTCTTCCCGCGCTTCCGCTCGATGTCGCTGCCGATCGTCTGCCTTGCATATACGATCGCGCTTTTGGTATTCCTCTTCACCGCGCTCTATCATCAGGAGAAGCTGGAGAAGACGGAGCGCCCCGAGTTCTCATTCGAGACCGTGAGCGCCAGATACCACATCACTGAGCGCGAGTTCGAGGTCGTCAAGCTGATCAAGGCGGGGCTCACGAACAAGGAGATCGCCGCAGAGCTGACGATTTCGGTCAACACGGTCAACAACCATATCGCAAACATATTCGCCAAGACCGATGTCGGAAGCCGCATCGATCTTCTCAACCTCCTCCAGGAGGCGTCGTGGTGATGCGCTATTCCGTTCCTCCTGAGTGGTATGAGGGGGTGTTCCATGATGGCGCTTCGCCATGCAGCGCCGCCCGTCCGTTCTCCCTTCTCCACTCATCGAGGCCGAAGCATGCGGTGCTTCTGATCCATGGATATGCCGGATACCCTGGAGAGCTCGTCAGGCCTGCACGCGATCTATACGATTCAGGCTTCGACTGCTATGTGCCAAGGCTTCCCGGCTGCGGAACGACGGGAGAGGATTTCATGCGCTCTCGTCGCCGCGACTGGAAGGGGGTGGCCTGCAATGCGCTTGGTGCGCTGAATGGAATGTATGAGCGCGTCGATGTCGTCGGCCACTCGATGGGAGCTTCCCTTGCCATTGAGGCTGCGAAGGAGGAAGGGGCTGGACGCCTCGTCCTTGCGGCCCCTGCCGTCGCATGGCCGGGCATGAAGCCTCCCCGGCCGCATTGGCAGATGCGGCTCTTCTCGCTTGTCAGGAAGCGCATCCCGACGCCATGGCATCACCAGGATGAATTCGTGATGCACTACGATGGCGCTCCGTGCGATGACGACTATCTCGGCGGCCAGTACTGGTCGTGGGTCTACATCAGGCAGATCGATGAGCTCTACCGCCTGATGGAGGAGGCTGCCGAAAGCCTCCGCTCCCTCGATTCGGATATCCTCGCGATAACCTGCGGCAAGGACCAGATCATGGGCGAGAAGCCTGCCGAGGCAATCATGTCATCGGGGCGGGGAAGGCGCGAGCATGTGCATATCCCCGAATGCACGCATTATCTCTTCTACGATCCTGACAAGGCGGGTGAGGAGAAGGCTGTCGAGGCTGTCAAAGCGTTCCTAGCCAGGTGATCCTCCTTCCGATCAGCTGCTGCACATAAGGCTTCCTCCAAAGCATGTCGTAACCGTGGACGGTGCCCTTCGTCTCGGAAAGCACTGCAGATGCTCCGGCTTCAATGAGCTTCCCGTAGAGATCCCTGCCTTCATCCCTCAGCGGGTCGAATTCGGCTGTCTCGATGAATGCCCTGCCTATCCCGGACAGGTCGGGAGGGGATGGGTGGCCTTCCGGCAGCGCATGCTCCCACATCCAGCGGTTCTTCCTGCTGTCCCACATCGGCGTCGAACGGAAGCGTTGCATCGAGTCCGTGCTGCCTTCCGGCTGCACGACCGGGTATATCAGCATCAGGGCGGGCTTATGAGAGAGGTTGGCAGCTGCATGCAATGCAATGAAACCTCCCGCGCTCGAGCCGGATAGGCATTTCAGCCCGTCGATCCCCTCCGCCATCTCGGCAATCCGTTCGATGGCTTCGATGCAGCTGTGGCTCGGTATGAGCGGGTAGTCGGGCATCAGCACGTCGAATCCGCTGAGCGCATAGAGTGACGCGATCTTCTTCGAATACGGTGCAGCGGGGAAGGCGAATGCGCCACCATGGATGTCTATGATCGTCCCCCTTGGCTCCCTTGGCCGCAGCAGCGTCGTATCCATGCCCGAGATCACCCTGCGCTCCTCCCTGATCCCATCCAGGGGACGCGACAGGCGGAAGATCGGCCGCATGATCGCAGAGGCTCGCACGATGGGCATGGATAATGGGTATCTGAATGCCTTGAGAGCCTTCAGCTCCGGGTGTATGTCCATCCTCATGCTTCCATTCTAAGCCCATTGCGCGGCATTCGCGATGATTGCCTTTGCGCATTGCTGAAAGAGGCCAAAGATTGTAAGCTTCTCCTGTTATTAGGAGACGACAATGGACGTTAGGGTTCGCTATGCGCCTTCGCCGACCGGTCTGCAGCATATCGGCGGCATCCGTACAGCGCTGTTCAATTATTTCTTCGCAAAGGCGAATGGGGGGAAGTTCATCCTCCGCGTCGAGGATACCGACAGGGAAAGATATTCCGATGAATCCCTGGAGGATCTCTACAGCACGCTCGACTGGCTTGGCATAAAGTGGGACGAGGGTCCCGTCGTAGGCGGCCCCTATGGTCCGTATATCCAGTCGGAGCGCTTCGATATCTACCGCAGCTATGCCGAGAAGCTCGTCGAGGAGGGGAAGGCATACTACTGCTTCTGCACCCCGGAACGCCTCGAGGAGGTCAGGAAGCAGCAGGTGGAATCCAAGAGCGAGTATCAGGGCTACGACAGGCACTGCGCGCACCTCTCCGATTCGGAGATCAAGGAATACCTCAGGCAGGGCATCAAGCCCGTGATCAGGTTCCGCGTTCCGACCGAGGGAAAGACGACGTTCCATGACATCCTCATGGGCGACATCTCGCGCCGCAACCGCGACATCTCACCCGATCCGATACTCCTCAAGAGCGATGGCTTCCCGACGTATCACCTTGCAAACGTCGTCGATGATCATCTGATGCATATCACGCACATCATGCGCGCTCAGGAGTGGATCCCGTCCGGACCTCTCCATGTGCTTCTGTATGAGGCATTCGGCTGGGAGATCCCCCAGTACTGCCATCTTCCGATGGTCATGGGCAAGGATGGGCAGAAGCTCTCGAAGAGGCATGGTTCGACAGCGGTGCGCGACTTCAGGGCGAAGGGATATCTTCCTGAGGCGATCATGAACTACGTCACGCTCGTCGGCTGGTCGCTCGATGGATCGACGGAGTTCTTCTCCAAGGAGGACCTTGAGAAGAGATTCACGATGGAGGGCATCCACAAGGCCCCGGCGGTATTCGACTACAAGAAGCTCGACTGGTTCAATGGCCAGTACATCAGGCAGGCCGATGACAGCAGGCTTGCCAAGCTCATAGCGCCTTATCTCCAGAGCGCGGGATATGTCTCCGATCCGCTCACGGATGATGATGCCAGGCTCATCGCCAGGATCGTGCCTCCTGTGAAGGAGAGGATGAAGGTGCTTTCCGATGTCGTGCCGCTCACGGCATTCCTTTTTGAGGATAAGCCCGTGGAGGACAAGGGCATCTACGTAGCCAAGGGATCCGATGAGGAGAAGACGGGCATTGCCCTCTCGAAGGGAGCTGCCATCCTCATCGATGGCCTTCGCAGCGGGGAAGAGGAGGCTTCGATCGAGGAGAAGCTTGCAGCGCTTTCCCAGGAACTGGAGATAAAGGTCAACGGCGTATTCCAGCCTATAAGGGTTGCGATCACGAATTCGACCGTTTCGCTTCCGCTCTTCGATTCGATAAGGCTTCTTGGGATCGATGAGACGGAGAAACGCCTGAACAGGGCGATAAAGCTGTTCGAGGAGAACTGATATGGCTGAAGTTACAATGGATAAGATCGTCTCGCTCTGCCGCCGCCGCGGCTTCATCTTCCAGTCGAGCGAGATCTATGGCGGCCTCAATGGCGCCTATGACTACGGTCCGATGGGTGTTGAGCTGAAGAACAACATCCGTGATTTCTGGTGGAAGGAGATGACGCAGCTGCATGACAACATCGTCGGCCTCGATGCTGCGATCCTCATGCACCCGAGGGTGTGGGAGGCTTCTGGCCATGTCTCCAACTTCACCGATCCGATGGTCGACTGCAAGGTCTGCCATTCGCGCTTCAGGGCCGATCAGATCGATCTCGAGGCACCATGCCCGGTGTGCGGCAACAAGGGATCGTTCACCGAGCCGAGGAACTTCAACCTCATGTTCCAGACGCACATCGGACCGACGCTCGATGATGCCTCTGTCGTCTACCTCAGGCCGGAGACTGCGCAGGGCATCTACGTCAACTTCAAGAATGTCGTGCAGTCGTCCCGCGTGAAGATACCGTTCGGAATCGCGCAGGTGGGAAAGTCCTTCCGCAATGAGATCACGACGAAGAACTTCATCTTCCGCTCCTGCGAGTTCGAGCAGATGGAGATGCAGTTCTTCTGCAAGCCCGGCACCGATGAGGAGTGGTTCCCGTACTGGAGGGAGCAGAGGATGAACTACTACAGGAAGATGGGTATCCACCCAGAGCACCTGAGGTGGCACCAGCATGGACCGGATGAGCTTGCGTTCTACGCAAAGGATGCATATGACATCCAGTTCCTCTTCCCGATGGGATGGCAGGAGCTCGAAGGCGTGCATTCGCGCACCGATTACGATCTTTCGCAGCATCAGAAGTTCTCCGGCAAGGACCTCACGTACCTCGATCCCGAGACGAACGAGAGATATGTCCCGTACGTCGTCGAGACATCGGCAGGACTCACGAGGAACGTGCTTATGGCGCTCTCCGATGCATATGACGAGGAGGCTACTCCGGAAGGCGATGTCCGCACCGTCCTCCATTTCCATCCAGCGATCGCACCGGTGAAGGTCGCCGTCCTTCCTCTTGTGAAGAAGGATGGGCTTGCGGAGTATGCTTCGAAGCTCGAGCATTCCCTCAGGAACGACTTCGCCACGTTCTACGATCAGAGCGGAGCCGTCGGCCGCCGCTACAGGAGGATGGATGAGATCGGTACGCCGTACTGCGTCACCGTCGATTACCAGACGCTCGAGGATCAGACGGTCACAGTCCGCTTCCGCGATTCGATGAAGCAGGAGAGGGTCGCCGTCGATCAGCTCGTGCCGTTCATCCATGCTGCAATGAAGAGCTATGAGAGGGTCCTCTGATGAACAAGGGCATACAGACACTCATCGATAGGGGATTCGTCAACAACTGCACGGATTTCGATGGGCTTTCGGATCTGATGGATAAGGGTCCTGTCACATTCTACTGCGGCGTCGATCCGACAGGGCCGTCCCTCCATGTAGGTCACATCGTCCCGTTCTTTGCGATGCACCATCTGCAGGAGGCGGGAAACAATCCCATCGCCCTCGTCGGAGGCGGAACGGGCCTGATCGGCGATCCCTCGGGAAAGACGGAGATGCGCAAGATCCTCTCGGAGGAGACGATCGCATCCAATGTCGAGAAGATCAGGGGACAGCTTGGAACCATCGTCGACTTCTCCGATACCCCAAAACCGGGATGCGGCAAGGCGATGATGCTGAACAATGCGGATTGGCTGGTGGACCTGAACTACATCAGGTTCCTCAGGGATGTGGGCGTCTACTTCTCCGTGAACAGGATGCTGACATTCGAGGGCGTCAAGCAGCGCCTCGAGAGGGGGCTCTCGTTCATCGAGTTCAACTACCAGCTGCTGCAGTCCTATGACTACAGGATGCTCAATGAGAGGACGGGATGCCGCCTGCAGATCGGTGGTGCCGATCAGTGGGGCAACATCGTCGCCGGCATCGACCTGATACAGAGGATGGGCGGAGAGCAGTGCTACGGCCTCACGTTCAACCTCATCATGCGCGCGGACGGCAAGAAGATGGGCAAGAGCGAGAAGGGCGCGGTCTTCCTTGCTCCCGAGCTCTATTCGCCGTACGACTTCTACCAATACTGGAGGAATGTCGCGGACGCGGATGCAACGCGCTTCATGAAGCTCTTCACATTCATGAGCCTCGATGAGATCAGGGAGTATGAGGATCCTGACAGAAACGTCAATGATGCAAAGCAGCGCCTCGCCTATGAGGTGACTAGGATCATCCACGGCGAGGAGGAGGCTGAGAAGGCAAAGGATGCCGCAGCCGCGCTCTTCGTGTCGGGAGCTTCAGGAAACAGGGAAGGCATACCATCCGTCTCCATCGCCAAGTCGGATCTCGAGGCTGGAGTGGGCGTGCTCGATCTCTTCACGCGCTCTGGCCTGACATCATCCAACGGCGATGCCCGCCGCCTCGTCATGCAGGGCGGTGCGGAGATCAACGGGAAGAAGGTCTCCGATCCGAAGCAGATGGTCACCTCTGCCGATCTCGAGGATGGCGAGCTTCTGCTGAAGGCTGGCAAGAAGCGCTTCATGCGCGTCATCCCTGAGTGATGGAGCATCATAGAGTGCAAAGGTTCTCGGAAGAGGCCCTTTTCGCTTCCATAAAGGCGAGGACTATCTTGCGCTCGATGATGTGGATGCATGGAAATAGGGAAGGCTGCCACTTCTGACAGCCTTCCAATCGGTGCTGCAGCGGGCTGCAGCGGTTCGCCGGATCAGTATCCCCAATACTCTGCCCAGTCGGCAATCGCTTCGTCGACTGTGATGTTGCCCATGAGCAGCGCCTGCATCGTCTGCTCCTGGAACTGCTGCCATGCAGGATACTGCGGTGCATCGAGCGGATACCTTACGAACACGGTGTTCTCATCGTTGAGCTCCTCAGCCCATGCCTTGTAGTGGCCAGTGCTGAAGTACGGGTCGTTCTCGTATGTCGAGTTATGCACCGGAAGCGGTCCGTAGGACTTGCAGAAGCGTGCATTGTTCTCCGCGGAGCTGATCCATGCTATGAAGTCCCATGCCTCGTCGGGGTGCTTGCTGGTCGTCGGGATCGAGAAGCCGCTGAATCCGTAGTCGAGGTATCTCTTTCCAGTCGTTCCTACCGGCACCATCACGACCTCGAACTGATCGTCCTCGATCTGTCCGGCCAGTGAGCTGAGCGTATCTGGATCCTGGATGAGGAACGGTGTCGTTCCGGATACGAATCCGTTGATCTGCTCATTGAATCCCCAGTTGATGGCATCCGACGGGCATGCAGTCTTGTAGAGATCGATGTACTGCTCTATCGCCTTGCGTCCGGCGTCGTTGTCGAAGACATACTTGCCATCCGTGCTCTCGTAGATGTTGTCCGTGCTTACGTTGCCGACGTTGGGAAGCATCTGGATATCGCTGATCTTGAAGATCTGCGACTTGCCCCTGAGCGCATAGCCATACTGGCCAGGAGCCTTTCCCGTGATCTCCTTGCATGCTGCATAGAGCTCATCCATCGTCGTCGGGATCTCGATTCCGTACTTCTCCGTCACGTCGGTCCTGACGAGGAGGGCCTTTACGTAGAATCCCTGAGGAATGAGGTAAGGCGTGTCGTTGACGGTCTTGGCAGCCTGCATCGTGAGATCCATGAGGTCGGCAGTCTCATCCCATTCGGCGAGGTACGGGGTGAGGTCCACGAGCTTGCCGTTGTTGACGAACTGCTTGACGGTATGGTCCCTGGTCTCGATGATGTCGAGCTCCTGATTGCTGTTGAGCATCATCGTGAGCTTGTTGTCCGACTGCTCATACGGCGGGGATACCAGTTCGATCTCGATGCCTGGGTTGAGAGCCTCGTACTCGGCGATCAGCTCCTGAAGAACCTGCGTACGCGCCGGGCTGGTCATCGTCTCGACGAATGTGAGCTTGATGACATCCGATTTCGATTCTGCGGAGCCCTGTGCGAAGACGGCTCCGACAAGCAGAACGAACGCAAGCGACAATATGATGGCTTTCCTCATATTGGAGTCCTCCTTTTGCGTTGGGTACGATGAACATACCCTGTATCATATTCAGGTTAAGGCATGATTCCGGATTCTCAAAGCAGAAAGACCGCTTCATAGGCAAAATCATGGAAAATCGTCGTACCATGCGTTTCCTTCCGCACATGGATGGGGCTGTACCTGATGACATTCGCCCTCGACTGGAAGATAATCCTTCACAGGAGGATAAGCGATGAGACGCATCGTATCTGCCATTCTGCTCATCTCCTTCGTCTCCTGCATGGCGCTTCCCGCTGCCGAGAGCGTTGAGGCACTGTCTGCAGAGGATCGAATGGAGTATATATCGAAGGCTCTCTCGGTGGAGACGGAGACCCATACCGATGTCGCCGTCAATGCCTATGACTTCGACAGCCGCTGGCACAGCGGGTTCGTGACGAGCTACGGCACGAGCACCACCACGACCGAGTGGGTGCCGTACATGGGATACCAGAGGATAAGCAGGGCGGATTTCCTCGACATCGCGGGGTATCCGGATCTTGCAGAGGGTGAGAGGGCGATGGAGAAGGGCAACAATACGCGCACGATCGTGCGCTGGTCGTTCATAGGAGCAGGACTCGCCGTCATGCTCTCCTCCCTTATCCCTCTTGCATTCGACACACCAAACGACACCCTTTCCTC
>CALXXR010000034.1 GCA_944392735.1 uncultured Spirochaetaceae bacterium | reverse complement strand
TGTTGAGGCATAGAAGATATCGCTATGTGCATCCTTATCCCTGATGTATGCAAGCGATGAATGGAAGAGGACCTCAATCGAGTTCTCTCCCTCTGCAAGCAGAGCCTTCACAGGGAAGCGATACGTTCTGTGCATATCGTAGACTGATGCAAGCAGCCTGCCATTGATCATGATGTCGGCGATCGTATCGAGCCCCTCGCATACAAGGACGAGGGAATCATGGCGGAGATCCTCGGCGGACACGATGAATGTACGCGCATAGGCATAGTCATCCATCATCAGCTCCCTAGCTCCATACTCATTCGTCCTCCAGAACGGATCATCGATCAAGCCGTTCTGAAGCATGTCGGAATAGACGGATCCGGGGACATGCCCTATATGCTCGGCACAATCGCCGACGCGTTTCCACTTCCATTCTCCGGAGAGATCAAGCTTCTTCATATTTGCCCTGCAAGAATTCGATTTGGTACAAGGCGAGGGCGCCCCATACGGGAACGCCCGGGCCAGTTTGCGGCTTCCTCAGGCCTTCAGACCGCTGGTGGCAATACCGCGAACGAAGTTCTTCTGGAAGATCGCGAAGCAGATGATGACAGGCACGACGAAGACCATTGCAGCGGCCATCAACCTTGCCCAGTCGACGGAATACTCGCTCATGAACTGCTGCAGTCCCAGCGAGAGCGTATACTTCTCAGGCTTCGAGATGAAGATCATCGGCATGAGGTAATCGCTCCACGCATCGAGGAATGCATATATTCCGACCGTCGTGAGGATCGGCTTGGTAAGCGGAAGGGCCACCTTCGTATACCTCTGGAATTCATTCGCACCATCGATCTTGGCCGCCTCGATGAGACTGTTCGGCAGTCCCATGAAGAACTGGCGCGTAAGGATGATGTAGAACGCCTTTCCAAGGAACGTCGGCAGGATGAGCGGAACATACGTATTCGTCAACCCAAGCTTGGAGTATATCCTGTAGAGAGGGACCATCGTGACCGTGATGGGGATCATCATCGTAGCCATCAGCAGTCCGGAGATGATCTTCGACCCCTTCCAGTCGATCTTCGAAAGCGAATAGGCGACCATAGGCGTCACGATCAGCTGGCCGATGACGGAAAGCAGCGTGATGTAGATGGTGTTGCCCATGTACTTGAAGTAGGGAATCGCAGACATTGCTGCAGGGTAGTTCTCCCAAACCCATTCCCTCGGGAAGAGCTTCACCGGGATCGTGAAGGCATCTGAGTTGGTCTTGAACGATGTGAAGAACATGACAAGGAACGGCGATACATACACGAGGCAGAGCACTGCGACGAGAATGAAGAACAGAGCCTTCCCTATCAACTTCCTGATTTCATAGCTATCGTTGCCCATATCATTCCCTCCCTGCGCTGTCTGTGACCTTCGCAGTCACCTTCACCATCACGACAGCCAGTATCGCGACGACTATGAAGAGCAGCCAGGCCATTGCCGAGGCCTTGCCCATCTTCAGATACGTGAAGGCATTATGGAAGATGTAGAGCGGATACATGAGGATCGAGTTCTCCGGTCCTCCCGCTGCGCTTCCGCCCTTCACTCCGGAATTTGCGGTCACGATGATATAGACCTGCTGGAAATACTGGAATGCATTGATGATTCCGAGGATCGCCTGATAAACGAGTACGTGAGCGATGCATGGTATCGTGATGGAGAAGAACTTCCTCACGGCACCCGCTCCGTCGATCTCAGCGGATTCATAGTAGCTCGTAGGCACTTCCTGAAGAGAGGCCATGCAGACGAGCATCGTCGTTCCGACGTTCCATGTTCCCATCAGAACCAATGCCCATTTCGTGAACCTCGCATCCATGAGCCATGCCGGCCCTTGGACACCGAAGAGCGAGAGGACATTGTTGATATATCCATAGGTAGGATCGAACATCCAGATCCATACCATCGTAGCGGCTACCATCGGTATGACCGACGGAAGGAAGAATGCAGTCCTGACAGCCGCCTTCAGCTTGAAGTTCCTCGTTACGATCGTAGCAAGGAGAAGAGCGACGAAGAGGTTGACCGGCGTCGATATGAACACCATGAAGAGGGTATTCCTGAGGCTCTTCCAGACCAGTGGATCATGGAAGACATCCTGGAAGTTCTCAAAGCCGACCCACTTCGGAGTCGTGACGGCATTGAATTCGGTAAAGCTGTAGTAGAGGGAGGCTATCAGTGGATAGACGCTCAGCGCAAGGAATCCGATTATCCAAGGCAGAGCGAACAGCAGGCCATTGCGGAAATCGCGCTGCTTCTGCGAAAGCTTCATAGACACCTCATCGGATGCTCACGGCCAAAGCCATGAGGCGATTTCGAATGGCATGAGACATGCCAGCGCACAGATCCGATCCTCTCTGTGCCGAGGATAGCCCCGGAGGAACCCGAAGGCGCTCCAGGGCTATGCATGCCAGCGGCATTGGAGATCGTCAGTCGATGTTGACCGCCTGCTTGGCGAGATCAGCCATCGCCTGCTCCGGCGTTGCGCGGAGAGCATATACGGTATCGAGGGATGCATTGACCATCGAGATATACTCATCGAAATCATTCATATGAGGATACTGCACGCCGTTTCCGATCTGGAGAGCTTCGATGAACTCCGCGAATCCAGCCTTGTTCTGCACATCCGGATCATCATAGAGCGTCGTGAGAGCCGGGAGATTGCCCGTTCCGAGATCGATCGTCTTTGCTCCGTCATAGCCCGCGATGTACTTGATGAAGTCCCAAGCGCCTTCCTTGTTCTGGGCCATCACCGGGATAGCGACGGAATCCGTCTCGAACCTTGCCCTGCCCCTGTTCTCAGGATGGGCCTCCGTGCCGGGAACGAATGTGATTCCATAGTTGACCGTGGATCCGAAGTTCTCCATCATGGTCGGAAGCCATGAGCCGTCGAGCCTGAAGAGCTGGTGGCCGGTGAAGAACATATCCTGCTCGGTGTACCTGTTGGTGTTCGCTGTTGCGATGAATGAGTCGAGGCTGCTTCCGCCGAACTCATTGCGGTAGCGGACGTTCATGTTGAGCGACTCGAGGATGCCAGGATCCTCAGGTGTCGGCTTGCCATTCTCATCCCACCATGTTCCACCGAATCCATAGATCAGCTCCTGACGAGCGGATGCATACGGGAAAAGAGGATATCCGAGAACCTCGATGCTTCCATTGGCGTCGAGCTTGGTTGCTGCGACTGCCATCTCATACATCTCCTCCATTGTCTTGGGAGGCTCTGTATAGCCAGCTGCCTCAAGCAGATCCTTGTTGTAGAACATCTGGATCGTGTAGGCATCGATCGGAAGAGCATAGAGATCTCCATCAATCGTGTTGGCGGCAAGGGACTGCTCGGAATAGACGGATGTGTCGAATCCTTCAGCATCGATATACTCCTGGACGCTCTGGAGAAGACCATTCTTCTGGAGCTGGATGACCCTTGAGTTGCTGTCCTTGAACACATCCGGAGCCTCGTTGCTGCTCATAGCGACGATGAGCTTCTGTGCATCGGTTACGCTGAGTCCCTGCACTGTGTACTTGTCCTGGGAGGCATTGTAGTCGGCGATGACCTGCTCATATACAAGAGCCTCATCACCCGTGTTGTTGTACCAGAATGTGACGATCTGGCGTCCATCAGAAGTCGTTGCCTCCTGCGATCCACCAGCGAATGCAGCAGGAACTGCGATAAGAAGCATGGCTACGACAGCCACGAGACCGATAAGCTTATTGCGCATAACCAGTCCTCCTTTTGTTTTGATTACGATTTTTCAGGGAGAAAATCCAAAATCAAGAGCCTGTTAAGCTCAAAAATTTTCAGATATCCAAGCCCGCATGTATCAATCTATCATTAAAAACCTAGTTGTCAACAAAAATTTTTAGGAATTTCTCCTGATAATCTGACAAAAAATTTTCATGTTTATGAAGATTTTTCAGAATACTAAAACAGAACACAATCTGACAGATTTTCATGTTTTGCCGCAAACTGCAAAAAATCTTTGTTGTTTTGCTGGAATCGCTGATATAATCATTGACTGGAGGCTCCAATGAAGCACATAGACGATGAAATGGGCATGTTCAAGCAGCTGCTCAACCTTATAGCAGCGCAGTTCGGGAGCAAATGCGAAGTCGTCCTCCACGATCTTGAGAAGGATTACTCAAGCACGATCGTAGATATAAGGAACGGACATATAACGAACAGGAAGATCGGTGGCTGCGGAAGCAATCTCGGCCTCGAAGTGCTCAGCGGAAGCGTCATAGACGGCGACAGGCTCAACTATGTGACCACCACATCCGACGGGAAGATCCTGCGCTCATCCTCCATGTACATACGCAACAGCGAAGGCAAGGTCATCGGATCGCTGTGCATCAATCTCGACATTACCGAATCTATACAGTTCGAGAGCTTCCTGAAGCAGTACAACAAGTTCGAGCTGAACGATCAGCCCGAATACTTCGCTACCAATGTCGAGAGCCTCCTCGACTACCTGATCCAGCAGGCCACGGCTCTCACGAACAAGGATCCCAAGGAGCTGACGAAGAGCGAGAGGCTCGACTTCCTCTCCTTCCTCGATGAGAAGGGAGCGATGCAGATATCGAAATCGGGGGACAGGATCTGCAAGGTCCTGGGAATCAGCAAGTTCACGCTCTACAACGACCTCGAGATCATACGCTCCAAGCTGGAAGCGAATGCGCAGTGACGCATGAAGAGAAGCCATGATCAGCACGCAAGGGCAGGACTTCGGTCCTGCTTCTCCATCGGATGATCCAATGGAGCGATAACCTGGACAACAGCGAGAAGGCCCCGCTTTCGAAGGGCCTTCTCAGATTGCCGTCTCCATCGTCAAGCATCACGCAAGCGCGATGACTTCGACCTCCACCTGGACATCCTTGGGAAGCGTCCTGACTGCGACCGCAGAGCGTGCAGGAAGGACCGGCGCATCCTTGAATGCCTCGCTGTAGACTTCATTGACGGAGCCGAAGTCTCCCATGTCCTTGAGGAACACGGTGGCCTTCACGACCTTCGTGATGTCCGTCCCAGCTGCAGCAAGCACAGCATTGATGTTCTTGAAGACCTGCTTCGCCTGATCGGCTGCGGTCCCCTCGACGATGCTTCCCGTTGCAGGATCGATTGGGATCTGTCCGGAAGCGAACACCATTCCGTTAGCCTTCACCGCCTGGCTATACGGTCCGATCGCAGCTGGAGCTGCCTTTGTCTCGATCTTCTCGATCATATCTCCTCCATTCATCCTCCTGATGATGGCAGGTATGCCATCTGCAGAGGATGCTG
>CALXXR010000033.1 GCA_944392735.1 uncultured Spirochaetaceae bacterium | reverse complement strand
TGAGTATGTTGCCTCCGAGCTCATTGAAGCGCTCGAGGTTCCTCTGGGCCTCCTCGAGATAGCGCACGGCCATCGCATAGCATTCGGTATCCTCGGAGGATGTCCTCCTCTTCTCCTTCTCTCCAAGCTCGATGCGCCCGTTCATGTATTCAACAAACCTCTCCTGGAGAGCAGGATCGGTGAGCATCGTGGAAAGCGTCGGCGAGAAGCAGATGGAGAGTCTGAAGTCCACTCCGTCCCTGTCGAGGCGCTCAAGCATCCTCAGAAGGGGGATATATGTCTCGTTCATCGATTCGAAGAGCCAGTTCTCCTCGAGAAACTTCGGATATTCAAGATGGCGTACATACGGCAGATGCGCCTGGAGGATGAGATTCAGCCTGTTCATTCTACGTCCCTGTCCTCCTTCCTGAAAAGCTGGATGATATCGCTCACGACGGGGTTGTCGACGAGATTGCCCTCCTTCGTCGAGATGAGCATGAGATAGAGCCTGTAGAGGGAATCGCTGTACTTCATCTCCTCGGTATGGCTGAGCCAGTATGAATCGGTGAGGTCCTCGGATTCGGAGATGGCGAGCACCGTGCGCTTTCCGTCCTTCTCCGCTACGAGGGAGACGCGGCAGAATCCATTGCCATACGGTATGCCCACATTCCATTCGCTGTCGGTGAACGAGACGGGGATGTCGTACTCCTCGCGCTTGCCGTTGTTCTCGATGGTGACGGAGAGCGAGAGGGAGGCGCCATCATCCTGGAGCCTGTCGCTGTCGTTCGGGGAGAGCGACCAGAAGGCGAAGAGCCATGAGCCGTTCTTCTTTATGAGGTGGATCTCGGTGTCGGGATAGCTCTCGGGGAGCTCCTCCACGCCGGGCAGATCCTCGACGTACTTGCTGATATCGCGATAGTCGGTGAGTCCGGACATATAGCGGAGATTGGGATCGCTTCCATCAGGATCCTGATCATCGCCGTACTTCTCCTCAAGAAGGGAGATAATCTCCTCGCGCGGCAGAGCAGCCGCGCCTTCTATCCCCTCCTGCTCGGCTATGCTCCTCAGCTCCGACTCAGAGAGGGAATCGATATTCACAAGAATCATCGCAACCCCTTTTACAGTTCTTCCTGAAGAGTAGAAAAAAGCGTGGAATTAGTCAACAAACCGCATTTGATGGCACAGTATCGAGGTTTCGCCCAATCCATGCCAAAGATGTCCATTCTTTGGCCTCTTTGTGCTACAATTCCAACCATGAAAGCAAACAGCGAGCGAACATCGGTGATCCTTCACGGGCACTTCTACCAGCCCCCGAGGGAGAACCCGTTCACGGGCATCGTGCCCAAGCAGGCATCGGCTGCTCCATACAGCGACTGGAATGAGCGCATCTACCATGACTGCTATGGCGCGAACCTCCACTCGAGATACCTCGATTCCGATGGCCGCATCATATCGATA
The DNA here is from genome assembly GCA_944392735.1 of uncultured Spirochaetaceae bacterium. GTDB lineage: Bacteria > Spirochaetota > Spirochaetia > Sphaerochaetales > Sphaerochaetaceae > Ornithospirochaeta. Next base: position 1,301 of record CALXXR010000033.1, on the reverse strand, counting down.
ACGAACAACTTCTCATACATCTCGTACAACTTCGGCCCCACCCTCCTCTCGTGGCTCTCGGAGATGCATCCCGATGCCATCGACCTCCTGGTCGAAGCCGACAGGGAGTCCATCGAAAGGCTCGGGCATGGCAACGCGATGGCGCAGGGATTCAACCATACGATCCTCGCCCTCGACAAGCCGCGCGACGCAAGGCTCCAGATCGAATGGGGAGCGATGGACTTCGAGCACACCTTCGGCAGGAAGCCCGAGGGCATGTGGCTGCCCGAATGCGGCGTCAACGCAAGCGTGATCCAGATGCTCTCCGAGCTGGGGATCCGCTTCATCGTGCTCTCTCCATGGCAGTGCAGGGCGGTGGAGGAGAACGGGAAGATGGCTGCCCTCCAGGGCAAGCCAGCCCCCTACTGCGAGCCGTACATCCTCACAGGATCCAACGGCGGCGAGATCGCGGCGTTCTTCTATCATCCAGGGCTTGCCGAATCGATATCATTCGGGCATATGCTCAGGAGCGCGGACAACCTCTACTCGACGCTTCTCGGCATACGCGACGCCGACGGCAGGGGCCTGATCCACACAGCAACCGATGGCGAGATATACGGACACCATGAGCCATATGGGGACATGGCGCTTGCCGCCCTGATCAGGAAGGTGCTCGAGCGCGATGACTTCGTCCTCGACAACTACGCCTCCTACCTCGACAGGCACCCGGCGAAGCAGCATGCGGAGCTGCATCTCGGAGAGGATGGCAAGGGAACCTCCTGGTCGTGCTCGCACGGCGTCTCGAGATGGTACAAGGACTGCGGATGCCACACAGGCGGAGAGCCCGGATGGAACCAGGCCTGGAGGACACCGCTCCGCAACGGGCTTGCGGCGCTCGGGGAGAAGCTCGATGCCATCTTCGCTGATGAGGTCAGGAAGATATTCGGCGGCAAGGTCGATCCCGATGAGATCCTCCGCGAAGCCGGCAGGGAGTACATCGGCGAGATATCGATGAGGGAGCTCATCGAGCTCTTCCACAAGAAGCACTCCTTCGCATCCCTCTACGATGTGGAGCTCGCCCATCTGCTCTCCGGCATCAAGAACAAGCACTTCTCGCTCACCTCCTGCGGATTCTTCTTCTCCGACATCTCCGGCATAGAGCCCCGGCAGGACATCAAGTACGCGCTCTACGCGATCAGGATGTTCCAGCCATACTGCAAAGGGGACCTGCTCTTCCCATTCCTCGCCGACCTCAGGCACGCCAAGAGCAACATCAAGGCGCAGGGCGATGGCATGAACATCGCCCAGGAGGAGATGCGAGG
>CALXXR010000032.1 GCA_944392735.1 uncultured Spirochaetaceae bacterium | reverse complement strand
ATGGGTTTCCGGTCAGCTGCGACCCGGGATAGAAGAAGAACGGCAGCCACAGGAGGGGGACGCGTCCGATCGAGAGATATGCGTTGGTGACGAACATATCGGAGCCGGAGAGCATCGCGATCTCCTTGGCCGTGATGGAGAGGTATGCCTCCTCGGGATTGGATGTTATGAATCCATCGCGGTACAGCATGCCGCTCTCGGGAGAGTACGAAAGCGATTCGCCCGATGTGTATATCGTGATCGTCTCATCCTCTGAATGGCTTTCCGTCGTCGTTGTCGCATTGGTTACCGAGAGCGTTCCATGCTCCCATGACACGGTGACGATGTCCGCGCTTATATCCTGCATCGCGGCGTTCTCGTCGTCGGTGCTGTAGCTGACGTTCTCCAGCGCCGTGAGGCGTCGGTTGAGCGTGTCGATGACGATCGTGTCGGCGGAAAGCTCGGAGACGACGCCGTCATCCGCGAAGGATATCGAGGAATTGCCGGTGAGGACGACCCTGTCGCCTTCCCTGCTGAGGTTCTCGGCTGCATTGATCGTCAGCGTGTACTCGCCATCCTCCTCCCCCTCCGATTCCTCGGAATACGCCTCAATGCCCTCATAGGCATAGAGCGCCTCCTGCATCTCCTCCCTCGTTCCCTCGGGTATGCCGCGCAGCATTGCCATGCTCCGCAGGTCATCGTCGGACGCGAAGTAGATCGCGGGAGCGCTGACCGCGGAGAGCAGGGAGCATATGGTCATCATCAGCAGCAGGGAGAGGATACGCTTCAACTACAGGTATCTCCTCAGGAAGCTGCCGGTATAGCTTCCTTCGACGGCAGCGACCTCCTCAGGCGTTCCCTGGGCAACGACGAGTCCCCCATCGTCGCCTCCTTCCGGGCCGAGGTCGATCACATGGTCGGCGGTCTTGATCACATCGAGGTTGTGCTCGATGAGGACGACGCTGTTGCCTTGGTCGACGAGCTTCTCAAGCACCTCCAGGAGCTTCTTGACATCGGCGAAGTGCAGTCCTGTCGTAGGCTCATCGAGGACATAGAGCGTGCGGCCCGTCTGGACCTTCGAGAGCTCGAGCGCGAGCTTCACCCTCTGAGCCTCTCCGCCGGAGAGCGTCAGTGCGCTCTGGCCGAGGCGCACATAGTCCAGCCCTACGGCCATAAGCGTATCGAGCCTGCGCATGATCTTCGGATGGGCGGAGAAGAACGAATGGGCCTCGCTTACGGTCATGTCCAGCACGTCGGAGATGCTCTTGCCTTTGTACGTGACGGAGAGCGTCTCCTTGTTGTACCTCTTCCCGTTGCAGACATCGCATTTCACGTATACATCGGGAAGGAAGTGCATCTCGATCTTCAGCTGTCCATCGCCGGAGCAGTTCTCGCATCGCCCTCCCGGGACATTGAACGAGAATCTCCCCGCGCTATAGCCGCGGGCCTTCGCCTCCGGAAGCTGCGCAAAGAGCTCCCTGATCGGAGTGAAGAGATCGACGTATGTCGCCGGATTGGAGCGTGGAGTGCGTCCTATCGGGGATTGGTCGATGGAGATGACCTTGTCGATGTTCTCCGTGCCCGTCAGCGTATCGTATCCGTCATGGCTGTCGCCCTTCTTCGCGATCCGCCTCTGCACCGCGGGCAGCAGCACCTCGTTGAGGAAGGTGGACTTGCCTGAGCCGGAGACGCCGGTTATGACGACGAGCTCTCCAAGCGGGATGTCCACATCGATGCCCTTGAGGTTGTTCTTCCTGCAGCCTGTTATCGAGATATGCCTGCCGTTGCCCTTCCTCCTCTTCGGAACGGGGATCGTCAGGTCTCCGGAGAGGAAGCGTCCCGTGATGCTTTCCCCATTGCGCTCGATCTCCGCGGGAGTGCCCTTTGCAGTGACCTCCCCTCCCCTCTCACCGGCACCTGGGCCAAGGTCCACGACATAATCGGCGGACCTGATCGTATCCTCATCATGCTCAACGACGATGACGGTGTTGCCGAGGTCCCTGAGCTTCTTTAGCGTGTCTATGAGCTTCTGGTTGTCCCTCTGGTGCAGTCCGATCGACGGCTCGTCGAGGACGTAGAGCACTCCAGTCAGCGCCGATCCGATCTGGGTGGCAAGCCTGATGCGCTGAGCTTCTCCTCCGGAGAGCGTAGCCGCTGACCGGCTGAGCGTGAGGTATCCAAGCCCCACATCCTTGAGGAACCTCAGCCTGGAGCTGATCTCCTTGAGGATTTCCCTGGCGATCTCCCGCTCCGTATCGGTAAGCTCCAGGTGCTCGAAGAACTCCATCGTCTTCGAGACGGAGAGGTTGGTCGCCTCGATGATGTTCAGCTCACCGACATAGACGGAGAGAGCCTCCTTCCTAAGCCTGCTGCCGTGGCATGCGGGGCAGACGACATCCTCCCTGAACGTATCGAGCCACATGCGGATGTTCATCGACTGCGTCTCGTAGTACCTGCGCTCGAGCTCGGTGATGATGCCCCTGAACTCCGTCGTCCGCCTCTCGCTCGTCCCCTGATAGGAATACGAGAACCTGTCGCCGCCTCCATAGAGGAGCGTATCGACGAATTCCTTGGGAAGGTCCTCGATCGGGGTATCCATCGAGAAGCCGTAGTGCTTGTAGAGGGCCTCGATTCCAGCCCTGTAGTAGTTTGCGTCGGGGCGGTGAGTCCTGATCGCTCCCTGGTTGTATGAAAGCGAGCGGTCGGGGATGATCCTGTCCGGATCGAACTCCTTGCGGTACCCGATGCCGTTGCATTCGGGGCACGCCCCGAACGGCGAATTGAAGGAGAAGAAGCGCGGCTCGATCTCAGGTATGGTGATGCCGCAGTCGGGGCAGCTGTTGCGTTCGCTGTAGATCTCGCTCCTGCCCTCATCATGGTACTCGACCTCGACAAGACCATTGGCGATCTCGAAGGCATGCTCCACGGCATCGGAGATCCTGGTGCGCTCCGCCTTGGAGTTCTTCACCCTGTCGATGAGTATGGAGATGCTGTGCTTGACCTTCTTCTCGAGCTGGGGGATGCCTTCATCCAGATCATAGAGCTTGCCGTCGATCCTCGCCCTGAGATAGCCAAGCTTCAGGGCATCCTCGAGCACGCTGCGGAACTCTCCCTTCCTGCCCCTTGCAACCGGAGCGAGGAGCATGAGCCTGCCGCCCTCCGGATGGGAGAATATGATGTCTATGATCTGATCGACGGACATCTCCGTGATCTCCCTTCCGCACTTGGGGCAGTGCTTATGCCCGATCCTCGCCCAGAGGAGACGGTAGTAGTCGTAGATCTCCGTGACGGTGCCTACAGTTGATCTGGGGTTCCTGTTCGTGGATTTCTGCTCGATGGCTATCGCAGGCGAGAGGCCTTCGATGGAATCGACATCCGGCTTGTCCATCCTTCCGAGGAACATCCTGGCATAGCTGGAGAGCGACTCGATGTAGCGCCTCTGGCCTTCCGCGAAGATCGTATCGAAAGCCAATGAGCTCTTGCCGGAGCCGGAGAGCCCGGAGATGACGACGAGCGAGTCCTTCGGGAGCTCCAGGTCTATGTTCTTCAGGTTATGCTCGCGCGCCCCGCGTATGATTATCCTATCCTTCATTGCCGATTGCCTCGAAAAGCGCCTCCTCAGCCTCCTGCGGATCAACCTGTCCGATGAGGACGCCCTTCCTGTAGAGATATACCTTATCCTTCATGCCCGTCACTGCATAGTCCGCGCCCTTTGCCTCGCCCGGGCCGTTGACGAGGCATCCCATTATAGCGACGGTGATGTCCCTGTCGAGCGAAAGGAGGCGCTGCCTAACGCGGCGCTCGAATGCGATCGTGTCGAATGCATGGCGTCCGCAGCGCGGGCAGGAGACGATCCTGACGCCCTTCTTCCTGAGGCCAAGCGTCCTGAGGATCTCGACGCCTGCGATGACCTCATCCTCCATGTCGCCCGTCATCGATACCCTCAGCGTATCGCCGATGCCGCTTCGAAGGAGGTCCCCAAGCGCGAGCGAGGATCTGACGGCTGAGATGACGGGAGAGCCGGCCTCCGTCACGCCGATATGCTGCGGCACGTCGGATCGGGATGAAAGCAGCCTGCATGCCTCTACCGTCTCGCCGGCATCCGATGATTTGAGGGAGACGACTGCGTTTGAAAAGCCCCATGAATCGAACCAGTCCAGGTATTCCAGCGCCGTATCGGCCATGAGGGCGGGGACGCCCCTTCCCTTCCCGTCCTTCGGCAGGGAGCCTGAATTGAGCCCTATTCGGATCGCAGCCCCTCTGTCGGCAGCAGCCCGGACTATCTCATGCGTGCGGCTCCGCTCTCCGATGTTGCCTGGATTGATGCGGATCTTGTCGGCACCGCACTCGAGCGCAAGGAGCGCCATGCGCCAATCGAAGTGGATATCCGCCACGACGGGGATGACGCTGTGGGCGGCGATGCATCTGAAGGGCTCTGCATCCTCGGGGGATATGAAGCTGAAGCGGATCAGGTCGCACCCGAGGCTGTGCAGCGATGATATCCTCTCCACTATCCTTGCCGGATCGCTTCCGGCAAGCGGGGAATCATACATCGTCTGGACGCTTATCGGATGGCCCTTCCCGATGACGAGATCCCGTACCCTAGCCAGCCGCTCCATCAGACGCCAGCCCTCCTCATCGTCGCCTCGGTATCCTCCGTCTCCGCCTTCACGAGATAGGGCTCTCCTGGAAGGTAGAGCACGAACGATCCGGGGCCTACGTGGACGGCTGCGGTCGCCTCCATCGATTCCGGGGATTCCCTCCATGACGTCGAGGCCATGATCGCCCCCCTCTCGACGGTGAAGAGCGTGCTCCTTCTGCGATCGACCATGAATCCATGGAAGACAGGAAGGCCCTCGCAGGGGAGATCCTGCAGAGAGCGGAGCGACTCATCGAGCGAATGATACTGGGATAGGCGGGAAAGATCATCTACGACCATACCGCGATTATAGCTGAAAAAGGGCTTTCTAGTCACCACGGAGCTTAACCAACGGACCCCTATTCTGCTATCCTTGCCGAAGTACACCATCAAGGAGTTTCCAAGACTATGAAAGAATACCTCCAGTCCCAGGACGATGTCATCTCCTCATTGTCCGCTTCAAGGGAAGGCCTGAGTTCTGAGGAGGCCTCCAAGCGCCTCTCGGAATACGGCCCAAACAAGCTGCAGGAGAAGAAGAAGGACAGCCTGCTGAAGAAGTTCCTCGGCGAGCTCTCCGATCCGATGCTGATCATCCTCATGATCGCTGCGGTGCTGTCCGTGATCACATCCGCCGCAGCCGGCGAAACGGAGTGGTCCGATGCGATCATCATCCTCATCGTCGTCCTGATCAACGCCGTCTTGGGCGTCGTGCAGGAATCGAAGGCGGAGAAGGCCATCGAGGCGCTCCAGAACATGTCCAAGGCGAAGTCCAAGGTCAGGCGCGACGGGAAGATAGCCACGATCGAGAGCGAGGAGCTCGTTCCCGGAGATATCATCGAGCTGGAGGCTGGCGACAGCGTTCCCGCCGATGCGAGGATCCTGCTATCCGCCTCGATGAAGGCCGAGGAGGCGGCGCTTACTGGTGAATCGGTGCCTGTGGACAAGATCTCCGACACGCTCGAGGGGGATGAGGTACCCCTCGGGGACAGGAGGAACATGGTCTACATGGGCTCCACGATCGTCTATGGCCGCGGAGAGGCAGTCGTGGTCTCCACTGGGATGAAGACGGAGATGGGCAAGATCGCCTCAGCGCTCTCCGATGCCGCCGATGGCGAGACGCCGCTGCAGAGGAAGCTCAACCAGCTCTCGAAGGTGCTGACATGGCTGGTGCTCGGCATCTGCGTCTTCATGTTCGCCATCAACCTCATCAGGATGTCGATGGAAGGCGACATCCACCTTGCCGGCGTGCTCGACACGTTCATGGTCGCAGTCTCGCTTGCGGTTGCGGCGATCCCCGAAGGGCTTGCGGCCGTCGTCACGATCGTGCTCTCGATAGGCGTGACGAAGATGAGCAGGAAGAACGCGATCATCCGAAAGCTGACGGCGGTCGAGACGCTCGGATGCACCGAGGTCATCTGCTCGGACAAGACGGGAACGCTCACGCAGAACAGGATGACGGTCGTCGACGCCTATGGCGATGACAGGAAGCTGCTTGCTGAGGCGATGTCGCTCTGCTCCGACGCCCACCTCAACGAGGATCTCAAGGCGGAGGGAGAGCCCACCGAGGCCGCGCTCGTCAACTGGGCGGTGACGATGGACATCAACAAGGACTTCCTCGAGCAGGGACCGTTCAGGAGGGTCGGAGAAGCGCCTTTCGACAGCGAGAGGAAGATGATGAGCACCATCCACACCACTCCCGAAGGCGGCTATGTGCAGTTCACGAAGGGAGCGCCGGACGTGCTGCTCTCGAAGTGCACCAAGATCTATTCGAATGGAGCCATCCGCGACCTCGATGAGAAGGACAGATCTGCGATCCTCAAGGCGAACAAGGACTTCGCCGACAAGGCCCTCAGGGTCCTTGCAGGCGCGATGAGGCACCATGATGGGATTCCGCAGGATCAGAGCCCCGCGAACCTCGAGCATGACCTGGTGTTCCTCGGTCTTACGGGCATGATCGATCCGGTGCGCCCGGAGGTCAAGGATGCGATAAGGGAATGCCGCAGCGCGGGAATCCGTCCGATCATGATCACCGGCGACCATATCGACACGGCAGTGGCCATCGGCAAGGAGCTGGGGATCGTCAAGGACAGGAGCGAGGCCATCACGGGTGCAGAGCTGGACAAGCTGTCCGATGATGAGTTCCAGAAGAGCATCAGGAAGTATTCGATCTACGCCCGCGTCCAGCCCGAGCACAAGGTCAGGATCGTCAAGGCATGGAAGGAAGCCGGGATGATCACGGCCATGACCGGAGACGGCGTCAACGACGCGCCTTCGATCAAGAACGCCGATATCGGAATCGGGATGGGCATCACGGGAACGGACGTCACCAAGAACGTCGCGGACATGGTCCTTGCCGACGACAACTTCGCAACGATCGTCGTCGCCGTCGAGGAGGGAAGGAAGATCTACGACAACATCCGCAAGGCCATCCAGTTCCTCCTCTCATCCAACCTAGCTGAGGTGATCTCGGTATTCGCAGCCTCGATGATCGGCGTCACGCTGCTCAAGCCGGCCCACCTGCTCTGGATCAACCTCATCACCGACTGCTTCCCGGCCGTCGGACTGGGCATGGAGCAGGGAGAGGCCGATATCATGCAGCGCCCGCCGCGCTCATCGAGGGAAGGCCTGTTTGCTGGCGGACTTGGAGTGAACTGCGTCATCCAGGGCGTTGCCCTCGCGGTCATCACCCTCGCCTCATACATCATCGGAGAGATCTTCGAAAGCGGCTCGTTCCACTTCGGGCAGTCGAGCGAGGACGGCATGACGATGGCATTCCTCACGCTC
>CALXXR010000031.1 GCA_944392735.1 uncultured Spirochaetaceae bacterium | reverse complement strand
AGGATACCGCGATGGCTCTGCCTCGCGGTAGTTCATTACACATATAAAGCTTCCCAGTTGTTATCACTGGTACGTTTTTGGTACGGTTTTATGAAAAAATAGCTTATTCCTGACAGAATATGGATATTATGTAGAAAATAAGTGCTTGCAGGATAATAGGATACAAATGGACTTAAAAGCCACTTTTTTGTTGCAATCTGTTGCAGGCATGCTAATATCAGATTGGAGAACGAGATGGAAGGCAAGCTTATAGTCATCGCAATCGGCGGAAACTCCCTCATAGAGGATCCGAAGAAGGTAACAGTCGATGCCCAGTACAGGGCAGCGGAGAAGACCGCGCACCATATAGCGGATATCATCGAAGGCGGCGATAGGGTCGTCATCGTGCATGGCAATGGGCCGCAGGTCGGCTACATCCTTTTACGCTCCGAATATGCAAGGAGCATCCTGCATTCCGTTCCCCTCGATTCCTGCGTCGCGGATACGCAGGGCGCGATCGGATACCAGCTGCAGAAGGCCTTGGACAATGAGTTCGAGGCTAGGGGCATGTCGAACAGGGCCGTGACCGTCGTCACGCAGGTGGAGGTCGATCCTGACGACCCATCGTTCGCGGATCCCACCAAGCCCATCGGTTCGTTCATGACCGAGGAGGATGCAGCCGAGCACAGCAGGAACTTCGGCTGGGCCGTCAAGGAGGATGCCGGACGCGGCTGGAGAAGGGTCGTTCCATCCCCCAAGCCGAAGTCGATCGTCGAGCTTGATACGATCAGGTTCCTCTCCGAAAGCGGTGCTGCCGTCATCGCAGCAGGCGGGGGCGGAATCCCAGTGACGCGCGATGCGGAAGGCATGCTCTGGGGCAAGGAGGCCGTCATAGACAAGGATCTCGCTGCCGCGATCCTTGCAAAGGCGCTGAAGGCGGATGCGTTCATCATCTCCACAGCTGTCGAGAAGGTCTGCCTTGACTACAACAAGCCGACGCAGAGGGCAATCGATGAGATGACGATCGAAGAGGCGCAGAGGCATTCAGCCGAGGGGCAGTTCGCTCCGGGATCCATGCTGCCGAAGATCGAGGCGCTGGTTGATTTCGTCGAGTCGACGGGGAACCTCGGGATGATCACCGATCCTGAGCATATCTGCGATGCGATGAAGGGGCTTTCCGGGACGCGCATAGTGCGCTGACGGCGCTTTCGGCACCATAGAACGATATAGCGATGATGTAGTAGGGGATGTTGTCCTGGATCATCAGATCCACAAGGCATCCCTTCATCGTCAGCATCGAGATCGCTGTTATCAGCAGGATGCGGGAGAGCCTTCCCAGTCCCTGCCGCCTCTCCTTCTTCCCAAGCGATGAAAGGTGCATGATGGAGAGCCCAAGCACCAGTGGGGATATCAGGAGGAAGTTCCAGTTCCCGTACGTAACGTCATGGATCGTTGCCGTCATGACAAACGCAAGCACCAGCGAGAGGATTCCAAGAAAGAGCCATATGAAGGCCGATATCAGGTCGCCTATGACCCTGACTCCCTTCTTCCTGGAAGCCGTGAGCATGATGACGGCCGCACCCGCGATAGCCACCGGCACTGCCCTTAGGGAGAGGCAGTAGCGTTCAGGCGTCTCCTCCCTTGTGAGCGTCTGGTAGACCACCTCCGGCTCGCGGCCTTCGAATCCGGCAATCGCGGATATGAGCACATCCGGCAGGAAGCAGGCATCGTAGAGGGTGATGGGCTCATCGATAGAAGGACCCTGGAGATAGTTGAGAAGCAGTGCGAAGAAGGGAGATGGCGACATGTATGGAGTCGACCAGGCCCTGAAGCCCTTGCCCGTGTCGATCGAAGCGGCCCATTCCTTGAACGCCCCTCCAGTGGCTGCATTGTAGATGTCTCTGGGCCTGGTGGCGCAGTTGTCCTTGTAGTAGTGGTAGAGGTACATCTCATTCTCCGGGAGGGCGTTGTAGGACAGGAAGCCTATCACGGCCTTCTTCTCCTCAGGAGTGAGGTCCAGCTCCAGCTTCTCTATGGTCCTGTCGGCAGCCATGAAGTCCTGATAGCGGAATGCGGCATAGGTCTCTATCACGCTGTAGTAGAGGCGGCCGAAGACGAAGTTGGCATAGAATTCGTCGTTGAAGCGGAACGAGCCGTAGTCGAACATGATCTCATCCATGTCCGGCGCATCGACCACGATGCCGGCATGCCCGAAGAATATATAGACAGGCTCGGCAGGGGAGGCCGTGACGATGTAGATATGCGTGTTCTCGTAGTATTCCCGCTCCTCATCATCGAGCGGTGAATCGAAGTCCACCTTCCCGAGCTCCTCCTCGCTCCAGAAGAGGTCTTCCCTGATGGGGATCCCTCCGGTCACGGAAGCCGCCGCAAGCGCTGCGATGACCGAAATGAGCATGATGAGCATCGAGAGGAGCCTTTTAAGCATATGGATGATGATAGCACCTAAGTTGACTTCGCTTCCAGCTATCCCTATCCTCGGGGTATGGAACGGGACAGCAAGGGATTGGCCATCGTCATACGGACCACTCCTATCAGGGAGCAGGACAGGCTCCTCACGCTCTTTTCGCCATCGATGGGGATCATCGAGGCCGTCTCCTATGGAGCGAGGAAGAGCATCAGGGGTGTGAAGGCCCCTCTCTATACCGAAGGGACCTTCTCCCTCGAGAAGGGAAGGCGCGGCATGACGCTCAAGGATATCGATGCGATATCGACGCACAGCGCTGTCCTGGAGGATCTGGACAAGTCGCAATCTGCGATGCTCTTCTCCGATCTTGTCCTCACCGGCCGCAGCGCAGAGCCAGAGCTCTATGCTCTGTTCACCTCCGCCCTCGATGCATTGGAGGATGAGGGATTCGAGAAGGTCACGGTCGAGTTCATCGTCCATTTCCTCGCCCTAGAGGGGCTCAGCGGCGACTATGAGGCCTGCCCGGTATGCGGCCGTCCGTATTCCGAAGGAGAGATCCTCGGCTTCTCATCATCCGAGGGTGTTCCCGTCTGCCATGACTGTGATACTATGGACGGTGCGCTGCTTCTCCCACCAAATGCAAGGGCATATCTCAGGAGATCCCTGGAGCTCAGCTTCGGCGATTCGCTGTCGCTTGTCGTCTCGGAGGAGCAGGAGCATAGGATATTCAGATACCTTCTGAGGACGCTGCCGTTCTCCTTCCCGGGGAAGCTCCGCAGCCTCGAATACGGAATCTGGAAGATCTGATGGGGATATTATGGATATAAGGATACCGGTGTCCGATCCCGCGAAGGTGAGGACGCTCAAGGAACGCTTCTCGCTCGACCTCCTTTCCGCCACCATCCTCGAAAGGCGCGGATTGGAAAGGGCGGAGGACGCAGTCTACTATCTCGAGACCGATACGATCTATCAGCACTCGCCATTGGAGTGCGAGGATGTCTATACAGCGATCGACCGCATACACGATGCGATCGAGGAGGATGAGTCCATCCTCATCTTCGGAGACAGGGATGTCGATGGCGTGACGGGCGCTGCCATCCTCTATCGGGGACTTAGGAAGCTAGGTGCGAAGAACCTCTCCGTCAGGCTTCCCGAGGGCGATGAGCCGTATGGGATGACGATGGATACCGTCTCCGAGATACTGGAGAAGGGGTATACGCTCGTCATCACCGTGGACAACGGCATCTCTGCAGTTGAGGAGATCAGAGCCCTCAGATCCAGCGGAGTGGATACGATCGTTCTCGATCACCATCTGCCTTCTGATGAGCTTCCCTGCGCCGTCGCGCTCTTCGATCCCAAGGTCGAAGGCTCCGGATACGGCTTCGATAGCCTCTCGGGATGCGCCGTTGCGGCGGAGATGGTATGGGCCCTCTCGTTCTCCGAGACGCCTCTTTACGGAAGCGAGTGCATCGTCCTCCATGCCGAGCCGCGGAACGGATCGGTGAGGATCAATGCCGTACGCCTGGAGAACCTCATAGAGATTGATAGGATCACGGAGGAGATCGCCGATGATGGCGGCGTCTCCGCTTCAAAGGATCGACTTATGGATTTCCTTGCCGTGAATCTCCCGATCATGGTGCTCGATGCCGATACGGAGAAGAAGATGCTCCGCCGTGCCTTCGGAAGCGGCGTAGACATCTCCCTTGTCGATATCCGCGAGAAGCTGGAGTCCCTGATCCCGCTCGCGAAGAACCATTCGCTCTTCGATCTCTCGATGCTCAGCAGGGCTGCACGCTACAGCGATGGGGACAGGGAGATCGAGACGCTTGTCTCCCTCTTCAGGTCGATCTCCATCCATTCCTATCCATCGCTGTCTACGGATTACGACAGCTTCATGCAGCTTGCCGCGATCGGAACGGTCACCGATCTCATGCCGATGAAGGATGAGAACAGGATCATCGTCAAGCGAGGCCTCCGCATGCTCTCAGAGCGTCCGCTTGCATGCCTCCAGCCGCTTCTTGGACGGCAGAACCTTGCAGGAAAGCGCATCAACACGAGGGATATCTCCTTCTACGTCGCACCTGTGCTGAATGCAGCTGGACGCCTTGGCCATCCGATGGATGCCTTCACGCTCCTGACGACCGATGACATCATGCAGGCCGATGGCTTCACGGAGAATCTTCTTGCCATGAACAGGCAGAGGCAGGCGAATGAGGAGAATGCCATCTCCCTCGTCAGGGACAAGGCCAGGGAGAGCTTCGAGGAGCTTGAGGAACGTTTCGTGATCGTCGCCGATGAAGCCGTTCCGCGCGGGCTTACAGGGGCTATCGCATCCAAGCTTTCCAAGGAATACTCCGTTCCGGCTGTGGTGATGGCCACCGTAGCGGGGGAGAGGATATCTGCATCGGTGAGGTGCTCGGACAGCTTCGATGCAAAGGCGTTCCTCTCATCGTTCGCTCCTCTCTTCGATGACTACGGCGGGCATAGGTGCGCGGCGGGCTTCTCCATGCCATATGAGAACAAAGAGAGGCTCATCGATATGATGAAGGGCGTGGTGATGGCCATGGACGGGCAGGAGGCGCAGTCATCCGGCATAGAGGCTGATGCCATCATCCCCCCAGACTACATGAACACCGGCCTCTGGAGGCTCTCGGCGATGCTGGAGCCATACGGCCAGGAGAACAGCATGCTCCGCCTCTACATCAAGGATGCAACGATCGTGGACATAACGCCTGCGAGGCCCGATCAGAAGTTCCTCCGCTTCTCGCTTCGGTTCGGCACGTATTCATGGCCAGCCGTCTGGTGGGATGCAAAGGAGAGGGAGCGGTTCAGGAAGGGCAGCCGCGTTGATGCCGTGTTCTCCCCGGATGTGAATTTCTGGAAGGGAACGGAGAAGGAGCAGCTCCTTATCGTGGACATGGATATCCATGAGGATATTGACAGCAGCGGGGCAAAATGATAGCTTTCCGTTGATTCTGACCCAGATGGGAGAGGAGGTGATAACAATGGCATACGTAAAAGTAGATGAAAACGAGCCGCTCGAGAAGTCGATCAAGCGTTTCAAGAGAATGGTCGAGAAGGAAGGCATCATCCGCGAGTGGAAGAAGCGTGAGTACTACGAGAAGCCCTCTACCATCCAGAACCGCAAGAACAAGGCTCTTGCGCGCAAGCAGATGAAGAAGGTCAGGAAGATGCA
>CALXXR010000030.1 GCA_944392735.1 uncultured Spirochaetaceae bacterium | reverse complement strand
GGCTCTGATGGCTTTATGCAATCAGCGAATCAGCAGCCTTCTTCAAGGCCGCGATAGCCTCATCATCTGGCGCTTCATTGGCGATGACGGGATCGGCTGCAAGGACGGCACCATCTGCGAGGCATCTCTCCTCCCAGTTCCTCATCCATTCGCCATCACCCCATCCATACGAACCGAAGAGCATGATCGTCTTTCCTGAAAGAAGGCTCTCGATCGAAGCGAACATGGGTTCGAATACATCCTCTTCCAGAACCTCCGAACCCATTGCGGGGCAACCGAACGCAAAGGCATCGTGCGATGCGATATCCTCGGGGCCGAATGCAGATGGATCTATGGTATCCACCTCCGCCTTCCCCTTGAGCTCATCCTCGATGGCCTTTGCCATTGCCTCTGTATTGCCTGTTCCAGAATAGTAAACAAGTGCAATCCTCATCTATTCCTCCTTAGGCTGTTACGCACAGCCTTGCTATATCCGTTCCGCTGAGGAAGCACTCCATGTACTTCCTGCGGCATTTCGCCCATCTCTGCAGGATCCTCTCTGCATTCTCCTTGTCGGAGTAGACCTTCCACATCCCTGAATAGAGAGCGCCCTGGCCTTTGTTCTCGATGAATCCCTCAACATCCTCCGGCGGGTATCCGAGAAAGAGCCCGACCTCATGGGGGCATCGGGTGGATCGGAACCTCCGTCTCAGGAATCCAAGTCTCTCATCAAGGGATTTGGGGTATCCGAAACGCCCTAGGATCGCCTCCGCCTGCGGTGTGCATAGCGTCTGCTTCAGCTTCTCCCTCCGGTAGACGAGAAGAAGGCTCTGCCCCTTGCTGTTGCTCAGCGAAAAGAACGACAGGCCGCGCTTTTCAAGTTCGATCAGGCATTCGCTTCCATGCACCGCATTGCTCATGGATATGAGCGACGCCGGCTTCAGATTCGCCAGTGTCGGAGAAGCATGCAATACAAGAAGCTCTTCGAAGCACATCGTCCATCCTCCTTTGGTTAGTCATAGCTAACTAAGAATCCGAAAGATAACGGCTGCTGAAGACAGTAGGAGAGAGGGAGTGAAGACCACTGCTCCGGTAGCCGTGAGGATATCTTAGCACATCGAGTTAGCAATTGCTAACCATATTTTGCATTTTTATGGAATTTTCCTTTGAATAGGGGAGAAGAAGCTATTGGAGCAATGCAGCAGGAGATGGATATGGAGATGTTGACTATGATATAACACTGTTATATAACATTGCTATCCATGAGTGAGACGGAAAGAAGAATACTTGAGACAGCCAAGAAGGAATTCCTTGAAAGAGGCTTCCATGGAACATCGATGAGGCGCATCGCCGCCCTTGCCGGAGTTACGACGGGAGCCCTCTATGGCTATTTCGCTTCAAAGGAAGATATCTTCGACTCGCTCGTGAAGGATGCATACGAGACCGTGATGGAGGTCTACAAAGGGGCGCACGAGGAGTTCGCCGCCCTGCCATATGATACACAGGTTTCTGGGATGGGGGATATAACGGCAAAATGCGTCGAGTGGTGCCTGGAGTATATCTATGACCATCTGGACGAGTTCCGCCTGATTCTGATGTTCTCCGAAGGCACTCGTTATTCGAACATGGTCGATGAGATGATGAAAACAGAAGAGGAATCCACGGAGGAATTCATCGCCCTCATGCGGAAGAACGGGAAGGAGATACCGGAGATCGATCCGCTTCTCGAGCATATGGTCACATCAGGCTACTTCACATCCTTCTTCGAGGTGGTGAGGCACTCTGTTCCCCGGGAAGATGCAAGGATCTATATCCAGAACCTGCAGGCCTTCTACAAGGCTGGATGGGAACGTCTTTTCGGCATGAGGCTTTGATGTCTCTTTTTTTTCGAACATAATGGTTAGCTTCAGCTAACTAAATTGGAGGTGCTATGTCAAAGAACAATGACCTTGAACGCCTGCTTGGGTATGCGGGCAGATATAAGGCTCTGACGTATCTCTCGTGGATGCTGTCAGCGATCTCAGCGATATTGGCTCTGCTTCCGTTCATCTGCATCTGGCTGATGATCCGGGATGTGCTTGCATCGGAATACGCGATGATAGCCCGATATGGCGCTTATGCCGTGGCGTTGGCGATCATCTCGATGCTTGTCTACATTGCGGCACTCATGTGCTCGCATATTGCGGCATTCCGTGTTGCGGCGAATATGAGGAAGGAGATGCTTTCCCATGTGATCAGCCTGCCATTGGGTGTGGAAGACCGCTTCGGAAGCGGGAAGATGAGGAAGATCATCAACGACTCAAGCGCTGCAACCGAGACATATCTTGCGCATCAGCTGCCGGACAGGGCTGCCGCGATCGCAACTCCGATAGGACTTGTCGCAATGCTTCTATGGTTCGATTGGAGGCTTGGGCTTCTTTCCCTTCTTCCTGTAGCTCTTGGCTTCCTGATCATGATGCGGATGACAGGAGAGAGGATGCAGGAGAGGATGAAGCAGTATCAGGATGCGCTTGCGGACATGTCGAACCAGGCCGTCGAGTATGTCAGGGGAATCCCTGTCGTGAAGACGTTCGGGCAGACCATCTACTCATTCCGCCTCTTCAAGGATTCGATCGACCGCTACGAGAAATGGGTGATTGAATACACGAAGGAGCTTATGAGGCCGATGATCATATACACGGGAGCGATAAACAGCTCGTTCGCCTTCATAACAGCAGGAGCATTCATGCTCGCATCCGGCGGAATCACGCCGGAGATCATCCTGAACGTGCTTTTCTATGTGATCATCACACCTGTCATCTCGATAACCCTGACGAAGATAATGTTCAAGAGCGAAGAGGCGATGATCGTCCATGACGCGATCATGAGAGTGGATACCATAATGAACGAGAAGCCGCAGCGCGATGCCCATAATGGACTTGTTCCCTCTGACAGCTCTGTGAAGCTGGAGCATGTGACATTCAGCTATGATGGCAAGAAGGATGCCGTCCACGATATTTCGATTGATATCCCATCGGGTTCCCTCGTCGCCTTCGTCGGCCCCTCAGGAGGCGGCAAGACGACGCTTGCCTCGCTCATCGCACGTTTCTTCGATCCGCAGGAAGGCGTAATCAGGATCGGAGGACTCGATATCAGGGATATCCCCAAGGAACGGCTCATGCAGCATGTTTCCTTCGTCTTCCAGGACAGCCACCTCATAAAGGGAACGATAAAGGACAATGTGAAGCTGGCTAAGCCGGATGCAGGCGATGATGAGGTGCTTGAAGCTCTCAGGAAGGCAGAGTGCATGGATATCATCGAGAAGCTTCCTGACGGCATAAACACAGTGCTTGGAAGTGGCGGAATATATCTCTCAGGCGGAGAGACGCAGCGCATAGCGATTGCCCGCACGATCCTCAAGGACTCTCCTGTCATCATACTCGATGAGGCGACGGCATTCGCTGATCCAGATAACGAGGTGAAGGTTCAGAAGGCATTCTCGTCGATGCTTGACGGCCGCACCGTCATCATGATTGCCCATCGCCTCTCATCGATCACAAATGCAGACATGATATATGTGCTGTCCGACGGCGAAATAAAAGAGAACGGCACATTCGATGGGCTGCTGGAGAAGAACGGGCTCTTCAGCCGGATGTGGAAGGACTATCAGAGCTCAGTGGAGTGGAAGGTCGGAAAGGAGGCGATGTGATGATAAAGAGACTTGAAAGGACATTCGCCCTCTCCGAGAAGGGGGCAAGGGATCTGGTAAAGGGCTTCATTGCCTGCGCTGTGCATAATCTGACGCTCTTCGTACCTGTCGGCATTCTCTATCTTCTTGCGTCGGACATGCTGATGAACACCCTGAGAGGGCGGGGGATATTCTATGCCGTCCTATGCATCATCTCCGTTGCCCTCATCATGATTTCATACCGATGCGTTTATAAGGCGACATATTTCTCGACCTATGTCGAAAGCGGCGTGAGGAGAGTCAGTCTTGCCGAGAAGCTTAGGAAGATACCGCTCTCATACTTCGGAAAGAAGGATCTTGCGGATATAACAAGCACGATCATGGCCGATGCCGCAACGCTTGAAACCGGGCTCTCGCACTGGGTTCCCGAGCTTATAGGAGCGGTCTTCTCGACAACGATCGCAGCACTCTCGATCATGTTCTTCGACTGGAGGATGGGACTTGCAGCTCTCTGGCCGATTCCTGTCGCCATCCTGATAGTCATCCTCTCAAGAAACGTGCAGTACAGACTCTCAAGACGCTCGATGGACGCTAAGATGGAAGTGGCCGATGGCATCCAGGAATGCATAGAGACGATGCGGGATCTCAAGAGCTGCAATGCTGAGAAGCAGTATCTCAAAGGACTCTTTAAAAAGATAGACAAGGTTGAGAAGAGAGCGATCGTCTCGGAAGTCGGTACAGCTGTATTCGTCGTCTCCGCTTCCTTCATCCTGAAGATAGGAATCGGAACCGT
This sequence comes from uncultured Spirochaetaceae bacterium, assembly GCA_944392735.1. Lineage (GTDB taxonomy): Bacteria > Spirochaetota > Spirochaetia > Sphaerochaetales > Sphaerochaetaceae > Ornithospirochaeta. Next base: position 3,142 of record CALXXR010000030.1, on the reverse strand, counting down.
TGCACTGGCAGGATCCATCCTTCTTGCCTCAGGCGAGATCGATGTGCTGACGCTCTTCATGTATCTTCTCATCGCCTCCCGTCTTTACGATCCTCTTCAGAGCTCACTGCAGAACCTCGCGGCAGTCATCTCCCTCAGGACGAATGTGGAAAGGATGGATGAGATACTCTTCCACCCCCTTCAGGAAGGAAAGCCAGAGCTTACGAACAAAGGCTATGATATCTCCTTCGAGGATGTTCGCTTCGGCTATGGCAACGGCGAGGAAGTCCTGTCTGACGTGGCATTCACGGCAAAGCAGGGAGAGGTGACAGCGCTTGTCGGGCCATCTGGCGGTGGCAAGACGACAGTCTCGAGGCTTGCAGCCCGCTTCTGGGATCCTGATTCAGGGAGGATCACAGTTGGAGGCATGGATGTAACCAAGACGGATCCGGAGGCTCTTCTCTCGCTCTATTCGATCGTATTCCAGGACGTGACGCTCTTTGATAACACCATCATGGAGAACATCAGGATAGGACGTCGGGACGCGACGGATGAGGAGGTGATCGAAGCCGGGAAGATGGCACAGTGCCTCCCGTTTGTGGAGAAGCTTGCCGATGGCTGGAACACGATGATCGGCGAGAATGGATGCGAGCTTTCAGGCGGTGAGAGGCAGCGCATATCAATTGCGCGTGCATTCCTTAAGAACTCCCCGATAATCCTTCTCGATGAAGCAACAGCCTCACTGGATGCAGAGAACGAGACGGAGATCCAGAAGGCACTCTCGAAGTTGATACGAAACAAGACGGTTCTTGTAATCGCGCATAGGATGAGAACGGTCGAGAATGCGGACAGGATCGTTGTCCTCTCAGACGGCCATGTTGCTGAAGAAGGCAGTCCAGAGGAACTGCTGAAACGCAACGGGATCTTCTCGCATATGGTTGCCTTGCAGAAGGAAAGCAGCGAGTGGAGGATATGACGGCCTTGCCATATCCGGGAGCAATCCATCGCCTTGGATTGCTCCCGTTCTTCAGACCTGAGCCTGCTTCTGGGATCCTTGCATGTTGCAGAATGTTGCATTTATTCGATTGACACCTCATTTTGATACTGTAGAATCTTAGATAAGAAGGAGTGCTATATGTCAGATAGGATGAGGCCCGTGCCGTTTTCCGGACTGCTGGAGAGGATTGCTGGAGAGCTCAGGAACCATGGATCGATATTCGGCATCGATTCCTCGCTGTTCTACGAGGACAAGGGGAAGAAGAGGATAAAGGTCTTCGGACAGGAATGCACCACTCCTGTCGGCCCGGCTGCAGGCCCCCATACGCAGCTTGCCCAGAACATCATCGCCGCATATCTCTGCGGCGCCCGCTTCATAGAGCTCAAGACCGTCCAGATCATGGATCATCTGGAGATAGAGAAGCCCTGCATCGATGCTCGCGATGAGGGATACAACGTCGAATGGTCCACGGAGTTCACGCTCGAGAAGGCTGCCGATGAGTACATCAAGGCCTGGATCGTGCTCCATATACTCGAAGGGCTGAGGAAGGGCCATATACCCGAGAAGCCGTCCTTCATCTTCAACGCCTCCGTCGGCTACAACCTCGCCGGCATCAAGGAGGAGAAGATGCAGCGCTTCATCGACACGATGAAGGATGCATCCGGAGATCTCTTCTCCTCATACATAGAGGAGGCGGATGCAGAGCTTTCCGATGGCATCTTCGAGGGAACCGCATTCGAGGAGAGCGCCGAGCGCATCAGGAAGGAGCTGGACAGGATATCCCCGAGGATATCGCCATCGGTGACGATATCCACGATGCACGGCTGCCCACCGGCAGAGATCGAATCGATCTGCAGCTACATGATATCCGAGAAGGGCTTCGATACATTCGTGAAGCTCAATCCCACGCTCCTGGGATACGACGAGGTGCGTTCGATCCTCGATGGCCATGGCTTCGGGTACGTCGTGCTCAACCGCGAGAGCTTCGAGCACGATCTGCAGCTTTCGGATGCTATCCCGATGCTCCATCGCCTCGATGACCTTGCCTCTAAGGAGGGACGCGGCTTCGGCGTCAAGCTGACGAACACCCTCGGAACCGGAAACGATGGATCGGTCCTGCCAGGTGCCGAGAAGTACATGTCGGGACGTTCGCTGTTCCCGATCTCGATCAAGGTCGCCCTGGTCCTTTCCGAGGAGTTCTCCGGGCAGCTTCCCATCTCGTATTCCGGCGGCGCCAGCGCAGCCAATGCCGGCGATATCCTCGCGTGCGGCATACACCCGATAACGATAGCCACCGAGATGCTCCATCCGGGCGGATACGGAAGGATGAGCCAGATCGCATCGCTAGTGGAAGAGCGGGATGGATGGGAGATGGAGTCGATAGACCTCGAGAAGCTCCGCACCCTCGAGGGAAGGGCACAGGAGGATGGGGCGTTCATCAAGGAGAGCGCGGCGCCATACAGGGCGAAGCTCTCGTCGCCGCTTCCGCTCACGGACTGCTTCGTGGCCCCCTGCGTCGAATCCTGCCCGATCCATCAGGATATCCCGGACTACATCGCCCTTGCAGGCGAGGGGCGCTGGGCGGAGGCCATCGGACTGATATACCTGAAGAACGCACTGCCGAATATAACCGGCTGGATATGCGACCATCAGTGCCAGAACCACTGCACGCGCCTCGACTACGAAGGCCCGGTGCAGATCAGGGAGATCAAGAAGCTTGCGGCAAGGAAGGGCATGGAGGGATTCCTTTCCGATATCTGGGAGAAGCCTGAGGGCGGATCTGATGTAAAGGCCGCCGTCATAGGCGCAGGACCGGCAGGGCTTTCCGCCGCATTCTTCCTCGCCAGGGCAGGCTTCGAGACGGAGGTCTTCGAGAAGTCGGGAGAGGCTGGCGGCGTCGTAAGGCACACGATCCCTGAATTCAGGATCCCCTCTGAGGCCATCGACAAGGATGTCGAGTTCATCGAGTCGGCGGGAGTGGCCTTCCATTTCAATACCGAGAAGACGGTCAAGCAGCTCAGGGCGGAGGGATTCGAGTACATCTTTGTCTCCATAGGCGCCGAGAAGGCAGGCGACGCCGGAATCAGCGGCACCGGACCTGTCGAGAGCGCAGGGTCGTTCCTTACACGCTCGAAGCGCGGCGAGGCCGGGGGGGCCGGAAGCAGG
>CALXXR010000029.1 GCA_944392735.1 uncultured Spirochaetaceae bacterium | reverse complement strand
TATTAGCCTATAATCCCACCATGACGACTCTGCATGATCTGATGGATATGGTGGAAGGCAAAACGGTGCTCGTGTTCCCGACCGAGGAGAGCGCCAGGGCCTTCTCCACGCAGTATGTCCTGGAAAGGAAGCATGGCCTCCTTGCCTCATCATGCATCGCCTTCGACAGGTTCGCGGAGCTCTTCATGCCGTCTGCATCTCATCGCGTGCAGGCCGGTGATATGGAGCGTGCCATCTTCGCCTCGTATGCGGCGTCCTCGCTTTCTTCGCGCATGCGCTATCTGTCGTCTCCCTCCCATCCTGAGATGCGATCCCGTCTTGCAGCGTTCTTCCGTCCCATCCTCACTGGGCTGGATGAGGCGCTTGCGATGCCGAAGAAGAGCAGGAGCATGGCGGATGACCTGAGGCTCCTGAGGTCGGAATACGGCAGGTACCTGGAGTCTGCAGGGCTCTATGAAGGTGCGTTCCAGAAGCTTTCCGAACCGGATCTGGCCGGTCGCCGATACGCTGTCGTCATGCCATCGGCATTCCCGAAGGAAGAGCGTGTGATGGATGTGGCCAAGGGTTCGGAAGGCATTCATACAATCGATGATCTGATGGCTCCTTGCCCCAATCTCAAGGTATTTTCGAATGAAAAGAGCGAGATCAGGGCATTGTTCCTTGAATTGCGTCGTCTTTCCGATAGCGGCGTTCCGCTTTCCGACATAGCTGTTTCGGCAGCGCCTCTGGAGAGGCTCAGGCCCTACCTTGAGGATGAGGCGTACCTCTTCGGCATCCCTCTCGACTTCCGCGAGGGGCTTCGTCTGCTGTCGACGGCGCCAGGGGCATTCCTTAAGGGGCTTTCATCGATATATTCCTCGTCATATTCCCTCGATTCCCTCAAGGCATTCATGCTCGATCCTGCGATCCCGTTCAAGGACAGCCGTGCGATGAGGGGATTCATCGCCGCTGCCGTGCGCTTCTCCATAACCGGTGCACCGGACAGGAGCGATGACAGGTACATGAGGCTTCCCCGCGACGCAGGCGTCGAGAGCTACAGGCTCATGCGCCTCACGCTGGATAGGCTGATGGCGGAGAGGGATCCAGCAAGGATCGAATCGTATATCCACACGCTGATGTCCGGGCTCCTCGTCGATGAGGAGTTCCGCGGAAATGATGAGGATGCCGCCATCTACTCATTCCTGATGAAGTCCCTCTCGAACTTCCTCGATGCCTATGCTGTGGCCAAGGATGCTGGATTCGGCTCCGATGAACCGGTCTTCCCGCTCTTCATGGACTATGCCGATACGCTGCGGTATGTGCCTCGGACCAGAGTGAAGGGTGTCGCCGTCTATCCATTCACGCAGGACGCTGCCATCCCGTTTCCTCATCGCTTCATCATCGGCCTCAACAGCAAGGAAGGCGCGGAGACGGTGAAGAAGGCCTCGTTCCTCTCCGACTATGAGATCGATGGGGACCGGAGCGAGCTGGACATAACGAAGACGATCCTCTCGCTCTATGCTGCCATGACCGATGACCTGCACCTCTCTGCATCCTATGATACATACGCGGGCTTCGCGCTGCCTCTGACGTTCATGCTCTCCAGTGCGGAGAAGGCCAGCCCCTCCGCTTCGGATGATCCCCTCCTAGGGGAATGCACATCGTATCGCGGACACCTGCTTCCCGTGCAGAAGAGGGGCTATCGCCGTGCGGAGCTGGCTTCGCTTCGCAAGAGGCGTGAGCAGGATGATATGACGATGGAGCATAGGGGCAGGACGCGTCCTCTTCCCGTGCCTCTCTCGTATACATCATTCAATGCCTATGCACGCTGTCCATACATGCACGCCATGCAGTATGCATTCTCGCTGAGGAACCTGCCAGCATACGAGCCTGTGGACCTGGATCACCTCGAGATAGGCTCGAGGCTCCACAGCATCCTGGAGCGCTGCTTCAGGATCGGGGCGGCACCGGAGGATATCACAGGGCTCTTCGATGAGGAGATGCAGCTCTGGAGCGAGGGGCGGAGGTTCTCCCACGATGGAAGCATCGAGGATATGCCATCATCGGCGACCCGGCCGACGGTATTCCTCATAAGCTATCTTAGAGCCCGCTATCTTCCGCGCCTGAAGAGCGTGGTCGAGAGGATGTGCGCCCAGTCCGTTCCGCTTGAAGACGGCAGGGGGCTGGAATGCGCGCTCTCCATGGAATTCGCGGATGAAGGCTTCTCGCTCGATGGACGCGTGGATAGGATCGCTGCGTCGCCAGATGGCTCCTCGCTTCTGATATACGACTATAAGAAAGGCCGCAGGATGGGCAGGGAGAAGGCGGAGAAGAGCTATCAGTTCCACATCTACAGGCTTTTGATAGAGGCTTCGAGAGAGTTCGATCTTCCCGTCTCCAAGGCCTTCTTCGTCTCGCTCCTCGATGGCGTCTTCTCCGAATCTTCCGAAGCTCCGGATAGGAAGGATCTGATCGAAGCGCTTTCTGCCGCCGCCCATGGGATCGCCGATGGCGACTGGCATGCCAATCCATCCAGCGAGAACTGCGCGGGCTGCGCCTATCGAGGCATCTGCAGAAGGAGGTTCAGCGTAAGATGAGGTTCGATGATCTCCTATTCGAGGCTGGCATCAGGGTCTCCGATGAGCAGATGGCCGCTATCATGGCAGATAGGGCCGCTGTCGTATCCGCTGGAGCGGGATCGGGAAAGACGACGGTCCTCTCCCTCCGCTTCGTGCGCCTCGTGCTTTCCGGCAAGGCGCATGCCGATGAGATACTGACGCTGACCTTCACGCGCAAGGCCGCCGCGGAGATGTATGAGAGGATCTATTCTCTGCTTTCCCTTGCAGCAGAGCATGACGAAGCTGCGGCCTTGGAGCTTTCTGAGCATTTCCCGAAGGCGCGCATCTCCACGATGGATTCCTTCTGGGGCGAGATCGCGCGCACCGATTCCCTCAGGTTCGGGGTCACCAGGGATTTCCAGAATCTTGAATCCGACGAGACCGCGGAGGATGAGATGGTCAAGGGTGTGTATGAGGAGCTCCAGGGCCGGGATGATCTGGAGCCGGGCTTCCTCGTGCTCTCAAGCCTCTACAGTTCCCGCGATCTGATGGAGATCCTGCGCCGGATCGCAGCAGACGAGAGCGATATCCTCACATCATTCGATGCCGATGATAATACAGCGTCGTACACAGCTCTTGCCGAGACGATCTCATCCTCTCTTTACTCCAAGGCGGGGTCTCTGCTTTCATCCCTATCGGAGCTTGATGAGGAGAATCCGGAGAATGGTCAGCACGAGGAGATACAGAAGACGCTTGAGGCATTCTGGGCGGGCGACTGCGATGCCTTCCCCCAGATCAGCCTGAACAAGCTGAGGAAGGCGGCGGACAAGCCGATAGCTGCATTCATCAAGGAAAGCGGCATCCGCGATGTCCTCGGGCAGCTTTCATCGCTGAAGGTCCTTGAGGCGAGCAAGGATGATGCCATGGCCGTATCGCAGGTCATCGAGGCATTCATCGAAGGCATGCAGAGGCAGAAGCGAATCCTGGGGCTCCTGTCCTATCGCGATGCCGAGTCGCTCTGCAGGGAGGTCCTGCTCTCCAACCGCGATGTCCGCACCTATTATAAGAAGCGCTTCCGGTACATCATGGTCGATGAATTCCAGGACAACAACAGCACGCAGCGCGACCTGCTCTTCCTTCTTTCAGAGCGTGAGGAGGCATTCTCGCCAGGCATTCCAGGCCTCGAGGCCATCGATCCGGAGAAGCTGTTCTTCGTTGGAGACGATAAGCAGTCCATCTACTACTTCCGCGGAGCCGATGTCTCCGTCTTCCGTAGCCTCAAGGATGATGTAAGGAATATGGGAGGCTTGAATCTGTCATTGACTGCGAACTATCGTTCCGAACCTGCGTTGATAGATCACTTCAACTCTGTTTTCTCTGAAGTCTTCTCCACAGGGTTGTCGGAAGAGGATCTTGAGAGGGAGATGCTCGATGAGAAGCTGACGGGAAGGAGGTTCTCATCATTCCATGCAACGGCTGAGACGATAAGGGCCAGAGGCGCAAGCGACGGCGTCGAGCCTGCGATCGAGCTTGCCCTCGTTCAGGCTGAAGGAGGCGGGGAGGAGGCTGCGGATGCGGTCGATTCGGAGGCCATGTACATTGCGCGGAAGATCCTTGAGATCACGACGGAGGACTCATACCTGATCCCTGATGGCAGAGGAGGGCTTCGCAGGCCGCGCTATGGGGAGATCGCCGTGCTGCTGAGGACGACGGCCCCGCAGATGCCCATCGAGAAGGCCTTCAGGCTCTGCGGCATCCCATATACGGTGCAGGAAAGCACATCCGCAACGATCGAGGGCGTTGGGTGGGATATCTACGCATTCCTTCAGCTCCTGATCTACCCGGAGGACCGCATGGCATACATCGCGCTTCTGCGCTCTCCGTTCGCCCGCATCTCCGATGATGGCCTCCTGCTTCTCTCCTCCGCTGGAGGGGAGGCGTTCGCCGATGATCCTCCATTCCCTTCCGATGCCGACAGGGCAGCCTACCAGAGCCTCAAGGAGCTGTACCTCGATCTGAGGGGCATGGCTGGAAGGAGGAGGATAACGGAGATCCTCACGCGCATGTTCCATGAGAGCGGATACAATGCATACCTCCAGTGCTCTGGATACCTCTCACCCTATGCCGAGCACTTCAGCTACATATGGTCCGCCGCGGTGCTCTATGATGAAGCCGGCCGATCCCTTCCTGCTTTCCTCGATTACCTCAGGCCGCTTGTGGGGCAGGCCGTCAAGCTCGACAGCGCACCGGTCCAGCACCTCGAGACGGATGGGGTGCAGATCATGACGATACACAGATCGAAGGGCCTTCAGTTCCCTGTCGTGTTCATCTCCGATGCCGACCATGGCAGCAGCAATCAGGGAGCCAGGGAGAACCTGATCTCCATCGGCGGCTGCATCATGCCGGACATCACTCCGCTTGGGGAGGACAACCTCATCATCCGTGAGATGGCCGCGTACAGAAGACGCAGGGAGGAAGCTGAGCTGAGGAGGCTGCTCTATGTCGCGATGACCAGGGCCGTGGACCACATCATCATCACGGCGCACCTCAGGCGGCGCCGCACGGGATCATCGCTCCTCGATATCTACATGCCGGCAAGCGGAGGGGCAGAGCCTTCGATCATCCCATTCGTTCCGGCATCATCGCTCTTCAGGCATGGAAGCGGGGATGCAGATCATGGGTGGTATGACAGGGATGTGTCTCCGGAGCCGACATACTGCGAGAGGCGCGTGGGCGTGAAGGATTCGTCGCACGCGGAGAGAATCGCGGGGAAGGGGGATGAGCTTCCATCGCTTCCCTCCGATGATATCGTCTTCAGCCACATGATGCAGGATTCGTTCGGAACGGCCGTCCATGCGGCGCTCGAGGGAGCGTTGGATGGCTCTGTTCCACGCTATCCGTTCCCTCCCGAGCTGACGGATGCCGAGAGGCAGAGGCTCCAGGCGTCGATCTCATCGATCGTCTCATCCTTCCTCTCATCCGACTTCTACAGCTCGTTCATAGAGGGGAGGCGGACTGAGGCGGAGGTGAGGTTCTACTACCCAGCCGATGGCATCGTGATGGAAGGCTCGGCGGACCTCGTCGTGTTCGGGGATGAATGGAACCTGGTGGTGGACTACAAGACCGACCGCTTCATGGATGAGTCGGTGCATATGGGCCAGATAACAGCCTATGCGAAGGCGATGGAGGAGCTGTATGGAAGGAAATGCTTCGCCGTCCTCCTCTACGTGAGAGGCTGGAGGCGAAGCACCTTCATCGATTCGTCGGGACGCCCTATCAAAGAGCCTTCACGGCCTTGACCATCCTCTCGAGGGCCTTGAGCACCCTGTCCTTGGACGTGCCGTAGTTGAAGCGGATGAAGTTCTTCCATTCGCTGCCGAACCATGTTCCGTCGTTGACTGCGACGCCTGCTGCGACGCCGAAGAAGCGTGAGAGGATGCCGCCGCCGGCGCCTCCCTGGTATCTGTCGGGATGTCCAAGCACCTCGGATTCGATCTTCTGGTAGTATGTTCCGCAGTCGATGAACGTGACGAATGAAGCCTGGCCATTGACCATGATCATGCCGGGGCAGTTCTTCTCGAGATACTTCCTCATCATCTCGGTCGTCTCGCCAAGATAGCGGCAGAGCTCCTTGTTGTAGTCGAATCCCTTCGTGTATGCGGCAGCTGCGAGAGCTCCTGCCGAGAGTCCCGGCTCATCGAGCCAGAGGGCGCTCTCCGCCTTCTCGAATGTGTCCTGCATCTCGGGCGTGGAGAGGACTGCGAACGCGCAGTGCTCGCCTGCGATGTTGAATGTCTTGGAAGGAGCGAAGAGCGTGATGCACTTGGCGCCCACATGCTCGTTCACGAGCCCCATCGGAAGATGCTTGGCACCTGGATGGACGAGATCCGAGTGGATCTCATCGGAGATGATCACGATATCGCGCTTCTTGGCGACGTTGAGGACGAACTCGAGGTCATCCTCGGAGAATACGAGGCCGGAGGGATTCTGCGGCGAGCAGAAGACGATCATGTCGGCATCCTGCGCATCCTTTTCGAAGCGCTCCCTGTTGAGCGAGAAGCAGCCATCTTCATAGTCGAGGTCATGCTCGATGAGATTCCTGCCGTTTCTTTCCGGAATCAGCCTGAAGGGCCTGTACATAGGGGAGGGGACAAGCAGCTTGTCGCCCTTCTTCGAGAAGAGGTTGACCGAGAGGCAGATGGCGTGGAGAAGCCCCTGTGCGAAGATGATCTTCTCCTGCGGGAGGATCCAGCCATGCTTCATCCTCACCCATGCCGCGACAGCGGATGTATCCTTCGGATACGATGGGTATCCATATACGCCAAGGCCCGCAAGGCTTCTTCCTTCCTCCTGCACATGCGGCTCGGGAAAGAAGTCCATATCCGCAACCCAGAATGGCTCAGCCGCTGGATTGGCTGAGATGTTCTCGATTGCATCCCTGTTCCATTTGATGCTGTTCGTGTTGCGTCTGTCGGCTGCCGCGTCGAAATTCATATGCTTTTCAACTCCTTTGTATCTACAAGGCCACGGTACTGGCCGGTAGCTCCCTTATACTCTATAGCATTCTCCGGGCATCTGTGGTAGCAGGCGAAGCAGGAAATGCACTCCGGCCCCATCGCGGCGCGCCCGTTGACGATCGAGATGTTGCCCATGGGGCAGACTGCTGCGCATGTGCCGCATCCGCTGCATTCGTTGACGATGATGCCCATGTTGTTCCTAGGGACCATCGCCGACTGGGATATCCTCCTCACGATCCGCCAGCCCGGTCCGCGCCTGGGGATGGAGATCTCCTCATTGGAGATGTCCTGGATCGCCTTCTCGAGCTTTGGCTCGATGTCCTTCGCCATCTTCTCCGCAGCCTCCGGAGTCACAGCTTTCTTCTGCAGCGGCAGATAGGCATCCGGCAGCCTGAACGAGGCTCCGTAGGCCAGGGCAATGCCGGCATCGGAGAGCTCTGCCGAGAGATCGTGGAGCGTGTAGAGGGGGAAGGCTCCGCATGTCGCGAGCCCGAAGACGTATCCGAGCTTCGAATTGTCCCTCCTTCCAAGGCATTCCCTGATGAACCTCCTCACGGGGTAGGGCAGTCCCCAGCAGTAGACAGGGAAGACGATGCCGAGCCGCTCCGTATCCTCCGGAAGCTCATAGCGGCCGGAGAGGAAGTCCCCCATGCGGTGGATCTCAGCATCGGGGATGCGCTTCGCGATATAAAGGCTGTTGCCCGTTCCCGTGTGCAGGGCGATGATCGTCTTCATGCCGTGAACTCCTTCTCATCCATCTCCTTGATGATCCTCACCATCTCATCCGTGTCCTCATCGGTGACGTTGAGCGATGTGACGATCCTGCCCATCCCAGCATCCTCGAGGAAGAGCACGCCCTTCTTCCTGAAGGCTTCGATGATGCCTGCCATCGGATAGAGGGACGTGAAGAAGATCATGTTCGTCGATGATATCCTTACATCGGCCCAGCCTGTCCCGCTCAGCGCCTCGGATATCGCGGCACGATGCTCATGGTCATCCTTCAGCCTGGCGATGCTGTTCTCGAGCGCGTAGATGCCTGCGGCGGCTAATATGCCGATCTGGCGCATGCCGCCACCGAGGATCTTCCTGCACCTCTTGGCTTCCCTGATGAACTCATGGGATGAGGAGAGGATGGAGAACGCAGGGCAGCCAAGGCCCTTCGAGAGGCAGAACGTGATGTCATCCGATGTGGCAGCATAGTCGCGCACGGATATACCCGTCTCGACGGATGCGTTGAATATCCTCGCTCCGTCGAGGTGGACCCAGAGCCCATGCTCCTTCGCGATCCGCTTGATTTCCCTCAGCGTCTCCAGCGGATAGATGAGGCCTGACGTGGTGTTCTCCGTCTCGATCATCGCCGTCTGGGACATATCGTATGCATAGCCGTGGATGTTCTTCTCCACATCATCCGGCTCCATGATCCCATCCTTCGATGGCACCAGCACCGGAAGCGTGCCGGAGAGGGAGGCGACGGCACCTATCTCGTGCCTGACGATGTGGGACTCGGGTGCGCAGAGCACTTCCTTGCCCCTTCCTCCCTTGATCATGTGAGGAATGAGGTTGCCCATGCATCCCGATGAGACGATCAGCGACTCCTCCTTGCCCGTGATCTCCTCCGCCATCCTCTGCAGCTTCTGCGCCGTCGGATCCTCTCCATATACGTCATCGCCGGTCTCCGCCATGTACATGGCCCTGCGCATGCCCTCCGTGGGCTGTGTGAATGTATCGGACCTGAAATCCTTCATCTCTCCCTCCTGATGCTCTCGGCCAGTTCGAAGAAGGTGGGGAACGTGACCGCTGCCGCCTTCTCGTCATCTATCACAATGGCATTCTCCGCCGCTCCCGACGCTATTGCAAGCGCCATTATGATCCTGTGGTCGCCGAAGCCTCGAACGCATCCGCCATTGATCCTTCCGCGGCCGTGGATGACAAGCCCATCCGGCTCCTCATCGGCCTCCACTCCGAGGATCTCCAGGTTCTCCCGCATGCAGCTTATCCTATCCGTCTCCTTGATCCTTGCCTGTGGGACGTTCGTAAGGCGCGTGTCGCCCTCTGCAGCCGCCGCTGCTATCGAGAGGATGGGAAGGGTGTCGGGGATTGCATTGAGGTCGAATTCCCCTCCATGGAGCCTCTCCGGTCCCGTCACGGCAACGGATCTGCCGTTCCATTCGACGCGGCAGCCCATCTTCTCGAGTATGCCGAGGATCGCCTTGTCCCCCTGCGGATCGTTCCTGTCCAGGCCCTCCACCGTCACCTTCGTCCCCGATACCGCCGCAGCGGCGAAGAAAAACGATGCCGACGAGAAGTCCCCATCGATGGATTCGTCGAATGGCCTGTATTCCTGCCCGCCCTCGACTTCGGCGTGCATATAGTCATCGGATATCGTGTAGTGGATGCCCTGCCTATCCAGCCATCCGAGCGTGAGGGAGACATATGGCTTCTCGTAGAGGAGGGGGCAGTCGATGACGGTCCTGCCCTCTGCAAGGGGTGAGGCGAGCAGCAGCCCCGAAAGATACTGGCTCGTCCTGCATTCGATCGATGCATGCCCTCCCTTCAGCGGGCCGCGGATGGTAGCAGGCGGAAGCCCATCGCAGTCCTTGGCCTCCGCCCCCAGCATCCTGATCGCCTCGACGAGCGGGCGCACTGGACGCCTTCTGAGCTGATCGTCGCCGGTGATGGTTATGGAGCGGGGGATGGAGGCTGCCATCGGCAGCAGCAGGTATGTCGTCGTTCCGCTGTTGCCGGCGTCTATGACTGTGCCGTCATCTGCCGAGAAGCCCTCGGATTCGACATATGCGGTCCTCCCATCCTCGCTGAAGCTGACATGCGCTCCAAGCGCCTTCACGGCGGAGATGGCGGAAAGCGTGTCCGATGAGATGAGTGGGTGCCTGATCGTGGAGCGCCCCTTGGCTGCTGCAGCGATGAGGAAGGCCCTTATCGTCTGGCTCTTGGATGCAGGCACTTCGACTGTGCCTGAGAAAGTGCATGGTTCTAGGGAGATCATGGTGCCATTGTATCAGCAAGAGCCGTCCGTTCCCATATCAATGAGGGGCTCAATCGCTCTTCAGCTCCCTTCTTCTGCGGCTTGCGCCTATGTCGAGCGACGAGCCGAACGATCGTCCCCGTCCGTAGCTCGAGGCATCGCCGCCCCGTGAGCGCGTGCGTGTCGTCCTGAGCTTCGCATCCCTGAACACGATGCTCTTCGCCTTCCTCATGTTCCCATCCCTGATGACCATGAGCGCGCTATCCGTGCCTGCGTCCGCCGTGCGCTCCCGCAAGCTGGCTATTACGCCTTGGAGGAAGCTGTCCGAGGAGATGCGCTCGCCATCTCCGCGCAGCTTCGCTATCTCCCTCCTCGATGATGAGACGAGGTAGTCGTAGAGGTATATCGAGGCCTCCACCTCATCCAGAGAGCCGTATGCCATGGCTGTCTTGAGGCCATTGCAGGATGATGTGACGATGTAGACGCCCGTCGTCTCGGAGATGTAGGAGAGGAGCATGCGTATGGAGAACGGGAAGCGCCTGCCTTCATGGAGCGGCACCATGCAGATCCTCTCCTCGCTGTCCTCCTCGAGGTCTATGCCCTCCTTCGCCATCAGCGCCTTCGCCTTCCTTATCGCTTCCGACGCCTCGTTCTCGAATGGCGATGACGAGAGCGCCAGGAGCTTCCTGACGCGGTCCTTCCTTCCATTCCTCTCCGCCGCCGATAGCCTGACGCGGCTCTTCTCGAATCCGGGATCGAGCCCCAGCATGCGGCAGCATTCCCTGAACGATGGGCTGTGGCCGGATAGGAATCCATGGAGGGCATAGTCCAGGGCGTGGGCAAGCTCATGGAGCATGATGGAACGGGCATCGGATGCGGAGGCGCTGTCCAGTACGGCCTCTGAGATGACGATGAGCCTGGATGGAGCCTCGAAGTATCCGAGCCGGCCTCCTTCGGGGGAGGGGGAGATGATGAGTGCGCTGAACAGCGGGGCGTATATGATCCCTTTTGAGATGAGGGTTCGCTCCCAGCTCCGCCCCAGTTCCGTCAGCTCCGATTCCGCCTTGTCGAGCCTGAGGCTCCTTGCCGTTATGATCCGCTCCATTCAACGCTCCTTCCGCTGATGGAGGAGGCATGAGACGAGGTGTCCTGCCGCAGCCTCATCCAATCCGGGGCGGATGCTGATGCACTTTGCCATGCTCTCTCTGCATCTCGGCTGGAATGGGCATCCGGAGAACGATGGCTCTGGCCTCACAGGCTCTCCCGGAAGGGATGGACGTATCCTTCCTATCTCATCGATGGGGTCGGGAAGCGATGCGGCATCCAGCAGCGCCTTCGTGAATGGATGAAGCGGGTTTGAATAGAGCTCGTCCGTCTTAGCCTCCTCGACGATCCGCCCAAGGTTCATGACGATGACGCGGTCGCTGATGCTCCTGACCATCTCAAGATCGTGGGAGACGATGATGAATGATATCCCCATCTCCTTCCTGAGGTTCCCGATGAGGTCTAGCACTCCCCTGCGAAGCGGTGCATCCAAGGATGATACAGGCTCGTCCGCAAGGATGACGGAGGGTTTGGAAATGATGGCTCTTGCGATGGCTATCCTCTGCTTCTGCCCCAGCGAGAACCTGTCGGGCGTCAGATCGAGGTCCTTCCTGTCGATTCCGACGGCATCCGCCGCCTTCCCGACCTCCTCTTTGAGCATGGTCCTTTCGATCCGGCCGTGTATGCGGAGCGGCTCTGCGATGATGTCTCCTGCCTTCATCCGCGGATCCAGCGCTGACGAGGGGGATTGGAAGATCATCTGCATCGACCGCCTCATGCGCCTCAGCGCCCTGCCTTCCATCCTCGATATATCCCTGCCTTCGAGCTCGATCAGGCCCTGGAAGTCCGTCAGCCTGTCGATCGCCCTGAGAAGCGTGGTCTTGCCGCATCCCGACTCGCCCACGATGGCAAGCACTTCCCCCTTTCCAAGGTCGAATGAGGCATCGTCCACGGCCGCGATCGTGCCATAGCGCTTCGTGAGGTTCCGAACGCGGAGGATCGCTTCAGGCATCGCTTCCCTCCCTCTGGTTGAGCCAGCATGATGAGGCATGTCCGCCATCGCCAGCCATCGTCGGGGCCTTCCTCGTGCAGATGTCCATGCGCTTCGGGCAGGCGGGGTGGAATGGGCATCCGGATCTCGATGGCGGCGCCAAGCGTCTCCCGCTTGGATGGAGAAGCTCCTTCGTATATGGATGGAGGGGATTCCTGAAAAGCTCCTCCGTGCAGGCGTGCTCGATGATCCTTCCCGAGTGCATCACGCATATGGACGTAGAGAGGGAAGCTGCGATGGAGAGGTCGTGGGTTATGAGGAGCATCGAGATGCCATTCTCCCTGACGGCCTTCCCGAGAAGCGCCAGTATCGAGGCCTGCACCGTCGCGTCTAGCGCCGTGGTCGGTTCATCCGCGATGATGAGCTTGGGGTTGCATGAGAGGGCCAGTGCTATCATCACGCGCTGCTTCATGCCCCCGGATAGCTGATGCGGATAGGCGCTGCAGATGGACAATGCATCCGGCAGCCCCGCGCTTCTGAGCATCTCCATGGCCTTCATGGAGGCCTCCTCCCTCCCGGCATCCCCGTGCGCCATGATCGCATCCATCATCTGGCTGCCGATCGTGAGGAATGGATTGAGCGCGGATGCCGGATCCTGGAAGATGTAGGCGATTCCTCTTCCCCTGATCCTCCTGATCTCCTTCTCCGGCAGATCCAGGACATCGATGCCGTCGAAGACGATCCTTCCCGATACCCTTGCCCCTGGAGGCACCAGGCCGATGAGCGACAGCGCTGTCATGGTCTTCCCGCACCCCGATTCGCCCACGAGCCCCAGGACCTCTCCACGGGCGATGCTGAGCGATGCGCCGTCGACGGCCATCTTCCCCCCAAGCGTTACCTTCAGGTCCTCCACGAGGAGGAGCGGTGCATCATGGTCCATTCTCAACTCCTCCTCTCCTGTCATTCTAGAGGAATCCGTCCTTGTTGCAATAGCGTCTGCTATCGACTACGATTCCGCTTGTGAAGCGGATATACATCGAAAGCCTTGGCTGTGCCAAGAATCAGGTTGATTCGGAGATTCTCCTCACATACGCGCTGGAGGATGGCTATGAGATGACGGAGGATGCCTCGGAGGCTGATGTCATCGTCGTCAACTCCTGCGGCTTCATCGAGAGCGCCAAGAAGGAGTCCATCGATGCCTTCTTCGCGCTGCACAGGCTCAATCCCGATGCCCGTATCATCATGGCGGGATGCCTTGCCGAGCGCTATGGCAGGGAGATGGACCTGGAGGAGGCCTCCGCCATCTTCGGCAACAAGGACCTTTCGCGCTTTCCCGAGGTCCTCGAAGGCAGGGAGAGGCTCCTCATACCCGAGTCGTTCGAGCCCGAGAGCGAGCGCGACGACCGCCGCGTGCTGCTGAACTATCCGGGATCGGCTTATCTGAAGATCAGCGAGGGCTGCAACCACAGGTGCGCATACTGCGCCATTCCGCTCATCAGGGGACCGCTGAGGTCGAGGCCGATGGATAAGGTCATCGCAGAGGCCAAGCGCCTCATAGGGCAGGGCATATACGAGATCGATATCGTTGCACAGGATCTCGGCGCATACGGCACCGATGATGGAGAACCATCGCGATTCGTGGAGCTTATGGACCGCCTCTCTTCGCTTGAGGGTGACTTCGTCCTGAGGATGCTCTACATCCATCCCGATACGTTCCCGGAAGGTCTCATCGAGCTCTGCAGGGAAAGGAGGAAGATCCTCCCTTATTTCGATATCCCATTCCAGCATGCCGATCCGAAGGTGCTGCGGCCGATGAGGCGCACGGGAGATCCTGAGACGTACCTCGCCCTCATAAGGCGCATCAGAAAAGCCCTTCCCGATGCCGTGATCAGGACGACGCTGATGCTCGGCTTCCCCGGAGAGGACAGGGAGGCCTTCGACACCCTGATGCAGTTCTCTCGCGATGCCCGCTTCGACTGGATGGGCTCGTTCCTCTATTCGCGCGAGGAGGATACTCCCGCCTATGATATGCGCTCCGAGGAGGATCATCTCAAGGCTCAGAGGAAGGCCAGGCGCTGGCAGAAGGAGCTGGAGGCGCTTCAGGAGACGATCACCTCCGAGAGGCTGGAGCGCTTCGTCGGCCATGAGTACACCGTCCTCATCGAGGAGAAGGTGGAGGGCGAGGACCTCGCCATCGGGCGCATCTATGCCCAGGCACCCGACGTCGATGGCCTTACGGTCGTCATGGGACGCGGCATGGAGCCGGGTGACAGGGTGAGGGCTGGAATCACGCGCACAAGGGGCGTGGACCTCGAAGGAGTCCTCATTGACTGACCTCTCTGCACTCAATGCCGAACAGAGGGAGGCAGTGCTGGACTTCGACCACAACCTCCTCCTCCTGGCCTGCGCCGGATCGGGAAAGACGCGTACGATCACATCGAAGATCGCCTATGCGATAGAGCAGGGGATATACAAGCCGTATCAGATACTTGCAGTCACCTTCACCAACCGCGCCGCAGGAGAGATGAGGGGACGCGTCGAGGCGATGCTGCCAGGCGTGGACCTTGGCGGGCTTGAGATGAGGACGTTCCATTCGTTCGGGGCGTACCTGCTGCGCCGCTACGGCACGCTCGTGGGGCTCTCGCCGGAGTTCTGCATATACGACGATTCCGATTCGCTGTCCCTTCTGGATACCGTCTCATCGCTCGACAAGAAATCGCTGAGGGAGGTCGTCAAGGCGATATCCAAGGCGAAGGACAAGGGCATGACGCCCGATTCCCCCGGACTGGACAAGCTCCTTCCCGACTATGACTTCTCAACGCTCTTCAGGAAGTACGAGGATGCGCTCGATGCATCGGGCAATGCCGACTTCGCCGATCTGATCTCCAAGCCCACGGAGCTTCTCCGCGATCATCCGGAAGCGGGTGATGCCGTGCGCCGCCGCTTCAGGATGGTGCTCGTCGATGAGTACCAGGATTCGAACAGGATGCAGTTCGAGTTCCTCCGTCAGCTGGTAGGGGAGGATACGCAGCTGGTCGTCGTCGGCGACGATGACCAGTCCATCTACTCCTTCCGCGGCGCTGAGATCGAGAACATACTCACATTCGCCTCACAGTTCGACAACGTGCGCGAGATCAAGCTCGAGAAGAACTACCGCTCGACATCGGAGATACTCGCAGCGGCCGGTGCCCTCATATCCCACAACAAGGAGAGGCACAGCAAGGAGCTGGTGAGCGCTGAAGGCCTTCATGGAACCAAGCCATCGATCATGTACAGCATGAACGGAAGGGGGGAGGCCGAACGCATAGCCAATCTCATCCACAGCCTCGGAGGATACGACGATACGGCTGTCCTCTATCGCACGAACGCGCAGTCGCAGGCGTTCGAGCAGGCCTTCACCGACAGGCGCATCCCATACAAGGTCATCGGAGCGCTCCGCTTCTATGAGCGCGAGGAGGTCAAGGACGCGCTCTCCATACTGCGCCTTCTGATGAACCATCGCGATGTCGTCTCGTTCCGCCGCATCATCAACAAGCCTGCAAGGGGGCTCGGAAGCGCGAAGGTGGAGCGCATCGTAGGCATCGACCAGGATCTGCATGAAGCGCTGGCGGCGTTCGCATCGGAATCCTCCGGCCAGGCTTCCTCCAATGCCAGGATATTCCTCAGCGCATGGGATGAGGCCGAGAAGGCGATCGATGATGCAGATCGCAATCTCGGAGATATGCTGAACAAGGCACTGGAGGACTTCCAGCTCTATGATCTCTACAACAGGGAGAGCGACAGGACCGTACGCAAGGCGAAGCTTGAGAACCTGGGAGAGCTCGTATCCGTCCTCAGCGAGGCGGGGTGCGGCAGATCGGCATTGAGCGCGTTCCTGGAGAAGCTGACGCTGGACTCCACCACGCTTGGCGACCATGATCCAAGGGATGATGAGGGCGTCACCCTCATGACCATGCACAATACCAAGGGCCTCGAGTTCCGGCGCGTCTTCGTCGTGGGCGTCGAGGATGAGATCATCCCCGGACGCCTCTCCGATTCGATGAAGGACGTCGAGGAGGAGAGGAGGATCATGTACGTCGCCATGACGAGGGCGAAGGAGAGCCTCTACCTCTCATTCGTCGGCTCCCGCATGATGTGGGGCCGCAACGAGTACCACATCCCCTCGCGCTTCCTCTCCGAGATACCCGAGAGGATGCTCTCCGGCGATGTCGCATACACGAAGGGCAGGCCATCGGTTCAGGCCTCGGGCTATGTCGGATCGCGCATAGAGCATCGAAGCTATTCCCAGAGCGTGGAGAACAAGCCAGCCTGGGCAAGCGGCATAGCGATCAGGAAGGGCGGATCGTCAGAAGCGCCGAAGCGGCCGGAGGTGAACAAGGCGTTCACGTTCAATGCCGGAGACAGGGTGCGAAGCTCGAACTATGGTGAGGGCGTCATCAGGGACATCGAGGAGAAGGCCAACGGCAACCGCGTCCTCGTGATAGATTTCCCCGGACGGACGGCCAAGTTCATCGAGGCATATGCGGCTCTGGAGAAGGTCGACGGCTGATCGCATCATATGTCTTTACAAGGGAATGCCTTCTTCGATATAATGCAGTTCCGTGCGCAAAAGCGCATTCTCTCGCATGAGGGATGACGCAGGATATCCATTGGATGCTTGCACTTCCAGGAGCCGAAGAGAAATCTTCAAACGAAACTTCCTTTCCCCGGGAACTCCATGGATGATGAAAAGGCCTTTGGATTCGGTGACCTGATGTCCTCCGCAATGCGTCCCTGAATGGAGCCTTGCTCTGGGATGGGAGAGGCAATGCCTTAGAGCAGAATGAATTAAGGTTGAGTTTATGAAGACTATTTTCGTAAAGCCGCAGGCAATCGAGAGGAAATGGTATCTCATTGACGCGGAGGGAAAGTCCCTTGGAAGAGTCGCTGCAGCAGCAGCTTCCATCATCAAGGGCAAGAATAAGGCGGAGTACGTACCTCATCAGGAGATCGGTGACTACGTAATCATCATCAACGCAGCCAAGGCAAAGGTCACCGGAAACAAGATGGCGGACAAGATGTACTACCGCCACTCCATGTATCCAGGCGGACTCAAGGCTGAGTCCTATGGGAAGATGGTAGCCCGCAAGCCGACGTTCCCGATGGAGAACGCCGTCAAGGGCATGCTTCCGAACAACAGGCTCGGAAGGAAGCTCCTCACGAACGTGAAGATCTATGCTGGTGCAGAGCACCCGCACATGGCGCAGCAGCCGATTGCTATCGAGATTTAAGGAGAGGCGGGATGGCTACCAAGAAAGAAGATATCAAGTCAATCAACCTCGGCCACGGCGTTGGACGCCGCAAGACCTCCGTCGCTAGGGTCTACCTCAGGGAGGGCAACGGCCAGGTTAAGATCAACGGAAAGAAGCTCGAGGAGTATTTCGTCGACGCTATCAACGCAGCAAAGGTCCTCCAGCCGTTCGAGGCTACGGAGACGACAGGAAAGTACGACCTCGTGATCACGGTCGCTGGCGGCGGCATCTGCTCCCAGGCAGAGGCATGCAGGCACGGACTGGCAAGGGCTCTCGTCGACTATGACGCAGATCTCCGCCCGGCACTCCATGCTGCTGGCTATATGACCAGGGATTCCAGGATGGTCGAGAGGAAGAAGTACGGCCAGAAGGGCGCAAGAAGGCGCTTCCAGTTCTCCAAGAGATAAAGGCCCTCTCTTCACAGGTTGGTCAGTCCATTTCGGACTGGCCTTCTTTTTTGTCTGCAGCCTAGCTGTTCCCTTCAGTCCACCATGCCTTCTCCTGTGAGTCCTATCTCCTTTTTGATATCAGCACAGGGGACGGATCCTGGATACCATTCGTCTTAGCGGCCGCACGAAGCGCATTGAAGGCGTTCAGCCCCTTCCTGTCCGAGTATATCTCGAATGGAAACGCCTATCCCTGGCAACAGCCTCTGCAGATACGTTGATGGCCGTAGTCGATGCCATGCCGAAATCCTCGCATATGGAATCGAACTCCTTCTTGAGGTTGCCGTCCATCCGTCGCAGAATGTAGAAGATCATCAGGAGGTCCAGTCGCATGAAGAGGCTCGTCGTTTTCGTCATCTCCGCTTTCCTTGCCAGCTCGCTCTTCGCGGCATTCGATATCAGCGCAGATGATCTTGCGTTGGGAGAGATCCTCGAGGATTCCTCATATGGGGATGTCGATCTCATCGTCGGCACGGGCAGCGCCAGTGTGACGCAGGCGCCTCTTCCGGTAGCGGATGGGGATTCGCTCTTCAGACAGGTGCTGATGCTTATAGGAGACAGCCATCTGTCGTTCTCCGTCTCCGCAGGCGATGAGCTGGGGGCGATCGTCGGCGTTCCCCGCGATGGCAGGGCTGCAATCATAGAGATCTCGACAGGGTCGGAGAATGAGCGGATCGGAGGGATATCCCAGGATGGTGCTTCCGCCGAAATCGTCCATTCCTTCGATTCCGACAGCCTGTGCACGCTGTCAGCAGATGGCTCTCTGATGCTCTACTCGCTGACGCTTTCCAGCCAGGAGGAATAGTCCATGGATGCGTACGACAGGGCAATCAAGCTCCTTGCGCAGAGGGAGCACACGAAGAAGGAGCTATGCCAGAAGCTGGCTGCGAAGGGAATCCCCATGGAAGAGGTGGATGCTGCGATCGAGAGGCTTGAGGAGGAAGGCAGCCTCTCCGAGAAGCGCTTCGCAGAAAGCTATATCCGATCGCGCCTCAGGCGCAATCCGGAAGGGCGGCAGATCCTTCGCATGAGACTGCTTGAGAAGGGGACTCCTCGGTCCATAGCGGATGAAGCCCTCGATGAGGCCTGGGAGAACGAGTCGTACCTCAAGCCGCTTGCCATCCAGCTTGAATCGCTTATGCGGAGAAAGGGAGAGGAGGGCGCCAGGGCGACCCTCCTCAGGAAAGGATTCAGGGAAAGCGAGATCAGAGCCGCTGGATCACTGGTCGATGGCGATCGGCGTGAATGAGAATGACTCCACGTCGAACAGTCCGCAGTCTGTCAGCTTGAGCGCCGGTATGACGGGAAGCGCCATGAAGCAGAGCGTCATGAACGGGTCGATGCCCGGTGCCGTGTGCAGCTCCCTGTCAGCCGTCTCGTGCATTTCCCTCAGGCACTCCGTGACCTCCTCAAGCCCTAGGTCGGTCATGAGTCCCGCTATCTCGAGCCTGTGCGTTCCCAGCTCCCTGCCATCCTTGAACATCGTTATGCCGCCGCCGATCGAGATCAGCTTCTCTACGGCCTTCGCCATATCGTCGTCGTTGTCTCCGATGACGATGATGTTGTGCGAATCGTGGGCGATGGATGTAGCCACGGCTCCATGCTTCATTCCATAGCCCCTGATCAGGGCAGTCGAGGCATTGCCTGTGCCATGGTGGCGCTCTATGACGGCAAGCTTGAGGATGTCCTTATCATCCTCATGGATCCACTCGCCATCTGCATCGCGCTTGATCCATGCCTCGCCCTTGCCTGTCACGACGCCGCCGGGGATGATGTCGATCACGCGCACATGATCCGAGCCGGGGCGCAGGGAGAGCGTTGCCTTCGAGAATCCCTTGACGTCCATCCTTCCCGAGACGTTCACCGGCTCGGTGTGCCTTGCCTTCTCCAGTATCCTGCCGTTCTCTGCGACCTTGCGTCCTAGGATGAAGACCTCCTCGGCCTTTATTCCATCGGATATGGAGGATGAAAGGAAGAAGTCGGCACGTCGGCCAGGTGCTATCATGCCGCGGTCATCCAGGCCATAGCAGTTCGCTGCATTGAGCGTCGCCATCGATATCGCCGTAATCGGATCGAGGCCCGCCCTGATCGCAAGGGAGACGCCGTAGTTGATGTGCCCGTCCTCGACGATGGATTGGGGCTGCCTGTCGTCCGTGCAGAAGACGACGCGGGATGAATTGCCTTCGGTTACGCCGGGAAGCAGCTGGAGCACGTTGCGGCATGCCGTTCCCTCGCGGAGCATGACGTACATGCCCTTCCTGATCTTGTCCTGCAGCTCCTCGGGCGTCTCGCATTCATGGTCGGTGGTGATGAGCGCTGCAGCATATCCATCCAGCGCAGTGCCCTTGATCGATGGCGCATGGCCATCGATGTGCTTGCCGCGCCTGTATGCGGTATCGAGCTTGTCCAGCACATCATCGTCGCATCCGGCGACTCCTGGATAGTTCATCATCTCTCCCAGTCCGAGCACCCTCGGGTTGTCCATGTGCTTCTCCATGTCCGTGGCCTTGAGGATGGCGCCCGAATGCTCGAACGGAGTAGCCGGAACGCAGGATGGGAACATGAGGAATACCGATAGCGGTATGCCCTCCGATGATGACAGCATGTACTCCATCCCATCGAGCCCTGTCACGTTGCATATCTCATGGGGATCGGCGATGACGGTGGTCGTTCCGCACGGGACGACGGCATCGGAGAACTGAGAGGGCGAGAGATGCGACGATTCGATGTGGCAGTGCGCATCGATGAATCCTGGGATGAGGTAGCGTCCGCCTGCATCGAACTCCTTCTTCGCCTCACGCTCCCCTCCGAAGCCTGCTATCAGGCCATTCTTTATCCAGACATCGGAGCGGAAGGTCTCCCTGCTGCATACATCGACGATCTCGGCGTTGCGGATGACCAGGTCGCATGGCGTCCTGCCCATCGCGGCATCGATAAGTTCGGAAACGGTCTTCTTATCCATTCAGAGCCTCCAGAACCAGTCTAAGCCAGTTCGTTGCGGGTGGCAAATCGAAATGGACATCGCTCCTTTTCTGCACAAATAGGGCCATCGCAGTGCTAGAATGGTCGGAAAGGGGCAGAGATGGAGAAGTTCTTCAAGCTGAAGGAACGCAGCACGGATATAAGGACGGAGGTCATCGCGGGCGCGACGACCTTCCTCGCGATGGCATACATACTGATCATCAATCCAGCCATACTCGGAGAGGCTGGGATGGACAGGGGAGCGGTCTTCACGGCGACGGCGCTCTCCGCGGCGATAGCCACTGCGGTCATGGCGCTCTTGGCGAACCTGCCGTACGCGCTTGCTCCGGGCATGGGCCTCAATGCCTTCTTCGCATATACGGTCGTGCTCGGCATGGGGTATTCCTGGGAGACGGCGCTGGCGGCTGTCTTCATCGAGGGCATCATCTTCATACTCCTGACGATCTTCAACGTGCGAGAGGCCATCATAAGGAGCATCCCTCCCGTCCTCCGCAATGCCATAAGCGGAGGTCTTGGGCTCTTCATCGCCTTCATCGGACTGCAGAATGCGGGAATCATCACGGCAGGTAGGCATCTGGTGGAGCTTGGCGACATAACGCGCATCGGGCCCGAGCTGCTTGCCGTCATCGGACTGGCGCTCACCGCAGCCCTCCTTGTCCTGAAGGTCAGGGGAGCTCTTCTCATGGGGATCGCCGCCACGGCGCTCCTTGGCATACCGATGGGCGTTACGGCATGGCATGGCGGATCGTTCCTGCCGCCTTCGCTTTCTCCCACGTTCTGCCGCTTCGATTTCACAGGGATATTCTCATTCGAGTTCCTCATCATCGTCTTCACGTTCCTCTTCGTCGATATGTTCGATACCGCCGGCACCCTCATAGGCTGCGCAACCGAGGCTGGTATGGTCGATGAGGATGGAAGCATCCCGAATGCGAAGGAGGCCCTCTTCGCCGATGCCGTGGGAACGACGGTCGGAGCGATCCTCGGCACATCCACGGAGACGACCACCGCCGAGAGCTCGACCGGCGTGATCGCGGGAGGGCGGACAGGGCTTACGGCACTGACGGCCGCTGCTCTCTTCCTGG
>CALXXR010000028.1 GCA_944392735.1 uncultured Spirochaetaceae bacterium | reverse complement strand
TGCATCGATGACTGCATTCGCGATGATCTCGACGAAGAGCGAGATCGCCCTGATGGCGTCATCGTTTCCCGGGATCGGGTAGGTGATGTCCGTGGGGTCGCAGTTCGTGTCGACTACTGCGATTACGGGGATTCCAAGCCTCTTGGCCTCCGCTACTGCGAGAGCCTCCTTCTTGGTGTCGATGATGAAGAGCGCTCCGGGGAGCTCCTTCATATCCTTGATTCCGCCAAGGTTCTTCTCGAGCTTGTTCTTCTCCTTGGTGTAGAGGGCGACTTCCTTCTTCGTAAGCGACTCGAAGGTTCCGTCCGCCTCCATCCTCTCTATCTTCTTGAGCTTTGCGATGCTCTTCTTGATCGTTGTGAAGTTCGTGAGCATACCACCAAGCCAGCGGTTCGATACATAGGGCATGCCGCATCTCTTGGCTTCTGTCTCGATGGCCTGCTGAGCCTGCTTCTTCGTTCCGACGAAGAGGATCTGCTTGCCGTTCTTTACCTGTGTCCTGATTGCCTCATAGGCCTCTACGATGCATGCAGATGTCTTCTGCAGATCGATGATGTGGATTCCGTTCCTCTCCGTGAAGATGAAACGTGCCATCTTCGGATTCCACCTCTTTGTCTGGTGTCCGAAATGTACTCCTGCCTCCAAGAGGCTCTTCATGGTTACTACTGCCATAGTAATCCTCCATACGCTTGACGCTGCTGCGTCTCCAGCTCTGTATCTCACCCATACGGGCGGAAATTCTGCGTTATCCGCAGTCTTTGAGACTATTGCATATAATCCTGACTTGTTCAAGAGCAGATATTGCTGTAACCTTTTTATGCATTATGCGTTATCTATTATAGTATGCGTGATGCGCGAGCGTGGCACGCTCTGGAGGGAACAATGGCCAAGCGTTCAATAGGTGCAGCGATCATCCTGGCGGCTCTGCTGCTTGTGTGCTCCTGCGATCCTGAGAGCTTCCTTCGTGCTTTTGGGACCAATGTCCTGGGAGGTGCGGTAGGAAAGGAGACCGTCGAAGAGATCACTGCGATGATCGATGGCTCGGAGACGACGTATGATGAGCTGGTGAAGCTCGTCGTGCAGGCAACCAGGAACCCCGATACCGAGAAGGCTCTCATCGATTCGCTCTCTAAGGATGCTACGGAGGAATCCGTCAATGGCGTGAGGCAGCAGGTCTCGCAGGTCGCAGCCCAGCTCGAGCAGGTCAAGGACGACGCGCTCAGCGATCTTCCGCCTACGATCCAGAAGGAAGCGAATAAGGCGATCGATGCCATCGAGAAGATACAGGCAGGGCTTGAAGGCGGAGATGAGGCAGCATACACCATAACCAAGGGCGACGTAGCCATCATCCAGGCCGTATCCTCCATCGTCGACATGATCGATGATTCCGGAATCATGGACAGCGGATCGCCATCGCAGTCCGACATCAGCGAGCTGATATCCACTGCCAACGAGGCCATAAAGATGTTCACCACGCTCAAGCCGGCTTCGGCATTCAGGAGCGTGGATCTCAATGCAGTCATCAACGAGCTCGTCTCATACATGGGACAGCAGGGTGGCGAGGAAGGAGGTGAGGCATGAGAAGACTGCTTGCGGTTCTGCTTGCGCTCATTGCGATGCTCTCGGCGCTTCCGGCTGTGGAGCTGGATCAGGTCATCCCTTCTGAAGCGAATGCATTCTCGCTGGTCATCGATCCGTACCAGCCGCTTACGGCGCGTGCACGCGGAATGGGAACCACGGGCGTTGCCGTCACTGGCAGGAGCGATACGTTCTACGTCAATCCGGCAGCCCTTGCCTCCAAGCGCTTCCAGCTTTCCGTGCCATCGCTGCAGGTCACTGCATACCACATCTACGATGCAGTGAAGGGCGGTGGTCTCGATATCGGGCCGGGGACGCTGGTGAATATGGCAGGCGGCATCCAGGAAGGCTATGGAAAGCTCATGGACATCGATGCCGGCATGTCCTTCACAGCCTATGGATTCGGACTCGGCATCAATGCCACCGTTGGAATCAATACATTCGCGGATAACGGCAGGTATGGACTGGAGTCGGATCTCTTCGGGGAGATCAGGGCGGCCGTCTCGCTTGGCTATGGCCACCGCATACCCCTCCCAGCCGACTTCTCCATCGATATCGGAGCCATGGTCCGCTTCAGCTATCTTGCATACACCGATACGTTCAGCGCCGAGATGCTTTCGAATATGGAAGGCTTCAGTCTCGACCAGACGGCTGTCATGGCTGGATTCGCCATCCCCATCGATGCAGGCATCAACCTCAACATGCCATATGGCTTCTCGTTCGGAATCGTCTCCAGGAACATGAATGGCCGCTACTACATGACGGCATTCGATGGCTTCTCGAAGTTCGGGGCCGATCCGTTCGGAGGCAATCCCGCTAGCGGCAGCAAGTTCTCCTTCTCCAGCGACTGGTCCCTCGACATGGGCTTCGGCTGGTCATACAGCACCTGGTACCTCAGCCCGACGATCGCCATCGATATCCGCGACTTCGTCGGCATGTGCACGACCCAGGACTTCACGTTCCGCGATTTCATGTACCACCTGAACATCGGAGCGGAGGTGCGCGTCCTCAGCTTCCTCGATCTCAGGGCTGGCCTCAGCCAGGGCTATTGGTCGATCGGCATGGGCCTCGATCTCTGGGCATTCAAGGTCGACGTAGCATACTATCGCCAGGAGTTCGGCGAGACTGCAGGCGACTATGGCCTCGACGGATTCACGATCAGGTTCAACATCGGATACGATCGCTGAGTGCTGTCGATCGAGCGGGGCTGCTTCGGCAGCCCTTCTTCTTTATCAGGCTTCCTTCCTTCTTCTATCCATGATGATCCCGATGGCCGTACCTGCCGCTGCGGGAATGAGCCATCCGAAGCCCTGCTGCGACAGCGGCAGCGGGAGGCCTGCAATCGATGCGATGGATGCCGCAATGGATACGCAGGTGCCTAGGGCATATGTCCATCTGCCCGCTATTCCATCTGGGATGAACGAAAGGAGTATCAGCATGATCGCTCCGGGATAGATCACCTCCAGAACGGGCGATGAGATCGATATGATCCTCTCCAGTCCTGCATTCGCCGTGATTCCGGATATGAAGGCGAAGGCTATGATCCACTTCCATCTCGACACGGAGGATATGAGCTTCGAGAAGTATTCGCCTGTGGAGGAGAGCAGTCCGACCGATGTGTTGAAGCAGGCTATGATGAATATCGCGGCGATGAGGTAGCGCCCAAGCGTCGGGGATATGTATGCGGCAGCTCCCGAGAGGATGTCTGCGCCCGTTGCCGGATCGGATGAGAATGCAAGCGCCCTGCATCCTATCGATGCCAGGGCTGCGTATACGACGAGTAGGAGGAACGCACCTCCGCATGAGGCGATCGCGCCCTCCTTCCTTATCTCCTTTTCCGGAATCCCGATCTCCCTGAGGTTCATCGCCAGTATGATGCCGAAGGCAAGGCCAGCGATGGCATCCATCGTCTGATAGCCTGATGTGAAGCCGTTTGCGAGAGGATGCGAAGCAAAGCCATCGACTGCGGAGGATGTGCCGGCCGAGGCGCCTGACGTGCCGATGAAGAGGACTGCGATGAGGATCAGGAGAATGGGGGAGAGCACCTTGCCGAGCCTGCCTGAGAGCTTCTCGGGATCCTTTGCGACAAGGGCTGCAAGCGCGAAGAAGATGGCGGAGTAGGCGACCCTTACGCCGATGGCCGATACGCCGGTTGCAGCTGCCACCATCTCGAAGCTGGTGCTGGCCGTCCTTGGGATCGCAAGCCCCGGACCGATCGCAAGGTAGATGACGGTCGTGAATGCGATCGAGAATGCAGGATGGACTCGCTTCGACAGCTCCTCGAGCGAGCCGGACCTGCCGATCGCGATCAGCGCAAGGCATGGAAAGCCTATCGCCGTGACGGCGAAGCCCGCGAAGGCCTGGAGGATGTTCTCGCCTGCCTGGTACGACAGGAAGGCTGGGAAGATCAGATTGCCCGCTCCGAAGAACATGGCAAAGACGGTGAAGGAAAGCACTATCCTCTTCCAGATTCTATCCATGCATTCATATTAGCACGCATCTGCTGTATCATTGCGGATATGGAAGAGGAAAGGAAGGAAAGCACAGAGAAGGACGATGAGGTGATCTACGGTTCATGGTCCCCGGATGATGGCGTCGTGCTGGAGTGGATGGGCAGGGCGGAAGGCCTCAGCGATGAGCAGTAGCCTTCTGCAAAGTTACCATACATCCATGATTATAGATCTATATAAATATTGTATCTTAATGCAATGAGAAAGGGGCTGGTCATTCCCAGCCCCTTGGATATCCTTGTTCCCTGCGATCAGCAGTCGATTCCCTTTGCGTCCCTGACAGATGATGCCATCAGGCGGATCGCATTGATGTTGATGAATCCCTTGCAGTCCACCGGATGATATCCGCCGGCCTTGTCCATCGATCCGAGATCCTCGTTGTAGAGCGAGCAGCCAGACTCGATCCCAGCATTGATGACGTTCCCCTTGTAGAGGGCGACGGTTGCCTTGCCGGTAACGAACTTCTGGCTCTCGTCGAAGAGCGCTGTGAGCATGTTGAACTCAGGAGCTCCCCAATAGCCGTTGTAGATGAGCTCGGCATACTTGGGCGAGAGCATATCCCTCAGGTGCATCGCCTCCTTGTCCATCGTGAGGCCCTCGAGGTTGTGGTGAGCCTTCCAGAGGATCTCGCATCCGGGAGTCTCGTATACGCCGCGGCTCTTGATGCCGATGAACCTGTTCTCAACCATGTCGACCCTGCCGATGGCGTTGTCATGGCCCATCTTGTTGAGGTAGAGGATCATCTCCACCGGATCGGTGACGACCGTTCCGTCGATCTCGTTCTTGACGCTCAGGGGAACTCCATCCTTGAACTGGATCGAGAGGATCGTCTCCTTGTCGTTCGCCTTCTCGGGGGAGAGGGTGAGGGAGTATACATCCTCAGGGCATCTCTTGGACGGGTCCTCGAGGATTCCCGCCTCGTGGGAGATGTGGATGAGGTTCTCATCCTCGCTGTACGGCTTCTTCGTCGTGGCCTTCACGGGGATGCCGTTCTCCTCTGCATACTTGAGCATGTCGCTCCTTCCCTCGAACTGGGAGAGCCACTCCTCATCCTTCCAGGGGCTGATGATCTTCACATCGGGCATGTTCATGTAGTAGCCGAACTCGAACCTCACCTGGTCGTTGCCCTTGCCGGTCGCGCCATGGGCGACATACTTGGTCCCTTCCTTCTTGGCGATCTCGATGTGCCTCTTGGCGATGATCGGCCTAGCAAGGGATGTCCCGAGCATGTATGTGCCTTCGTAGATCGTATTCGCCTTGAGCGCGGGGAAGATGTAGTCGGTGACGAGGGGCTTCTTGAGGTCCTCGATGTACACCTTGGAGGCGCCTGTTGCATAGGCCTTCTCCTCTACAGCCTTGAAATCCTCCTTCTGTCCCACGTCGGCAACGTATGCGATGACGTCGAAGCCCTTGTTCGAGAGCCACTTGAGGATGACCGATGTATCCAGTCCGCCGGAATATGCGAGTATGATCTTCTCTTTCATGATGTTTTCTCCTGATGGCTGTAATTATGCATATTCATAGAGTTTGTTCAAGAGTTTTCTGCATATTTATTCATAAATTTAAAGCATCTACATGCATTTCTGCATATTGCATGCATTTGCAGAATCTGTAGGAGCTCTCTTCGATACACGTTGTGGCGGATCGGCGAGGAAAAAGGCGGCAGGAAGCCATCCTGCGATATTCAGCAATTCGCTGAGAATGCAAAAGATTCCCTCCTGAAACATGCCTTCATCAATTGATGCCGTGATTCACCTGACCACCCTTTAGGGTGGCAGCTATCTCACGGGTTTGTTGTATAATGAAGAAAAAGCAACAGGGGGTATATATGAAGAGGATCGTTGCCATAGCGCTGATTGCAGCAGCCGTATTGCTTCCCGCCTATTCCGGCGAGCAGCCTCTCATGGATCGCAATACGATCGTCTACGGAGCCTATGAAGGCGTGTTCGGGGATGGGCCATCGCAGAGCTTCGGCGTTGGGGTCCAATACCGAACGCATCTCTTTTCCCTTCCGCTCTTCTTCTATGCGGACTTCGCTGGAGCCTATCCTGCAGCGAGGACAGGGATTTCCACAGGAGGGGAGAGCGGTCCGGCCATCACAGTCCTGGCATCGACGGGACTTGGCTACAGGGCCATGCTGCCGCATGGATTCTCGTTCTCCGTCGGTGCTGGTCTTTCGGGCTTCTTCCTCTTCGGAATAGGCAGCGGATCCTCGCAGATGGATATGGGGATGGGGATCGAAGGACTGGCGGAGATCCAGTATGCCTTCTTCGATAACCTTGGGATAGCGCTCCAGCTTAATCCCCAGCTTGACTTCTTCTATGGCGGCAATGATCCTGCTGGGAGGTATTCCGGAAGCATGCGCTTCAGGATGGAGGCAAAGGCCGGCGTAAGCCTGCAGTGGGGCGATGAGATCTGAATCATGAGGCCTCCGGGAATCCCCCGAAGGCCTCTCGATCACTTCTTCCTCATCTCCTTCGCGATCCTCCGGATCTCATCCGCGGAGAGCTCCAGCATCTCCTGGATATCCTCCTTGAGGCAGCCCCGCTCGATCATGCGTCTTGCCGTCTCCCTCTTCATCTCCATGCTTCCCTCCTCGAAGCCTTCTTCTGCCAGGATCTCCTCGATGCTGTTCCTGATCGCCCTTTCGAGAGCCATCCGAAGGACGGGAACGAGCATCCTCGTCGGGTCGCTCTCGTAGAGATCGTGGAAGAGATTGCTTAGATCCGATCCCTCCTCATCGCGATAGGACGAGTTCGCATAGATGAACGATTGATCGGGTCCCGGCATCTCCCGTCCTTCCTTGTCGCGGAGCCTGAATTCGTGGACGGGCTTGCCGTCCCCCATCAGATCCTCATCCCCGATCACGATCACGATCTTCTTCCTGATCATGTCATCCAAGCAGCTGGCATTGTCATTGCTGTCCATATTGTCCTCCTGCACCATATACGCCCTAGGTGGGGAAGAATGTCAGGATTCGTGGGAGATCGAGCGAAATAAAATGTCCCCAGCGGCTCTGCCCACTGGGGATTCGCGCCCCGGACTCTCTCCGAAGGCGTCTATGGCAGTCCCTCTTCTAGGCAACCTGGCAGCGCCATTTAAGCCACTGATTAATAAATAACATGGGGGAGGGATTTTGTAAATACAGAAATTGTAGGAAATTTCATAAAAGTTGTATTGGTTGTCATGGGAGTGTTGCAAATGGGTTCGCTATTGCTTTACATTTCTTGCTATGACTGGTTTCTTCATCAAGAAAGCCTTCTTCGATGGGTGGGACAACCTCATCGCATTGGTGCTCTTCAATCTAGGATACATGGTGGCGCTCTTCATCGGACTGGGCCTCTCGATGGCCGTCGGCAGGGTGAACTGGCTTGTCGGATACCTCTTTCTCCTCCTTGTCGCTATGGGCTGTGCCGTGCTTATGGGAGGGACTGCTGCCGTCACGCACAATTTCTCCGACTACAAGCGCGGTGCCTGGTCTGAGTTCCGCCATGGAATCGTCCGCAACATCAGGCATTCGCTCCTCTATGGGCTTCTTCTTGTGGTTGCACTGCTGAATGCATTCCTCATCATCCCATTCTACGGAAGCTTCGGAACGATCTATGGCTACATCCTATCGGTGGTGATGATCTGGGTCGAGGTCGTGCTCATCATCGCGCTGCCGTACTACTTCCCTCTGATGAACCTCCTCCCCGCGGACAATGCCAGGAAGACGCTGAAGAAGTGCTTCATCATCGTGGGCGGGAATCTGGGATTCACGTTCTTCCTCCTTCTATACAGGCTTGTATGCCTGGCCCTTACCATCTTCACGCTCGGGCTGATTCCGGGAGTGGCTGGAATGCAGCTGGCCTCGCAGGATGCGATGAAGCTGCTGATGTACAAGTACGATTACCTCGAGGAGAATCCGGATGCGGATCCAAGGCGCATCCCCTGGGCGGATCTTCTTTACGATGAGAAGGAGAAGGTCGGACCGAGATCCCTCAAGTCCATGATCTTCCCCTGGAAGTAGCGTATGCGCGAGATCGAGCTCAAGGCGCATGCCTATCGCTGGCAGGATGTGAAGGCCCGCTTGGAATCCAGGCTGGGCGAAGGCGGTGAGGTGCATAAGCTTGACCGCTATCTCAGGCGTCCTGGTGAGGATGTCCAGGCCATGAGGCTGCGCATGAACAACGGCAGCCTCGAGTTCGCCGTCAAGCGCACCCATTCCGGGCCCGAGGGCGAGGACAATGAGGAGTATGAGTTCTCTGCGGATCCTAGGGAGTATGAGAGGGCGCTCGAGTTCTTCCACGTGCTTGGCCTGGAGGACTTCTTCATCAAGAAGAAGGATGGCTGGCAGTGGATGGATGGGGATGCGCACATAGAGCTTCTTTCGGTCAACACGCTTGGTTGGTTCCTGGAGATCGAGGTGCTCCTGCCATTCGGCTCATCGGAAGAGGAGGAGGCGATGGCAAGGAATGCCATCTCCTCTATCATGGATGAGGGCGGAATAGAGGAGTCGGACTACGAGTCCCGCGCGTATCGGGACATGATACTGGAGGCGGAAGGTGGAATTCAGAGCAAGCCATATACTCGTTAAGGATCAGGCGGCTGCGGAGAGGATCTATGAGCGCGTGAAGAAGGGCGAGAGCTTCGAATCGCTTGCGAGGCAGTACTCGACATGCCCTTCGAAATCCAAGGGTGGAGACCTGGGATGGTTCTCGGAGGGGCAGATGGTCGCTCCGTTCGAGAATGCCGTAAGGCGGATGGGAACGGGAAGCATCTCCCGTCCCGTGCGCACGCAGTTCGGATACCATGTGATCAAGAAGACGGGAGCAAGAGGGTGAAGAAGGTCGATATCTTCACCGATGGCGCCTGCTCAGGCAATCCCGGCCCTGGCGGATGGGGGGCGATACTCCGCTTCGGATCTGTCGAGAAGGAGATATCCGGAGGCGATCCAAGCACCACGAACAACCGCATGGAGCTCATGGCTGCAATCTCCGCGCTCGAGATGCTCAAGGAGCCCTGCGAGGTCGATCTCTACTCCGATTCGAAGTACCTTGTGGATTCCATCGTCAAGAAGTGGCTCTTCTCATGGGAGAAGGCAGGCTTCGTGCGCAAGGGCAAGAGCGTTCCCAACACCGATCTCTGGAAACGCCTTATCCCCCTGATCGAAAGGCATGATGTGCATTTCATCTGGGTGAAGGGGCATGCGGACAATCCATACAACAACAGATGCGATGAGATGGCCGTGGCGGAGTGGAGGAAGCTCAGGTCTCAGGGCTGAGAAAGGAGCCTCTCGCCATTCAGGATGCCAAGCGGCATGTAGAGGAAGGGCGGTTCGGTCCAGAGCCTTTCCTTCTCCAGGGGCTTCTCCTCCTCATCCGGCGCGATGGCGCTGAAGAACGCGCTCCTGGCTGCAAGCGCCCTCAGGGCGCCCTGGTTCCTGGGATCGTGCTCTATGATCGTCCCTGCTATCGCGGCGGCATCCTCCTTGCGGCCGATGGAGACGTAGTGCTCCATGAGCATCGTGCGTATCGCCATGTTGCCTGGATCGAACTCGAGGATGTCCTTGAGCGCGCATTCATAGCTGTAGAGCTTCATGGCGCTGCGGTATGCATATGCCTTGAGGTACATGAAGCGCAGATGCTCGGGATACGCCATGAGCGCTTCGTCTGCGACCTTGGCGGCCTTGTCCCATTCGCCAGCCTCCAGATAGGAATAGGCGAGGTTGTAGTAAAGCTCCTCCGAATCTCCGATCTCATCCAGTCCCCTCCTATACGCATCGGCGGCTTCGAGGCCCGTGAGGGCATAGCCTTCGCTGATGTAGGGCTCTGCCGGATCGTACTCATCCGTGCTCTGGCATGATGCGAGGGCGATGATGGCTGCGGCTATGATCGGAAGTGCTTTTCTCGGTGTCATCGTTTTGATGTTAGCGCATGGGCAGTCAGTCAATCAATGATGGAAATCATCGGCTTATCTGCTATACTCGACAAGCAGAGGTAAGAAATGAATATTGTTCTTCTTGGCCCTCCCGGGGCTGGCAAAGGCACATTGGCTGCTCTTCTCAAGAACGAGCTTGGAGTTCCCCATATTTCGACGGGAGACATCTTCCGTTCGAACATCAAGAACGGCACGGAGCTGGGCAGGAAGGTCCAGGGCATCCTTGCATCCGGTGGGCTTGTGCCCGATGAGGTGACGATCGAGATGGTCCGCGGCAGGCTTGGTGAGGATGACACCGCTTCCGGATGCATCCTCGATGGATTCCCGAGGACCATAGCCCAGGCGGAGGCCCTCGATGAGATGGCATCCATCAATGCCGTGATCAACTTCGTCCTCGATGACGAGGAAGTTGTGAAGAGGCTCTCCGGTCGCCGCCTCGCTCCATCGACGGGAAGGATCTACCATATCGTGACGAACCCGCCGAAGCAGGAGGGCATCGATGACGAGACGGGCGAGAAGCTCATCCAGCGCGATGACGACAAGCCCGAGGCCATCAGGCACCGCCTCGAGGTCTACAGGAAGGAGACAGCTCCCCTAATCGACTACTACAGAGGCAAGGGGAACATCATCGACATCGATGCATCCCCGGCTCCCGAGGCTGTGCTTTCTGCGGTGGTTGAGGCTCTGAATGGCTGATCGCAATCCGCTCTTCTGGTGTATAATCGCCAGTGAGGCGGAGCGATGAAGGCTTTCTTCTTCTATTCAGAACCATTCGTTTCGCCGCTCTTCCCTGAGAAGGGCGGCGCTGTTTCCATATCCATAGCCCTCTCCGAGGAGCCCGATGCCGCGATCGTCAGGTGCGATGACGACAATGGCCTGGTCTCATCATTCGCGATGCAGCGCAGGGGCTTCTTCAACGGCACGCTGCTCTACACGGCTGAAGTGCCCGTCACCTCTTCGGATGGCATCTTCCGCTTCTTCTTCGCGTTCATCGATTCTGGAAGGAGCTTCTACTATTCGAAGAAGGGCATCATCAGAAGCGTTCCTCCTGCTGCCGACAGATTCGAGATCATCCCTTCCCTCAAAGCCCCTTCATGGGTCGAGGGCTCCGTCTGCTACCAGATATTCCCTGACAGGTTCCGTAGGGGCGATGAGCGGCTTGGAGCGCGTGAGGGCGAGTATGAGTTCGATGGCGGCAGCGTCACGACGCCTCCGTTCGATGCCGTGCCGCGGCCATTCTCCGAGGCCAGATGCCTGGACTTCTACAATGGCGATATCCCTGGAATCGAGCAGAGCCTGCCGTATCTGAAGGATCTAGGGGTGGATGTGCTTTACCTCAATCCGATCAACACCGCGCGTACCGTCCATCGCTACGATGCAGTCGACTACTTCCATGTCGATCCGAGGCTTGGAGGCGATGAGGCATATGCATCGCTTCTCTCGAGCGCGCACGGATTGGGCATGCGAATCATTCTCGATATCTCCATCAACCACATGGGCACCGATGCGCTCTGGTACAGGAAGGCGCTCTCCAATCCTTCGTCGCCGGAGCATGGCTTCTTCTATTTCGAGGAAGGGAAGGCGGCGCTCTGGCAGGGCACGGGTACGCTCGTGAAGCTCAACTATGGCTCCCGGGAGCTCAGACAGCGGGTGTACAGGAGCGAGCAGAGCGCGTTGCAGAGGTTTCTGCGTCCGCCTTTCCTGCAGGATGGCTGGAGGCTCGATGTCGCACCCGAGACGGGACGCCATGGCCGCGATCAGTTCTCGAAGGAGGTGTGGCGCGAGGTCCGCTCTGCGCTCAAGGCCGTCCGCAGCGACATCTACCTCGTGGGCGAGGACTGGGACGACAGCAGGGAGCACATGCTTGGGGATGAGTGGGATGCCACGATGAACTACTACGGTTCATCCCGTCCGCTGCGCTCATGGATGGGCGAGCGCGATAGGTTCCTCACCTCAGGCTGGGGCCATGATCCGGAGAGGGAGGAGCCCTGGCGCGGAGGGGAGGAGGCAGAAGCGCTTCTCGATGCCGTGCGCTCGGTTCCATCGCAGATGGCATTCCTCCAGATGAACCTCATCGACAGCCACGATACGCCGAGGCTCCATACGAACAGGGCGATCTTCTCCAAGGAACGCTATATCGGCTGCATCATGGCGCTCTTCATGCTTCCAGGCATGCCCAGCATCTACTACGGCGATGAGAACCTCATCGGCGGCGAGATGGGCTCGGTCGAGGCTGCACGCTATCCGATGGATTGGAATGAGAGCCATTGGGATGCGGAGGTTCGGAATGCATACAGGACGATGGCTGGCGTGCGCCATATGCCGTTCTTCCCGTACTCCGCCCTGATGATCGAGGCTCTGGACAGGAATGCGTTCCTCATAGCGCGCGTCGCTTCGGGCCATGCTGCTCTTGCCATCGTCAACAGGTGTCCGAGGAAGCGCATGCTGAACATCGATCTCTTCTCCCTTCCCAAAGGGAGGGCCGAGGCGATCCTGGGAGAGGCGGAGCTTGCGATCCGCTCCGGGATGCTCTCCGCTGTGCTTCCTCCATCATCGAGCGCTCTGGTCATGCTCTCGGATGAAGGAGGACTGGTGGTCCCCAAGGATTGATTGGCCATGGCCTTTTGATGATAATAGGCCAAGGAGAATACCCATGGCCTATTTCTATAGGGATCTTTCGCGTACATTCAGCGAATACCTTCTGATTCCCGGATATTCCTCATCGGAATGCATACCTTCCAACGTATCCCTCCGCACGCCTCTGGTGAAGTTCGCGAAGGGAAGCGAGCCTCGGCTCCATCTGAACATCCCCATGGTCAGCGCCATCATGCAGGCCGTATCTGGCGAGAAGATGGGTGAGGCTCTTGCACGTGAAGGAGGCGTTGCGTTCATATATGGCTCCCAGAGCGCCGATGACGAGGCTGAGATGGTGCGCAAGGTGAAGGCCTACAAGGCAGGCTTCGTCACATCCGACAGCAACCTCAGGCCCACCGACACGCTTCGCGACGTGCTGGAGCTGACGGCCCGCACCGGACACTCCACGATAGCCGTCACGTCCGACGGCACAGCCTCCGGAAAGCTCGAGGGCGTCATAACCTCCCGCGACTACAGGGTGTCGAGGATGAGCGAGGATACGCCTGTGGAGAGCTTCATGACTCCATTCGACAAGCTCGTGACGGGAAGGGATGGGATCACGCTCTCGGAAGCCAACGACATCATCTGGGAGCACAAGCTGAACCAGCTTCCCATCGTCGATGAGTCGGGGCGCCTTACATCATTCGTCTTCAGGAAGGACTACTCGCTGCACAAGGAGAATCCCAACGAGCTCCTCGATAGCCATAAGCGCTATATCGTAGGAGCCGGCATCAATACACGCGACTACGAGGAGCGCGTTCCAAAGCTCATCGAGGCTGGTGCGGATGTGCTTTGCATCGATTCCTCCGAGGGCTTCTCGGAATGGCAGAAGCGCACCCTTGAATGGATCAGGGGGAAGTATGGCGACAGCGTCATGGTCGGTGCCGGCAATGTCGTGGACAGGGATGGCTTCAGGTTCCTGGCAGAGTGCGGCGCGGATTTCGTCAAGGTCGGCATCGGCGGGGGCAGCATCTGCATCACGCGCGAGACCAAGGGCATCGGACGCGGCCAGGCAAGCGCTCTGATCGAGGTGGCCGAGGCACGGGACGAGTACTTCAGGGAGACGGGCATATACGTGCCGATCTGCTCCGATGGTGGCATCGTCTTCGACTACCATATCACGCTTGCGCTTGCGATGGGGGCTGACTTCGTCATGCTCGGCCGCTACTTCGCACGCTTCGATGAATCCCCATCGGCTCTCGTCAACATCAACGGCAACTATCTCAAGGAATACTGGGGCGAAGGCTCGCAGAGGGCTCGCAACTGGCAGCGCTACGACCTCGGAGGAGACAGGAAGCTCTCCTTCCCCGAAGGCGTCGATTCATACGTGCCGTATGCGGGTTCGCTTAAGGACAATGTCGCATTGACGATCTCGAAGATCAAGTCGACGATGTGCAACTGCGGAGCGCTTACGCTTCCCGAGCTAAGGGAGAAGGCGAGGCTCACCGTCGTGAGCGCAACCTCAATAAAGGAAGGCGGCGCCCATGATGTGGTGCTCAAGGAGAGGGAGCAGTCGAAGTACTGATTCACTCCTCGGCGTATCTGCGGTTGACGATATAGATTCCTGCGCAGACGAGGACGAGAGCGATGAGCTTGTTGATGCTGAGCGCCTCCTCGACCTCCCCGAGGAAGATGGCGGAGAGCAGCGCGCCGAAGAGTGGGATCATGAAGTTGAAGATGGAGACGCGGCTGACGGGGTTGTACTTCATCAGCGTGCCCCATACGGAGTAGGCGACTGCGGATATCAGGGCCATGTAGAGCATGAGGATGTATGCCGATGCCTTCG
This sequence comes from uncultured Spirochaetaceae bacterium, assembly GCA_944392735.1. Lineage (GTDB taxonomy): Bacteria > Spirochaetota > Spirochaetia > Sphaerochaetales > Sphaerochaetaceae > Ornithospirochaeta. The sequence continues at coordinate 852 of CALXXR010000028.1, read as the reverse complement.
GAACCAGCTCGATGCGGCCCCCTGCGGCAAGGCCTGCGATGATCATCACCAAGCCGCCGAAGATGAACTGATAGCCGCTGAGCATGACGACGCTGAAACGGGATGAGTACTTCTTCACGAGTATGGTCGAGAATGCATAGCTTATCGTCGATAGAAGCACAAGGCCTTCGCCGATGAGCGTGAATCTGAAGACCGTTCCTCCAGAGAAGGAAATGTTCATGATGACAAGTCCGCAGAAGCCCATGATGCAGCCGATGATCTTCGGCAGCGTCAGCTTCTCGTAGCGGAAGATGAAGGCGGCAATGAGTATGGCGAAGAAGCCGCTTGCTCCTGAAAGGATTGTTCCCGTGACTCCGCTTGTATGGGCAAGTCCTATATAGAAGAGGAAGTACTGTATGATCGTCTGGGCCAGGCTGAGCTTGACGATGGATGGCAGCGCTGCCTTCTCGGGCTTGATGAAGCGTCCAGCCATGATTGATTGGAAGATGATCACCAGAACTCCTGCGAGGAAGAACCGCACTCCTGCGAAGAGGATGATGGACATGGTATCGGAATTCTCGATCCCGAACATCGTGTAGCCGATCTTGATCGCCGGCGTTGCGCTTCCCCAAAGGAAGCAGCAGAGCATCGCAAGCAGGAAAACAATGGGAAGCTCCGACAACCTGTTCTTCTTTTCCATTTCAGCCTCCTTGGCATGAAAAAAGCCGGTTCTTCACCGGCGTATGGAGGATACAAGGATTGAACTTGTGACATCTTGCTTGTAAGGCAAGCGCTCTCCCGCTGAGCTAATCCTCCGCTGGTCAAGCCTTCGCAGTGCTCTGGGCTTCGACCTGTCCATTATGCACATTATAA
>CALXXR010000027.1 GCA_944392735.1 uncultured Spirochaetaceae bacterium | reverse complement strand
AATGCTCTCATTCCACCGCATTGAGGGACATCAATGATCTGATCGGCAAGGGCATCCTCGAAGAAGATGGCGGCAACACCCGCAACGCCGGATACAGGCTGAAGGTGCAATCATGAGGAACGGGCCTTGCGGCCCGCCCTCCTCCTCAGGAAAACGAATCAGCTTTCATCGAAATGGAAGGTGAATGACTTCAGATTGTTTTCATTGATCAGGACAAAGCCATGATCGAGGTATCTGCCGTTGCGTATCTCGACAACCGGCCGTCCGTTTCTGAGGCTGTCCGTGGAATAACCTGAACTTCCCTCCTTCGGCCCTTGGAAGATCCTGACAGAGCTATTGCCGAAATTTGCCAATTCCGTTGTGTCTATCTTGATTTTAACGAATTCAGCCTCCTCGAAGCCTTCGAACACGAAGGGAACGATCAACTGGCCTTTCGGAAGATTGAATGTATATTCTCTTGAACCATCCAATTCGCTGTATTTGATTTTCCTGATTTCGTAGTTCTCTTCTGCATCGCATTTTCGAAGGACTGCTTTTCCGTAATTGCCATCATTGCGTTTATCCCTGAAGTAGACATAATTGAAGATCAAATCCTCTTTGATCGTTCCGACATAGACGATCAGCTTATAAGTTCCATCCGTATTTTTCGTTACGAAAACCGGCAGCAACCCACCTTTTCTGAACGTGCCATTCTGAGGATTCCGAGCATATGGGAAATCAGTGAAGGAGTACGCTCCTGTTTCCATCGGGTTGAATGGTGACGTGATCTCAATCACATACTCTTCGTTTCCTTTACCTTCTGCGGTGATTTCATAAACGCATGAGTCATATGGCAGATCGACCGATTGTCCTACAGTCATTTCCTTTGGTGTGACAAGATACAGCGTATTCGAAGTGTTCTCGTTCGATTGCAGATAGCGGCGCTCCTGGAAAACAACGACTTCTTTCATTTTCGAGAGATCCGTGACCTCATCGTCATGCCTTAGCCCATCGTCAAGCAGGATACCGTAGTCGCTGGAACCGGATCCGCCGCCCCTATTCACGTTCATGATGACAACTCGGGAATTATCAAGATCTTCGATTGAATCCAGTTCTATTCGGTATATCTTCTGATAGACTCTTCTGCCTTCCCCATCGATGTAAAGATAGCTGCCATCATCAGTAATCTTCATTTCACCAGTAAAGTATTCTTGCTCATTGTCTTCATGACCCGCATCATCTTCTGCATTGGCATCGAGATTGGAGACCTGGAATGACCCGCTATTCTCGATGCTGATAGCACTGGCTTCGATCTTCATCTCAGTTGCCGTTGCCTCGAATATGAATCCCTGACCGGCAGGAATAAGGACAGGCTGTGCTGCCTCGGGATCGGATTCCGCTTCGCCTTCGGATGGATTATCTGCAGAGGATGCAATCATGGGCATGGAAGACGCCGTTGAAGCATCTTCTTCGGGTAGGATGGAATAGATGTTTCCGATGATGAGGCCTGTAAGCGTAACGCTCTCATCCTTCGAAATCTCAATAGGCTCCGTGATCTTCCTTCCATCAGCGAGGCTCTGGTCGAGCTTCGTCTGGTCGATGACTGGAACGCTTCCTCCACCGCCGCCTCCGCCGCCGGCAGCTGCAGATGTTACCGTTATGGTGCAGGCAGCAAGAACCTTCGGATTGGCTTTGCTTGCAATCGTGATGGTGCACTTGCCCGGGGCAATGCCTGCGACGACACCTTCGTCATCGACGGATGCGATGGATACATCGCTGGAGGAGAAGCCTACGGATCTGTCCAGCGCAGTCTCAGGCAGCACCGTCCATCCAAGTGCGGCTTCGGATCCGACTGAAATGCTTATCGATGACTCATCGAGGCGGATCTCCCTGACATCCGAAGGATTGCCTCCGGTGCAGGAGAAGAGAAGAAGAACGATGGAACACAGAGCAAGGATTCGTTTCATCTATGCCTCCTCTTTTGATTATATCAAACCATGCTGATGATGAGCATCGAAATCAAGCATCGGATTATCGATCTGCAGCGAACTTCAGCACTATCCAATGCGGATTAGTATGATAGAATGCATCCATGAGTGGAAAAAAGGGGGCTGCACCCGCTCTGATCATAAAGCTCAAGGCATTGATGCCTAAGGTGTCCAAATCCGAGCAGCGGGTTCTGGATTTCATCTGCCAGAATCCTGAGAAGATCATCCGCTTCTCCATCTCTGAGCTGGCTGAAAGCTGCGGCGTAAGCGATGCAACGGTCATCAGGGCCTGCCGGAGCGCTGGAGCATCCGGATACCAGGAGCTCAAGGTAAACCTTGCCCAGGATATCGTTCTGCCGATTCAGAACATCAATGAGGAGATATCATTCGATGACGATTCCCGCACGATCATCGAAAAGGTCTTCCAAAGCACGCTCAACACGCTGCAGTATACCCGCAGCACACTCGACATAGGCCACCTTGAGAAGGCTGTGGACTGCCTTCTTGCTGCAGATAAGATCATGATCGTCGGCCTTGGCAATTCAAGATCCATCGCACTCGACCTTCTGCATAAGCTCATGAGGCTGGGCTTGAATGCCGTCGTATACCAGGATACCCACATAGATACGATCGGAGCGTCGTTCCTGAAGCATGGGAACTGCCTTTTCGCGATAAGCCACTCAGGATCGACGAAGGATGTAGTCGACTGCGCCAAGATCGCCCATGAACAGGGAGCAAAGGTCATAACGCTTTCCAATATAGGGAAATCCCCGCTCCTGAAGTACTCGGACATCCCTCTGCACACCGCCAGCAATGAAACGAAATATAGGATTGCGGCCATCGATTCAAGGGTTGCGCAGGTCGTGCTCATCGACTGCATCTATACGATGATCGCAATCCGGAAAAGCGATTCGGTGCAGGGCTTCAACAAAATAGAGAAGGCCCTGCATGTGAAGAAGTACTGATCAGGATCTCCTGTCGATGTTCTCGACTGCGATCACCCAATCATGCTCCGGGTCATTGGAGCGGTAGAAGCCCTGATGCTCACCGGCCATAGCCCAGAGGAAGTACGAGTTGTATCCCGGCGCGGCCACCGTCGTATGGTAGCCATACGGGAACTCAACGAGATCATCCTGCCTGACGATGTAGCTCTTATCGAGGGAGAGATCGGAGGTGTACATGCTCTGGATCGCGAATCCCTGCGATGGCTGGAATAGGAAGTAGTATATCTCCTCAGCGACGCCTTCTGCAGGCATATTGTCCATGTCGTGCTTATGCGGTGGGAATCCAGCCCAGTTGCCTGGAGTAACCCATGCCTCTCCTACCGTGAGACGGCGTGCATTCGTCGAGCCATCGACGAGGAAGTGCGTCTCCCTCTCATATGGCTTCCTGCCGAGCATCGAAGCCTTCACCATATCCGGCGTAATGAGCTGGGATTCGGTATCCTCATCCATCGGAGCCGTAGCGACCGCGATCTTGCATGACCATGGAGTGGAGAACGTCACCTTCCTGTTGCGGCCGGCGTATACCGTATGCGCCTTGCCCTCGAACACCGATTTCCTGCCTCCGACGAAGCCGAAGTCGGTTCCGTCATCGACCTTCACATATGCATTTCCTGAGAGGAATACGAACGCGGCTTCGCGTCCCTTCGTCTCGAAGACTGCGCTCTCGTCCTTATGGAGCTCTATCATATAGAACTCCAGCATCTTGAGCGAACTGTCCTTCCCGATAGTGCAGAGCTCCGTGACTCCGCTCTTTGGATGATAGGTCTTCCTATACTCCATTTCCATTCCTCCTTATCTCCTCCATGGCCTCCACCACCTCAGCGGCATCGGCGATGATCGCCTTGTCGCTGAAGCTGATGATGGGTGCCTTTGGATCATTGTTCACCGATATGATCGTTCCCGCTCCGCTTATGCCTGTGATATGCTGCGGTGCTCCGCTGATTCCGAATGCGATGTAGGCTTCAGGATGGACGATCCTTCCCGTCAGCCCCACCTGCAGCGCATATGGCAGGGAGTAGAGATTGACTCCTGTCCTGCTGGCTCCCATGGAGCAGCCGAATGAGGACAGCCTATCCCGAAGATCCCTGTCCCCTATTCCCGCACCGATCGAGATCATCACGGCGCCGTTCCTTTCCTCCGACGCTGCCTGCACCTCGCTCGAGTCGAGGATGACCCTATCCTTGCATCGAGGGTATTGGATGCTGCTTGAGGCGAAGGATCCTTCCATGCTGCCATAGTCCCTGATGGAGAAGGCATGCGGGCGGATCGTCATGATGGCTGGGGTGCTGGTGATTGCGACCTCCGCTTCGGTCGATCCCTCGAACGCTGGGCGGATGGCTGTCCATTTCCCTGCTTCGATCGAGAAATCGGTGCAGTCGGCAGCCAAGCCAGCGGAAACCAAGGCCGCGGCATACGGTACGATCGAACGCATGCGGATCGTCGCAGGAGCGAATACCATCGAATCCTTCCTCTCCTCCAGGAAGCAAGCGAAGATGCGTCCATAGACGGAATCATCATCGGAGTGCTCCTGCCTGAGGAACGTCAGATCGACGGCTCCTGCCCTTTCGATCCCATCGCGATCGACACCATCGCTTCCGCAGCAGACTGCACGCGGACGCACCTGCCTTGAAGCTAGCTCCGAGATGATCTCAAGCGATGCCGGATAGCCTTCGGAATCGAAGAGCGGAACAAGCACAAACGCCTCATCAAAGAGATAGTCTCGGCTGCATCTCCCGGGCTTTGCAGAGCCGCTCCTCTTCTTCTCCACCTCATCCATGATCCAGCGCGCCCCCACCCTCGGATCGGTTGTCTTCTCCGCGTTCCTCCATTTCACGCTTCGGCTATGGACGGAGACCACCCTGGTCCGGGAGCCCTTGAAGCCGATGGATTCCGGATCGGCCCCGATATCGCAAGCCGAAAGATGGATGAATGGAACCTTCGGGGCATTCATCCTGCCCTTCAGGGATGGAGGATCTGGGGCCAAGCCCTTTGGGCATATCGAGACGATGGCAGGATAGCAGACTCGAAGCGTATCGGTCCTATCCTCGAGAAGGCGCGTGATGCGGTCTTCTGAGATCTCCGTTGCATGGGTGATGATCGGACGATCGAGCAGTGCCGCGAGCTCTGCAGGGACCTGTCCCGTCTCGGAATCGGTAGAGGCATTCCCCGCCAGGATCAGATCATAGCTGCCGTTCCTTCTCTCCAGCTCCTTCACGGCATGCATCAGCGCACATGCAGTTGCAAGCGTGTCGCCTCCGCGGAATGCATCATCAGCCACCTGATAGGCTGCAGAGCATTCATATGCCGTTAGCTCCTTGATGATGCGGCTTGGATATCCAGGATAAAGCGAAAGGACATCGTATTCGGCGCTTTCCTCCCTCTTCATGCGCCGAGCGATGGAGATGGCATGGGCGTCTGCAAGGGTGATGGAAACGGAAGCCCCATCCCTTCTGATCGTCATATCATCCTGGAATCCCAGCTCGGAAGCCTCCACTGCAGGCTTCACGAGGACAAGCACCCTCATATCCCTTCCAGCTCCCTATACAGCCTCTGCATCGCATCTGCGATATGGATGTACTTCTCCAATAGCTCGCTGTATATCCTGTGGTTCTCCTCCGATGGGTGGACTTCATCGCCTTTCTTCACGACACGCGCCACGGCATCCTCGGGAGAGGAGAACATTCCGCATGCGGATCCCGCAAGCATTGCGCTGCCGATCGATGAGTCATCTGTCCTGATCTTGATCAGCGGCTCACCCATCACATCGCTGAGGATCTGAAGCCAGAACCTGCTTCTGCTGCCCCCTCCGATCGCCCTGATGGTGCTGCTCGGCACAAGGCCGAGATCCCTCAGGACGCCAAGGCTCTGCGTGAGCGCGAAGGCAACGCCTTCCAGCACGCTTCTGGCGAAGTGGGCATAGGTGGCGCCCATGGAGATGCCGGTGAAGCCCGCACGCAGGCTGTTGTCGAGATACGGCGTTATCTCGCCCTGCAGATAGGGATGGAAGAACATTCCTTCGCTGCCTATCGGAATCGTGGCGGCAGCTTCATCGATCTCCCTGTAGCTCCTTCCCGAGGAAAGCGAATCGCGGAACCATCTGAGGGATGATGCCGCCGTCTTGACCGCAGTCCCCGGATACCACATCCCCTTGATTATATGCCTGTATGTAACCAGCGCCTTATCGACGACAGCGTGGTCGGAGATGATGCACACCCTTCCTGCAGTTGCGAGCTTGACAGTCGCATCGCCTTGGACGACAGCTCCGGATGCGAACATCTCCATGACAGTGTCGGTTGAGCCGACAGCAACCGGAGTGCCTTCCTTCAGGCCTGTCTCCGCAGCAGCTTCTCGCGTGACCGTCCCCGCGATATCGAAAGGATCGCGAAGGTCCGGAAGCACGCTCTCATCCAATCCGGCAAGCGAGACGAATCCACTGTCCCAGGACTCCTTGTCGGCATCAAGGAGAAGCGAGCCCATGGCATCGATGGAATCGGTGACCTCATCTCCTGTCAACCGATGCCTCAGATAGTCCTTCAGGAAGAGGATCTTCCTTATCCTTCTGCAGCTCCCCCTCTCATGCTTCTGGAGCCACATGAGCTGGGGAAGCGTCCAGGTGGAGGATGGGATGTTGAATGTCCTCTCTCTGAGGGCATCCCCCATTGCCTCCTCCGCCTCTTCGGACTCCTTCGTGCTTCTCGAATCCTGCCAATAGATCGCAGGGCGGATGACGCGCCCCCCTCCATCGAGGAGGACCGCGATATGCGTTCCTCCATCGAGTGCTATGGCCTTGATCTCCGACGCGGCTCCAGGGACTTCCGACCAGAGCCTGGAAAGGCAGTTCGAGAAGGCCCTGAATATCTCATCCGGATCCTGCTCGACCCACATTGGATGGGGAAAGTACGAAGGATACTCCTCCGAGAAGGAAGCCCTTGCATTCCCCTGGTCGTCAAGCAGCGTGATCTTGCAGGATCCGCCGCCGAAATCCGCACCGAGAACGTAGGCCATATCGATCCTCCCCTCAGAGAACCTCGAATATGTCGAGGACCTTCATTCCATCCGGAGCGCTCTCCTCGAGATTGCAGAGCGTTGATGGAGATGACGTCACGACTGCATCCGAGCCGAGCGCGATGATATCATCCCAGAGGCCCTTCGCCACCTTGGCCTGCAGATCGGGATCTATGCGCCGCAGGATCCTGCTTCCGGAGCTTCTGGCAAGATGGCCATGCAGGAAGAGCTCCTTTACATCCACTCCTGCCTCCTTGAGAAGATTCCTCGGCGTCTCCGTATCCATCAGGTTCCTCGCATAGACAGTAGGATCATGATAGACGGCCTTCAGCGCATTCTTCCGGATGCTCATCCGTCCCTTCCCTGCGAGATCGGAGACGAACTCGATCGGCGTCACGATGCTGCACTTCGCCTTGATATCCCACTTGGCCGCCTGTTCCCTGTAGAAGAAGACGTCCTGAGGATCGAGGCATACGACAGTGGATGCTCCCTGTCCATCAAGCCAGGATACCCATTCCGCCGCCGCATCCCTGACTTCCTCGACATAGCCGATGAAATCCCACATCGCGGCTCCGCTCGCCTTCTCATCGGAGCGGATGGTGAAATCCACCTTCTCCCTCTTCAGGAGCTTGATGAGCGGAAGCGCATGCTTCATGTAGCCGCCTCTATAGAGAAGGACATCCGCGGACGATGGAAGATCCTTGACGGCTGCATCGTATCCGCCATCCTCCTCATCGACGACGAATGGATTCCCTCCGTCCATGAGCTCTGCAGCAAGCCCCTGGATCCTCTCGCCTGCAAGGCCTTCTGCGATCGCACGCCCACGGAGCTCGCGGGTGAAGACCGTAGGATCGTAGCCTGTGGCGCAGTTGTCGGTGCAGGCATAGCAGAGCACGCATTCGAACATCTTCTCGGCGGATCCCTTGCCGAAAGGCACTCCACGTCTATCCATGGAGGCATTCAGCGCACGGCCTCTGGGGGTATTCGCCTCGCTTCCGGTAGCGAGGGCCACAGGGCAGAGATGACGGCACATCCAGCAGAAGCGGCAAGCTTCCTCGATTCTGACAGCATTCTCACTTTCCATACAGCAACTCCTTAAAGGCCAAGCTTATAGGGATTCATGATCCCGTTCGGGTCGAGTCCATGCTTGAGGGCTTCCATAACCTTCATCGCGGGACCATACTGCTCCTTCATCAGACGCGATAGCTTGAGTCCGATGCCATGGTGGTCGTTGATGACGCCGCCATGCGCCATTGCGGCACGCACTGCATCATTCCAGATCCTGTTATGGAGCATCAGAGCCTCATGCGGATCCTCCGGGGGATTGTCCATGATGAAGCGGTCATAGATCATCGTTCCCCAGTCATACCAATGCGAGCAGTGGGCGATGAACCTGACGCCGTCGAACTTCTCGACCTCCTTCTTCATAGCCTCGTAGATGGGCAGGATATCGCTGTAGCGTGCGCATGTATCCATCGTTCCGAACATCTGGGGATTGTTCATGATATGACCAGGATAGAAGAACGTGATCCTGTTCTCATACCATTTCTCGCCGTATTCGGAGCCGCAGTCCATGGCATCGTATCTGCTGCAGATATCGAGAACGACCTTCATCTCCTCCTCCGCCATCGCCTTCCGTCCCTCGCATACGAGGTTCATGAACGAACCCGGCTTGTCGAATCCGATGACGTTCTTGATTATCGACTGGGTCTCGGCCTGATCGAAGAGCCTCAGGACCGACGGCTTGACCGTCTGCACGATCTCCCGGCAGGCTGCAAGGCCAGTCGCGAAATCGGAGAACAGGAAGGCCCTGAAGAGCCTTGTCTCCGGCAGCGGGACCATCCTGAACGTCGCCTTGGTGATGATGCCAAGCGTTCCCTCGCTTCCGATGAAGATCTGGTTGAGGTCCGGTCCAGCAGCATGCTTGGGGACCGGAAGCGTATCGATGATCGTCCCATCGGGCAGGACGACCTCGAGGCTCATGCACTGATCGTCGATCTTCCCATACTTCGTGCTTGTGATGCCGATGCCCCTGTGGGCAAGGGCGCCTCCGATCGTGCCGCATGTAAGGCATGATGGTATGTGGTTCACGGACATGCCGCGCTCATTGGCGTACCACTCGAGCCTCTGGAAGATCATGCCGGCTTCAGCCGTGATCGAATGGGATTCATCATCGATCTCGATCAGGCGATCCATCCGCTTCATGTCCAGCAGGATGCCTCCTGCAAGGGGAAGCGCGCCTCCCTGGCTTCCAGATCCTCCGCCCCATGTATGGACCGGTATCCTATAGTAGTTGGCGATCTTCAGGACCTTGGACACATCCTCGGTCGAGCCGGGACGGACCAGGAATCTGCCCTTTGGCGGCTCCTGCCCCTTATCCATCCACATCCTGGCGATCCAATAGTAGTCCGTACCATATGAAAGAAGCTCATCGGGATCGGTTCCGACATTGTCGTATCCGACGGCATCCCTAAGCTCGCTTTCTATCATGTCATACATGAAACTCAGCTTTTCCATCCAAACACCTCCTCCTCGGACTCATCACCGCATTCGCGGAAGAATCGTATAGCTTCAGCATAGGAAGGGACTCCCTCCCTAGCGCCTCTCTTCATGCATTTGAGCGCAGATACAGCACTCGAGAACTGGCAGCAGCCGAATGGATCGAAGCCATGGAGCATGGCGACGATGAATGCGCCGTGGAAGACATCCCCCGCTCCATTCGAATCGACGACATCGGCTGGGAACTCGGCATACCAGCGTGCCTTTCCGCCATCGGCGATCACGCCGCCCTTGGGACCGGCAGTCACGACTGCAGCCTTCGGAGAATAGCGCCTATCGATCTCGATGACGGCCTCCTCCACATCCTTTCCGGTAAGCTTCCCGGCAAAGGCCTCGGAAGCGATGATGACATCGCTGAGGGCAAGGAGCTCATCGATTCCGGGCCGCATCGTTCCCGCATCGATTGAAACCAATCCGCCGTTGCCATGGACGATATCGGCAGCAGCCAGGGCAAGCTCCGGATTATATCCATCGAGATGCAGCACCTCCGTATCCTTCAATGCCGTAGTGAGATCGAATTCATCGGGCGATGGAGATGGAAGATCCCCAAGCGCATAGATGCATGTTCGTCTCCTACCTGAGCAGATGACAGCTGAATGGGCTGTCTCATGTCCTGAAACGGTCTTCAGATAGGTCGTATCCACGTCCCACTTCACAAGATCATCCCTGACGAAGCGTCCGAACATATCATCGGAGACGGTGCCGATGAATGAGGCATCGATTCCCAGCTTGCTTACGGCGACGATCGCCGTCGAGCACGGTCCTCCTCCCTGAAGGACCGTTGCGCTGGCCTCCTGCTTCGTATCCTCCTTCGGAAAGGATTCGGAGTACAGGATGATGTCGAACAGTGCGGATCCAATTCCAGCTACCCTTGGCATCACAGACCTCCAAGAAGCCTTATCTTCGACTCAGCATATGCCTCTACGGCTTCGATCGATCCCTCCATCGCAAGATCGAGGGCATAGAGCGACTCGGGAACCCTGCGGACCGCATCGAGGAATGCATAGCACACATCGGTGCCGAAGTTGACCTTCCTGATCCCGCTCTCGATCGCAGCGCGGATCTGGTCATCGGGGATGCCGGTTCCGCCATGGAGAACCAATGGAAGACCGGTGCTTTCCCTTATCGCCTTGATCCTCGGGATATCGAGATTGGGCTTCTTCCTATAGCGCCCATGGGCATTGCCGATCTGGACAGCGAGCGCAGCGACGCCGGTCCTCTCAGCAAACACCTCGGCCTCCTCCGGATC
>CALXXR010000026.1 GCA_944392735.1 uncultured Spirochaetaceae bacterium | reverse complement strand
TGGGAGTTCTCAAGCTGTTTAACGCTCTTTTCGGTGATCATAATACCCATCCTTATATAACTTCATTTCGCATTAGATTTATGCAGCTTATTTAATATAACCATTTTGCCCTGTTAAGTCACTACCGATTCAATTGCTGGCAAAGCAATGAAATACCTTGGATTTTGATCATGAGCATGGGAATGGGGCGGTATTTCGGGGCGATATTGGCGAATGCCATCGGTGTATGCGCAGAAGTGATTGGGAACCAAAGATGGGAGGTCGTAGCCGGGCTCCGTAAGAGAAGATGGATATGTCATTATCTTCGAATCCGCTTGTAGGTGCATTGCTTCATCGCGACAGCGTGGTAGAAGCGATGACCTGTCTGCAGCAAATGGTCTGTAGATTCTATTCGATGGGAAAGGAAAGCCGACGAGACTGTAAATGAGACTGTAAATGAGACTGTAAATGGCACTGTGGGTGCAAAGTCAAAGCAGGGCATGCGATGTTGTGTCAGGTGCCATGTTGGATCGATTCTGATGATTTGAAACCTAGAGCACGTAGGTGCGTGTGGATATTGATTTAGGAGCGACAGGAAAGAAGAAGGCCCACCTCCTTGCGGAAGCGGGCCTGATGAATCGAAGCTTCGGATCAGAAATCCGACATCATAATGTCGCCGAATTCGGAAGGCACCGCCTCCTCTGCTGCTGGCTGGGAGGAGCTGCCGCTCAGCCCCAGCTGCTGGGACATGGGGACGAACTCGGTTATGAAGTCCTCCTCCGGAAGGCCTGCGATGAACGCGGGTAGGCTGAGCACGACCTGGGTCTCGTTGAGAGGGATGGAGAATTCGCCTTCGACCTCGAACTGGTTGAAGTCTTCATCCTCGTAGAGTACATGGATCGTGTGCTTCTGCCTCATGACGGTTTCCTCGCGCCTTGTGCGGGGGGAGTACTCCTGTTTCTTCGCGCCATCGACTGTCACCTCTGCCCAATCGAGGGCGCGGTATGATACGCCATCGATCTCAATGGTCCTGTTGTCGACGTATACGGTGTGCTGCTTGCCATAGCAGTAGAGGAATACCGCAAGGAGTATGACCACCACGATGACAGCAAGCCTTACATAGAAGGACAGGTTGAAGAAGTCCTTCAGATTCTTCTTGTCGCTCATGCCTTTGCTCCCTCCCTCTGCAGCTGCGCAAGCTGCTTTGCTGATTCCGCCTTCTCGCGTCTTGTCCTGATCTCATAGAGGACGAGTGCGAGCGTGATGACGCCGTAGGATACGAAGACGCGGAAGTACTCTCCGATCTGGGCCTGTCCCATGAGGTTCTTTCCCGCCTGCGGCGTGAGGATGAACATCAGGTGGAAGAGGACGATTCCGAGGAATACGTTCTTGATCGATGCCTTCGATACCGAGGCGCCTCCGACGAGCAGGGCGGCGATGCTGAACATACCGATCTGCGAATGGGAGTTGTACGTGTTGAGCGTTCCCATGTTCGAGAGGTAGAGGATCATTCCGTATGCAGCGAAGACGGTGGAGATCACGATGGCGAGGATCCTGGTCCTCTCAACCTTGATTCCAGCCTCCCTAGCAACCTCGAGATCCTGTCCGACTGCTCTCATGTCCTGTCCGAGCTTCGTCTTCCTGAACCAGACGATGACGAGACAGAGCAGGGCGATGAGGATGATCGTAAGCACAGGGATGCTGATGCCGGCGATGTTGATCTGGATGAAGCTGTCGACCGACTGCCTGACGTTGATCAGGTCGATCGTGTTCCTCACGCCGTATCCACGCGGAAGGATGACCTTGTCGGAGTGGATTGGGATGACTGGCCCCATCGCGTAGAGGACCACCAGCTGATAGACGCCGTTCATGAAGAACGAGATCATGTAGCTCGTGATCATCTCCCTGCCCCTTGCCATATTGAGCATCTTGCCGCAGAACCAGCCGAGAAGCACTGCTATCGGGGTAGCGATGATGGCTGCAAGGAGAAGGCCAGGGATGCCTACGACATTCCATGTCGTGATGAATATGATTCCGATCTGGCCAGCCATTGCGCCGAGCGTCATGCCGAAGTTCAGTCCCATGCCCGCCATGATCGGGATCAGGAGGGAGAGGACGAGGAAGCTGTTGCGCATGATCCTCGTGATGATCTGGCTTACAAGGTACTTTCCTGAATAGCCTGCTATCGGAAGGCAGGCGATGCAGAGCACGATGAAGATGATCGGCACTATGTTGTTGATTGCGAATTCCTTCCAGTTGAATTGCTTCATTGTCGTATTCCTCATCTCGATGCCCCCGATTTCCTTGTCAGAGCGTAGAGGATCATACCGTTGGAGACGATGATCCTGAGGACCTCCGACATGTCAGTGTGGATCAGGTTGTTCATGACCGATGGGGTCATTGTGACTATTCCCTGATAGAGGATCGTTCCGATGATGACGTTCGTGATCGATGCCTTGTTCACCGTAGCGCCTCCGATGAGGATGGCGGAGACGGCAGGCATAGCCATATACATCGGTCCCTGATAGAGCTGGATGAATCCGTATCCCTGCTGATAGCAGAGGATTCCGACAGCGCCGAGCCATGTCGACATCACGACGGAGAGGGTCCTCTGCTTGTCGACGTTGATTCCGGATGCCCTGGCGAACACCGGGTTGGATCCAACGGCGGTCATCGCGGTTCCCGTCTTTGTATGCAGGAATGCCCAGATGATGAATGCGAAGATTGCGAAGAAGAGGATCTCTCCCAGCGAGATCGAGATCGTTCCGATATTGATCTGGAGGAAGTCCTTCAGCACGTGCGAATAGAATCCGTCCGTGGAGATAGTAGTCCTCAGTCCATTGCCGGAGTAGCCCCATACCATCGTAGGCGAGCTGTAGGGGAGGATGAGCCACATGATCGACATGAAGGCTACGGATGAGAATCCGACGTACGTTGCGATCATCATCTCGCTTCCCTTGACCCTGTTCAGGAGCTTGCCATAGCCCCATCCGAGGATGATGGCGAACGGCGTTGAATACAGTATCGCGAGCAGGAACGACAGCGGTCCCGTCACTCCGGTCTCGATCGAGAGCGTTGCTCCCAGCAGCCCCGAGATGATTCCGAGCGGAAGGCCGAAGTTGAGGCCGCAGCCCGAATGGATCATCGGCACCATAGCAAGCACCATCAGCGAATTCATTCCGAAGCGTGCAAGGGTATCGGTGATCGAAGCGCCGACCCTGATTCCTACGAACGGAGCGATGATGAAGAGCAGCAGGAGGAATCCTGCAATGATCAATCTCGGCAGACCGAAGGATCTAAGCATGGCTTTGATTCTTTCCATCACTTGGCCTCCTTCTTGGTTTTTCCGACCATGAGGATTCCGAAATCCTCGCTTGGCGTAGTTGCGGGAAGTATTCCGGAGATCGCGCCATCGGTTACGATCGCGATGCGGTCGCAGCACTGCCTGAGCTCCTCAAGCTCGGAGGAGATCATGACGATGGTGACTCCGTATTCCCTGTTGTATTCCCTCAGCGCCTTCAGCACCAGCGCCTTCGCTCCGATATCGATGCCGCGTGTGGGCTCGGAGACGAAGAGGAGCTTCGGCTCGAGGGCGAATGACTTTGCAAGGCAGATCTTCTGCTGGTTTCCTCCGGAAAGCTCCTTCGCCTTCTGCTTGGAGGAGGTACACTTGATCTGCAGCTGGTCGATGTACTTCTGCGTGACTTCCTCGATTGCCTTCTGGTCGCGCCACTTTATGGCACCGCCGAGATACTTCTTCAGGAACTTGTCCTGTATCTGCATGGCGGGGAAGGCGACGTTCCACTCCAGCGATTCATCGAGAAGAAGCCCGACCCCACGCCTGTCCTCGGAGACGAATGCGAGCGATGAGCTGAGGCATGTGCGCGGATTGTTGAGGGGGATCGGCTGGCCATTGAGCTTGACGGTGCCGCCGGCAGGGTAGAGACCCATGATGCCGTTCGGGATGCCGATCTTGCCCTGGCCTGCAAGTCCTCCTATGCCAAGGAATTCTCCCTGATGGACCTCGAGGTTGACGTTCCTGACCGTCTCGCCGGGCATGTCGACCCAGAGATTCTCGACGGAGAGCACGACCTTATCCGAAAGAGGCCTTGATTCCCTGTTCTCGATCCGTCCGGTGCCGACCTCGCGGCCGACCATCAGCCTGGCCATCTCCTGGATGGATGTCTTTTCGGCTTCGAGCTCGTTGATGATCCTTCCATCCCTCATGACGATGACCTTGTCGCAGACGTCGAGGATCTCCTGGAGCCTGTGCGTGATGAAGATGACCGAGACTCCCTGCGCGGAGAGGTTCTTGATCGCCTTCAGCAGCATCTCCGCTTCCTTCTCGGAAAGCACGGCCGTCGGCTCATCGAGCACGAGGAGCCTGATCGCGCTCTTAGATATCTCCCTGGAGATCTCCGTGAACTGCTTGTGGCCTACAGGCATCTCGGAGACGAGCATATCAGGGTCAAGGCTGACTCCGAGCTTCGTTATCGCTTCGATCGCCTGCTTCTGAAGCGTTTTCCTATCTATCGTATTTGCCCTCGGCCCGAATACCAGGGAGAGGACGCTCTTGTTCTCTGGTTCTCTGTTGAGGAGTATATTCTCCGCTGCGGTGAATCCGGGGAGCAGCGAGAACTCCTGATGTACCATGCCGATTCCGGCCTTGAGCGCATCCAATGGTGATGCGAACTTCGCTTCCTTGCCGTCTATGAGGACCTTTCCTCCATAGCCGCCCGTCTGCTGTATGACGTCCATGCCGAAGAGGATGTTCATAAGCGTGCTCTTGCCTGCGCCGTTCTCTCCGACGAGTCCGAGCACTTCGCCCTGTCCAAGCTTGAAGTTGACGTCCTTCAGTACGGGGTTGCCGTTGTACTCCTTGCTCACGTTCTGCATTTCGAGCAAGGTGGTTTTCATTTCACTCATTCTTACCCCTTATGACCTGTATTTACATAGAAGAAAGGGGAGAAGCCTCCCCTTTCTCCTGAAAGGTGCGGAATCAGTTGGATCCTGCTCCTGTCATGTAGAAGCACCACTCGGGGACTTCGACATCGGTGTTGCCCATGTAGTAGCCGGGATCGCCCATGATGTAGGTATCCTGGTATACGAGGACGAAGTTGTCGCTGGAAACGCCGGAGTTGGCATCGACATAGTAAGATCCGTTCCAGTTTGCACCAGGTGTGTATGCCTGGAATGCGCGCCTGATGTTGCGGATCGAAGTAACGTCGAACTCCTCGCCGTTCATCTCAGCCGTGATGGCCTCGATGGCAAGCTTTCCGAGTCCAGCCGTAGTTGTGTAGCCATAGCTGTATGCCCATGTTCCGAAGCGTCCAGCACCGCCCTGCTCGACAACGGCCTTCTCGACCTTCTCGAGGATTGCGGGGAAGTTGCCGGCCTCAGCGGAGAGGTCGATTCCGAGAGCTCCAGGATATCCCATGAGCGGCGACGGGAGGTCAGCCTCCACGAAGTATCCGCCATACTGCATGAGCTGCCTGAGAAGCGGCTCGGTGTGGGCGTCGTTGGTGCAGAAGAACGCGGTGTTCGTGCCGTACTGCTTGATCCACTCCGGAGTCCTCTCGAGGATGTACTGCTGTGCGCCTGCGATTCCGACATCGGATGTCGGGTCAGGAGCGGAGACATCGACGAATGACATTCCGAGCTGGTTGCAGGTCTCGATCATGATGGCTCTTCTCCTCTGCATCTTCTCCATTGCCAGGTGGCGCGGGAAGGAGATGTGCACGAATGTGTCGCACCCGAGCTCGTGAGCAGCGTTGATCATGAGATATCCGCGGGCAACGAAGTCGTTGGATGTTACGAGATCGGCAGAACCGGAGATGAGGTAGGGCTCCTCATGCGCCTCGCCTGCGAAGCAGAGGATGTCCGGCCTTACGGCCTTGATCTGGCGGAAGGCCTCAGCTGTTCCAGGAACGGCCTGGTTTACGATGACAGCCCTCATGAGGGGATCATCAGCGAGTCCCGCGATGACGGAGATCGTCGTCTCCTGCTCCTCCATGAAGTTGTCAGGGTAGGTCATGTGCTGGATGTATCCACCCTCAGCGACCGAGCCGTACTCTGCGATGAGAGCCTCAGCGCCGCGGAGGTCATCCTCTGACTGGGAAACCGTACCGGTTACGATACCGACGTGGAACGGTGCATCCGCGAATGCTGCAGATGAAAGGACCACGAGCACCATAAGAGCTGTTAAGAGTTTCTTCATATGTACTCCCTTTTTGATTTAGTTTGATTGACTTTACCGTGATATGGAAAAATATGCAAGCTTCATGCACTGTTTTTCAATCTTCATACAAAAATGAAAATTCATTTCAGGGACACGATATGTCCCGGTGAAAATGCCAATATCAAGACAGGAGGAGCAGCATGGATGCAAGGATCCTGGAAGAAGCCGCATCCGGCGATGCAAGGGCGCGTTCGAGCCTTGCCTCGTCATTCGATGGGATGATAAGGGCGGTGGCAGTGGAATACTTCAGGGCAGTCGGGGGCTCCGAGCCGCTGGACGATCTGGTGCAGGTCGGGAGAATCGGGTTCCTGGAGGCGGTCGACCGCTTCGACCCCTCGATATCCCCGGCATTCATTCCATATGCCAGGAACGGGGTGAGGATGGCGATAAGGGAGCACCTGAGCCGCTGCATGAGGCTGATCAGGCTTCCCCGAGGGGCCCTGGAGAAGATGCATAGGCTCTCGGCGGCGGTCGAGACGCTGGGGCCGGAGTGCACCAGGAGCGAGATCATGGAGAAGGCCGGATTCTCGGAGAGGATGATGCGGAGCGCGGAGCGGATCGGAGGAATGAACTCCGTCCTGAGCCTCGATGCCGCCATCGATGATGATGGGGATGGATGCTACTTGCCGATGGTTGCAGCGGATGCGGATGTGGAGAAGGAAGCGGAGGAGGGGATCGCGATCAGGGTGCTCGAGGAGAAGATCGGCGAGCTCTCCCCCGAGGACAGCAGCATCATCAACTCCTACTATGGGACGTTCGGATGGAAGAAGCAGAAGGCCTCGGATATCGCCATGCGCTTGAGCATCACGCCCTCTGCGCTCCGCAAGCGGGTGCGGCGCATCGAGCGGGAGCTTCACGAAGCGATTTCGCAGGTGGTATGATGATGCCATGATACGAAGCGCCGATACTGGGGACATGGAGGAGATCCTCTCCATATACGATAAGGCAAGGGCATTCATGCGGAGCCATGGCAACGGCGGGCAGTGGAGGAACGGCTATCCGAGGCGCGAGCTGCTGGAGTACGACATCGAGCAGGGAAGGCTCTACGTGCTCTATGATGATTTCGGCCTCTATGGCGTCTTCATGATGCTTGTGGGCGATGACCCAACATATGCCGAGATAAGGGAGGGCTCATGGCTCTCCGATGGCGAGTATGCCGTGCTGCACCGCGTTGCATCCTCCGGCAGGCGCCGTGGAGTGCTTCAGGAGGCTGTTTCGTTTGCCTTCGCAGCCTGTCCTCACATAAGGATCGACACCCACGCGCTCAATGCGCCGATGCAGTCGGCCCTCATGAAGCTCGGATTCAGGCGCTGCGGGATCATCGTCTGCGATGACGGGACCGATCGCGTCGCATTCGAGCTCGTTCCTGTTGAGGCAAAGCCCGCGTTGGAGTAATCTTCATCAGGGTTTTGGGAGGTCGATATGGGCATGATCGTTTCATTTGGCGAGATAATGGCTAGGATCACAACGGAGGATTACTTCACCTTCAGGCAGTCGCTGCCGGGGCGCGTCTCGCTCTGCTTCGCCGGAGCGGAGGCCAATGTGGCGGCATCCATCTCTCTTCTCGGCGGCAGATCCAGATACGTCACAGCGCTGCCCCGCAACGATATTTCGCAGGCGTGCATCGGGAACCTGCGGAACCTCGGCATTGATGCCGGGCACGTCGTCCAGAGCGA
This sequence comes from uncultured Spirochaetaceae bacterium, assembly GCA_944392735.1. Classification (GTDB taxonomy): domain Bacteria; phylum Spirochaetota; class Spirochaetia; order Sphaerochaetales; family Sphaerochaetaceae; genus Ornithospirochaeta. Next base: position 151 of record CALXXR010000026.1, on the reverse strand, counting down.
TGGGGGAAGGCTCGGCATCTACTTCGTCCAGACGGGAGCGGACCAGAGGCCAAGCAAGGTCATCTACGACAGGGAGGGATCGACGTTCTCCTCCACGCCCGGCTCCGCATATGACTGGGATGCGATCTTCGATGGCGCCTCCGTGCTCCAT
>CALXXR010000025.1 GCA_944392735.1 uncultured Spirochaetaceae bacterium | reverse complement strand
CATGCCAGATCCTACGCGGGGAGCCTCAGGGAATACGAGAGGAACAGCCTGACGCTGCATGTTCGAGCCCATGAGGGCGCGGTTCGCGTCGTCATGCTCGAGGAACGGGATGAGCGATGTTGCAACGGAGACGACCTGGCGCGGCGAGACATCCATCCAGCTGATCTCCTCGGGGCTGGCCACGCCGTAGTCGCCATAGTGCCTTACGGCGATCTCCTTCTCGAGGAAGTGGCCGTCCTTGTCGATCTTCGCATTGCCCTGTGCGATGTAGTACCTCTCCTCATCGTTGGCATCGAGGTACTGGACCTCATCGGTGACGATGCCGTTCTCGACCTTCCTGTACGGGGTCTCGATGAAGCCATACTCGTTTATGCGGGCATAGTTCGCCAAGGAGAGGATGAGACCGATGTTCGAGCCTTCAGGAGTCTCGATGGGGCAGATCCTTCCGTAGTGCGTATAGTGTACGTCGCGGACTTCATAGATGGCGCGGGCCGAAGAGCGCGAGAGGCCTCCCTTCGGGCCGAGTGCGGAGACACGCCTCTTGTGCGTAAGCTCTGCAAGCGGGTTGACCTGATCCATGAACTGCGAGAGCTGGGATGAGCCGAAGAACTCCTTGATGGCTCCAACGATCGGCTTGATGGAGATGATCTCCTGCGGCTTCACGGAATCATCGGTGATGTTCATCTTCTCGCGAGCGGTCTTCGCCATGCGGTTGAATGCCTCGGAGAGCGTGATCTCGAGAAGCTCGCCGACGGTCCTGACCCTTCTGTTCCCGAGCGCGTCGATATCGTCTTCCTTGATCGTTCCGTTGCAGAACTGGATGAGGAAGTTGACCGTGTTGACGACATCCTCAGGAGCGAGGGCTGTCTCGGCGATGTACTTATCCTCCTCCATGCCATAGAACTTCTTGTTGAGCTTGTGGCGGCCGATGTCCGAAAGCTCGAATCCGCGTCCATGGAGGAAGAACTCCTGGAAGTAGCTGATCACGCGCTTTGGATCGGGGAACGTCTTGAGGTTCTGCGGAAGCGAGTTCCTGCATGCCTCGACGATCTGTCCGATGTATTCGTTCTGGAACTCCTCGGACTCCTCCTGCCTGTAGCTCGGGCAGAGGATGCGCTCGCGGCGGAGCGTCTTGAGCACGGCAAGAGCCGGCGCATCGAGGTCGCGGGCATTGGTGTCGACGACCTCAACGGTCTCCATGCCTGCGCTCCTGAGCTCCTCGAGCTCGATCGCTCCGAGCTCGGAGCCTGCGGGGAACCTGAGGTCCCCATCGACGCGGATGTCCCTATATGAGTAGAACCTTGCATCATCGGAGAGGCTGTCGGCGATCCTGATCTCCTTGGAGGAGTAGAATGCGGCGACGATCTTCTCCCTGGTGTCGATGCCGAGGACGCGGAGGAAGAACGTCACGAGGAACGGCTTCTTGCCGAAGCTGACCTGGATGATGTTGTTGACCTTCTTCCTCTCTGCGGCGCTTGTCAGCTCGCCCTTCTTCGTCTCGGTCTTCTCGTTCTTCCTGGTGAGGACGAACTCGAGCTTGGTTCCCGAGTAGGGATAGAGCGTGCCGTAGTAGAGGGAGGATGAATCGTTCTTCTTTCCTTCCTTGAATACGACGCCAGGGGAGCGCACGATCTGGGAAACGATGACGCGCTCAGCTCCGTTGATGATGAAAGTACCACGATCCGTCATCAAAGGGAAATCGCCGAAGAAGATCTCCTTCTCCTTGATCTCGCCATTCTTCGTCTCGAGAGCGACATTCGCCTTGATAGGCACACCGAACGTCCTGCCCTTCTTCTTGCACTCGGACTCCGAATACTTGATTCCGTCCATATCGACCTTGTAGCCGTTGTACTCCACCCTCATATCCTCGTTGGGGGATACAATCGGGAATGTCGAACGGAATACGGATTCAAGACCATAGGATGGATCGGGCTCCTCGCCCCTCTCCAGCCTATCGAGCTGCAGGAACTTGCTGAACGACTCGGTCTGGATCCCGATCAGATTCGGAAGCTCGCAGACCTCCGGAAGCTCGGAACCGATGTCGACTCTCTTAATGCCTTTGCCTTTGCTGGGAATCATTGTACCTCCATAGCACACTGGATCGCATTTCTGCGCTCTGCGTCAGCAGACGCCTAAGCCATCGGGGTCACCGATGGCATATCCCAGGCCTTATCCAGGCCTGGGTGAAAGATAATGGAAAGCTGTGTTATTTTACTTCGATGACACATCCAGCAGCTTCGAGCTTCTCCTTCATGGATGCAGCCTCTTCCTTGCTGACGCCTTCCTTGAGGTTTCCGCCGTTCTCGCAGAGATCCTTTGCCTCCTTGAGTCCGAGGCCTGTGACAGCCCTGACTTCCTTTATGCAAGCGATCTTCTTTGCAGCATCGACGCTCTTGAGGACGACCGTGAACTCAGTCTGCTCCTCCTCAGCAGGTGCATCGGCAGCACCAGCAGCTGCAGGACCGGCGACTGCTGCAGCAGCAGCGACGACACCGAACTTCTCCTCCATCATCTTGATGAGGTCCGCAACGTCCATCACGCTCATCTGAGCGATGGATTCAAGGATTTCTTCCTTTGTAGCCATATTATCTTCTCCTTATAAAACCACGGTCTAGCAGGTTACTTGAAGACTAGGACCGTATCAGTTCTGTGATTCCTCAGAAGCCTGAGCAGCGCCGCCCTTCGACTCGACATATGCGAGAAGGGTTGCCGCAAGCTTCTGAACCGGTGCCTTCATCGTACCCATAAGGGAAGCGATGAGCTCGAGCTTCGTAGGAAGCTTCGAAAGCGCCTCGACCTCCTCGGCCGACATGAGCTTGCCATCGAGGAGAGCTCCCTTGACCTGGATGCTCACGCCATCCTTGTTGGCGTTGAAGAGCACCTTGGCGACCGTATTGGCCGTATCGCCCTTGATGAGGGCGACAGCTGTCGGTCCCTTCATCTGGTCGTCCGCGCCAGTCTGGTCGAGGTTCTTGAGGGCGATCTTCGCATAGCGGTTCTTCACTACGCGGTATGCAGCCTCATCCTTCCTCAGGGCCTTCCTGATGTCGGTGATCTGCTGGACCGTCATTCCTCTGTAGTCGGTGAAGATGAATCCGCTGTAGTCCTTGAATTCATCTCTGAGAGCTGCTACGGCATCTTCCTTAGCCGGGGTTATGCGAGTCTGGTAATTGTCCATATCATCCCTCCATTACACTGCGGAAGCGTCTGCCACGTCCTTGTATGCGACGCGGACGCCAGGTCCCATTGTCGACGAGAGAGCGACGGAAACGATGAAGTCTCCCTTTGCATCCGCCGGCTTCTTCCTGAGGATCTCAGCGATGGTCGCCTTTGCGTTCTCTGCGACCTTGGCAGGATCCATATCAACCTTGCCTACAGCCATGTGAACGACGCCGGTCTTGTCGGAGCGGAACTCAACGCGTCCCCTTCCGAGCTCCTCGAGAGCCTCCTTGATGTCGTTCGTGACGGTGTGCGTCTTCGGGTTCGGCATGAGTCCCCTTCTTCCGAGGATGGGTCCGAGCCTACCTACGTCCTTCATCATGTCGGGAGTGGCGACAGCGATGTCGAAATCCATCCAGCCGCCCTTGATCTTATCGATGAGGTCCGTATCGCCGACATATGCAGCACCCGCAGCCTTCGCCTCATCCGCCTTCTCGCCCTTAGCGAATACGAGGATCCTCTTCTGAGCCATGAACTGGTTCGGAAGGACCACCGTGTCCCTGACGGACTGGCTCTTCTTAAGGGAAAGGGCAACCGAGAGCTCCACTGTCTCGTTGAACTTGGCGAATGCAACGCTCTTCACGAGCTCTGCCGCTTCCTGGAGGGTGTACTCCTTGGACTTATCGACCTTCTTGGCCGCTTCCTGATATTTCTTTCCTCTCTTCATCTTACTTCTCCACCTCTACGCCCATCGAGCGTGCCGTGCCTGCGATGATCCTCTTAGCAGCCTCGATATCGTTGGCGCTGAGATCCTCAAGCTTGGTCTTGGCGATTTCCGTAAGCTGCGCATCGGTGATCTTACCGACCTTCACCTTGTTGGGCTGGCCGGAAGCCGTCTGGATTCCGAGAGCCTTCTTGATGAGGACAGCTGCTGGAGGGGTCTTGAGGATGAAAGAGAAGCTCTTATCCTGATAGACCGTGATGATAACAGGAAGGATGAGTCCAGGTTCATAGCCCTTTGTCTTGTCATTGAACTGCTGGACGAACTGTGGGGCGCTTACCCCGTGAGGTCCGAGCGCCGGTCCGATAGGAGGAGCCGGTGTGGCCTTCTGGGCAGGGCACTGCAGCTTGATTACGGCAGTAACCTTCTTCTTTGCCATTTCTTTCTCCTTACGCTTTGGAGCAATGCTCCGCGCTGGTATTAACGCTCTTCAACGAAGAGCTCCCACCCCGACATGCGGGGGAGACTTTGCATCATTGATGTCAAAAAACGCGTTCCGGTCAGACCAGAACCTTCTCGACCTGCGAGAAATCGACCTCGACAGGAGTCGACCTTCCGAAGATCTGCACGGAGAGGCGAAGCCTGCCCTTTGCCAGATCGATGTCGTCGATCGTTCCATTGAAGGAAGCGAACGGTCCGGAGATGACCTTGACCTCCTCTCCCTTCTCGAAGTCCTGCTTCGGGCGGAAGACCTTCTCCTCAGGCATCTCGCCGGTGCGGCGGAGGATGTCCGTATGCTCGCGCTGCGTGAGCGGCTTGGGAGGATTCTTGCCCGCCTTGTCAGCCGTGAGGAACCCGGTCACGCCGGGGATCCTGGCAATCTTGGCAGTAACCGTACGCCATGTATTCTCAGGGAGGTCGAGCTCAACGAGGATATAGCCGGGAAGGACCTTCTTGAGTTCGATCTTCTTCTCGCCCTTCTCGTTCACCACGGGGACCTGCTCCATAGGAACGCTCACGCCCGTGCAGTAGGCAGCGAACTCGGCATCCGAAGAGCGGAGCTTGTTGATGATCCTCTCTATCTTCTGCTCATATCCTGAATATGTATGGACGACGTACCAGCCTCTGGCCATTTCCTCTCCTAGAATATAAGGTCAAGGCAGAGACCGAGGACGGTATCCACGAGACCAAGTACGACAGCGAAGACTATCGTGGAGATTATCACGACCCAAGTGGAGTGGATGACGACAGCCTTCGACGGCCATGACACCTTCTTCATCTCGAGCCAGCATTCCTTGAAATATCTTGCGATCTTCTTCATTAGTGAAACCCTTTTCTCCTCGGAGCGCCAGCAGGCCAGGTAGGATTCGAACCTACAACACCCGGTTTTGGAGACCAGTGCTCTAGCCGTTGGAGCTACTGACCTGCTCGCACCCCGAAGAGGATGAACTTATTTGATCTTCGTTTCGCGGTGCAGCGTGTGCTTGTGCTCGAACGGGCAATACTTCATAAGCTCGAGCTTATTGGGCGTATTGCGGCGGTTCTTCTGAGTCGTATAGTTCTTCTGCTTGCACTCCGTGCACTGGAGAGCGATCTTCTCTACAGGACCTTTCTTCTTTGAACTAGCCATCTTTATCTCCTCGGCTTTGCCGTTTTTTCTCTGCAACAGGGCATATGAAGGGACACTTCCCCCTCCATGCCATCAGCTACCGTCGGTTCATCATAGCCAAAGACAGAACCCTAGTCAATACATCCCCGCATAAGTAAAACAAAATGCAGAAAGCCGGTCAACGCGGGAAAAATAAGGTTATGAAAGGAACGGGGAAGGTGAAGATAATCGCAAATCGAAGCACATATGATGGCACCAACGATAGCCTGTTTATTCCAGGAACATGATAAGCTGGTTCAGATCTCCAATCTTGTTGATCTTCATGAAGTCATGTCTCTCATACAGATCCACAAGGTCATCAACACAATCTATGAGGAGAAATCGTCCTCCAACATACTGCTTTGCGGCCATGACATATTCGATTGCAAAATCAATGAAATCCCGTATCATCAGATCATCATGCGAGGCATTATCTTCACGGGCAAGCTGACCAAGGAGATAGCAGGGAACAGAATCCGCAGAATACCTTCCGAATCCTCTCATCTTCTTCATCATTGCTTTTGAGATTCCGGGAGGAATATCGACCACAGAAAGAGCCAAGGAGAAATACCCGAGAATATCGTCATTCTCATTTGTCACAAGATAGGTTCTGGCATTATCGCTCTTCTCGTAAGCGACAGCATTGGTACGGATGAAGTTCTCAACATCCGGATTTCTCTTCACAGAAAAAGAGGATAAAGCCTGTAAAGCCCTATCCTCTCCTACGAGATCTATGAACTCACGGAGCTCTGTACACTCCAATCTCATTTACCATACCTCGCCTTAAGCCTTGCAGCTTTTTCAGGCGTCATCGTAGTTGCCTCTTTGAATTTAGCTTTGGCTTCTGGAGTGCTCAGCCTCTTTACAGCAGGAGACCCGTTGTCTATAGCTTTCTCAAGGTTCTTGATGCCCCAGTCTGGGTTCACAGTAAAAGTCCTGCTGAATGATTCTGTTGCCATGGCAATACCTCCTTCGCTCTTAATTTATCTGGAAAATCCATTTCCCGATATATCTAGATGATACTATCAACCCATTCAAACCATCAATGCATTCCGAACGTCTCCAGATAATTGGACATGCACCGGACATGATGTATCATTCCGGGCATATGGGCAATACGGCATCGGATTTCACGGAAGGCAGCATCGCGGGCAAGCTCGTCCGCTTCATGCTTCCGATCCTCGGAGCTCTCCTGCTCCAGGCGGCATACGGCGCCACCGACCTGCTGATGGTCGGACTGTACGGCACGACCGAGGGGCTGTCGGGCGTATCGACGGGAAGCGGCATCATGAACCTCGCCACGTTCGTCATCACCGGCTTCGCGACAGGCATCACCGTGCTTCTGGCCAATTTCATAGGCAGCCGGAACACAGAGAAGGCCGGGAAGATGGTCGGACAGGCCATGCTCTTCTTCCTCATCATAGGGATATCGGCAACGGCGCTCCTGATGATCCTCGCGGAGCCATTTGCAAGGCTCATGCGGGCACCGGATGAGGCCATAGCAAGCACCGCAGCCTATGTGAGGATATGCGGATCGGGCATGCTGGCGATCATCGCCTACAACATCATAAGCTGCATATTCCGCGCTCTTGGGAACTCCAGGCTCCCACTGCTCTTCATCGCAGTCTCATGCATTGCGAACATCGTCGGAGACTACATCCTCGTCGCGATATTCGGCATGGATGCCGCCGGAGCGGCCATCGCAACCGTCGGCTCCCAGATCCTTGCCGCCATCATCGCAGCGGTGGCCATGATCCGCTCTGGGCTTCCTTTCCGCATCAGGACCGTTGATTTCAGACCCGGCCGAGAGCTGATTTCGCTGATCAGGGTCGGCTCTCCGATCGCGCTGCAGGAGATGATGACGCAGCTGGCTTCGATAGCGGTGCTTGCGATCATAAACAACCTCGGGCTTGCAGCCTCGGGAGGCTATGGTGTCGCAGGTAAGGTCGTGACATTCGCCATGCTGATCCCCTCATCGGCGATGCAGGCGCTCTCATCGTTCGTCGCGCAGAATGCAGGAGCCGGAAGGGATGACAGGGCGCAATCAGCGATGGTGGTCGGCATGGGGATATCCGCAGCGGTCGGGCTCATCATGTTCGTGCCCTCATTCTTCTTCGGTGAAGAGCTATCGCGTCTATTCACCTCCGATGCGGCCGTCATTGCATGCTCCGCAGCCTATCTGAAGGGCGTCTCGCCGGACATGGTGATCACTGCGGTGCTCTTCGGCTTCATGGGATACTTCAGCGGCCACGCAAGGACGCTCTTCGTGATGGCCCAGGCCCTGATGCAGACGCTTCTTGTGCGCCTTCCGCTCTCATACATCATCTCGCTGCAGCCCAACCCCAGCCTCGTGCTGATGGGTCTGGCAGCGCCATTGACGACGCTCTTCGGCATCGCGCTCAATGCCGGATTCTTCATATGGTGCATGAGAAGGCCGGAAAACCGCAGCAGGATGGCGGCATGATCTGCTGACAAGCGATATCGAGAAAGCTTATCATGCAGCCCATGAAGATCCTTCTGCAGCTGCTTCTCCTCTTTGCTCTCACGCTTGCGGGCGAAGCCATTTCATACGTCCTGCCGTTCACGTTCCCGGGAACGCTCATAGCGATGTTCCTTCTTCTGGTGCTGCTCTGCACCGGCGTCATCAAGGAGGACCAGCTCTCCGAAAGCGCCGGCTTCTTCTCGAAGTACATGGCGCTCTTCTTCGTCCCGTCGGGCGTGGAGATCGTCGAGAACCTCGAGATGCTCCGCTCATCGTGGGCGGCGATCGTGTTCATCTCCGTCGCATCGCTATTTGTGACGTTCCTCGTGGCTGCCAGGGCCGTGGAGATCACGGAACGCATCATAGCCGCAAAGGAGGCAAGGACATGAAGGAGCTGATCACGGCAAGCCCCCTCTTCGGCCTCTCGATCACGATACTCACCTACGCCATCGGAACGGCGGCGAACAGGAAGACGGGAAAGGCCATCTTCAATCCCCTGCTGATCTCAGAGCTGCTGATCATAGCGGTCCTCCTGATATTCCGCATACCCTTCTCCGCATTCAACGAAGGCGGCGCGATCATAAACCTCTTTCTGGGACCGGTGACCGCAATGCTCGCCTACTCCATCTACCGCGAGCGCAAGCTCGTCGGCAGGCACCTTGCCTCGATCGTCGTTGGCACGGCAGCAGGAAGCATCGCATCGATAGCCACCATCATGCTACTGTCCAGGCTCCTCGGGCTCGATGAGACGCTATCATCCTCGCTGATACCCAAGAGCGTGACCACGCCCATCGCCATCGCCATATCGGAGGACCTCGGAGGGATAAGGTCGCTCACCGTGACTTCCCTGCTCCTCACGGGCGTCCTCGGCAACATACTCGCGCCGTTCATGATAAAGCTCTTCCGCGTCAGGAACAGGGTCGCGCAGGGCGTCGCCATCGGCACGGCAAGCCATGTCGTCGGAACGTCCAAGGCACTCGAGCTCGGAGAGGACATCGGCGCAATCAGCGGCATCGCCCTCACGTTCTCGGGCATCATCACCGCGATCATCGCCATGCTCGCGCTCTGATCAGAGGAACATATATACAGCCATCGCCACGAGCACTGCGCCCAGCACGATGGCAAGGTATCCAGCGAACTTCATTCCACGCATCCTTATGGTCGGGGAGGCAGAAGCTCCTCGGCCTTCTCTCCTTCAGGCCCCATGCGGCCAGCTCCCCCACTCTTGGATTCTACCACGCACTCCAGCGATGCACGAAATGCAAATCATCGCATGCGATTCGATATATTGACACCGAATTTAAAATCCGTATTCGGACTTAAATTCTCCATAATAATATGGAATCCACCGAGACAGATTCAGCCTGCGATCCTGCCGCGGGAACCAGCTGGACTTCAGAACGATCCTTGATACCATGGCGCCGCCTGCTTCGCCTGCCATCGCATTCGGTCGTATGGACGCCCATACGATGGTCAGCTGGCCATAGCCTACCCCGAAGGCCTATACGCCCCGGCGGGCATCCCACCTTCCCATCGCCGATTGCGGAGGGCATTGGG
>CALXXR010000024.1 GCA_944392735.1 uncultured Spirochaetaceae bacterium | reverse complement strand
CTCTTCAACATCGGCGCTTCCGGCCAGATGCTGATGGGCGGCATCACCGGTTCGATCCTAGCCTTCTATCTTCCGATGGATATGCCGAGGATCATCTACATCCCGCTCGTCATCGTTGCATCGATGGCTGCTGGAGCCGTATGGGGATTCATCTCAGGACTTCTGAAGGCGAAGTTCAACGTGCATGAGGTCGTCTCCACGATCATGCTCAACTGGATCGCATACTGGATCGTCTACGACTTCATCCCGCGCTTCATCATCGACCCGACGATCTCGGTGAAGTCCAAGCCGATCGAGGCGGTGCACACGCTCCGTGCGGACTGGCTGACCAACCTCACAGGATACTCCACGATGAACTACGGCTTCTTCATAGCCATCATCATGTGCTTCGTCGTCTGGTTCCTGCTCCAGAAGACCACGCTGGGCTTCAACCTCAAGTCGGTCGGAGCCAACAGGTACTGCGCGGAGTATGCGGGAATCAACGTGAACCGCTCCATCATGATCTCGATGACGATAGCCGGTGCGCTTGCAAGCCTTGCGGGACTGACATACTATTGCGGCTATTCGAACATCATGGAGATGGGCAAGATGCCGAACGAAGGCTTCGATGGAATCGCTGTTGCGCTTCTCGGCAACTGCTCGCCGCTGGGGATCTTCTTCTCCGGAATCTTCTTCGGGATCCTCAAGATGGGAAGGGGATCGCTGGCCGTCACTGGCATCCCCACCGAGATCGCGGACACGATCATCGCTACGATCATCTACTTCACTGCAACCAATGTCATCCTGGCATCCTTCTGGAACAGGATATTCCACAGGCAGCATGAGAAGAAGCTGGAACAGAACATCAAGGAAAACGGAAAGGAGGTAGGGTGATGGCATTCTGGAACGTACTCACAAGCATCATCCCATCGGCGATCGCCTATACGATACCGCTTCTGATGGGCGCTCTCGGCGGTCTCTATTCCGAGAGATCCGGCGTAACCAACCTCTGCATCGAAGGCCTGATGCTCTTCGGCGTGTTCTCATCCGCCGCGACGATCGTCACGCTGCAGGCGATACCCGGCTTCAGCTTCGTGCTCGCGATAGTGATCGGAATCATCGTAGCCATGGTCGCTTCGATGCTATTGTCTGTGCTCCATGCTTTCGCCGCCATCAACCTGAAGGCCAACCAGGTCATCTCAGGTACGGCGATCAACATGCTTTCGACAGCCATCACGCTCTTCCTTGCGCAGACGATCACCGGCAGCGGCAACATAACGATCGTGCGTGGCATCGTCAGGCAGAACGTGCCAATCCTCTCGAAGATACCCATCATCGGAGACCTCTTCTTCAAGAGCACGTACTGGACGACATGGATCTGCCTTGCGCTATGGGCGATCTCATGGTTCCTCCTGTATAAGACATCGTTCGGCCTCAGGCTTCGTGCATGCGGTGAGCATCCGTCAGCCGTCGCCTCCGCGGGCGTCAACGTGCATAGGATGAGATACATAGGCGTGCTTGCCTCTGGCCTGCTGTCAGGCATCGGTGGAGCCTGCATCCTCGTCACCTACGCAGGAGAGTACAATGCGGGAAGCGGAATAAACGGACTCGGGTTCCTTGCCATCGCGGCCCTCATCTTCGGGCAGTGGAAGCCGCTGGGGATCCTCGGCTCGACATTCTTCTTCGGCCTCTGCATGACGATCGCCAACATGGGCAAGGTATTCCCGATCTTCCAGAGCATCCCCACCGGATACCTCGGCATGTTCCCGTATCTTGCAACGCTGATAGCGCTCATCTTCTCCAGCCGCAGGAGCGCAGCTCCGCTGGCTTCCGGAGAACCATTCTAAGGAGGAGTTCCAATGGACCTTATGGAGAAGCTTTCGGAATCGAAGGCATATATCGAATCGAAGCTCGGAGGAAGGAAGCCCGTGATCGGTCTCATCCTCGGCTCCGGTCTTGGCGACATGGCTGAGACCATCGGGGAACCCGCCATCATCGACTACCATGATATCCCGCACTTCCCGGTATCCACGGTGCCGGGGCACAAGGGGCGCCTCGTGGCAGGGGAGCTGGAAGGGAAGACCGTGCTCTGCATGCAGGGACGCTTCCATTACTATGAAGGCTACTCGATGGAGGAGGTCGTCTATCCCATTCGTGTGATGAAGATGCTTGGAATCAACGCGCTCTTCCTCACCAACGCAGCCGGATGCGTCAATACTTCCTGGAAGCCCGGCGACCTGATGCTGATCACGGACCACATCAAGCTCATTGCCGACAACCCGCTCAGGGGCAGCAATCCAGATGCGCTCGGAGCCCGCTTCTTCGACATGACGCAGGCCTATGACAAGGATATGGTGGCTCTCGCCTCCAAGGCCGCAGAGGATCTAAGCATCGAAGTCAGGAAGGGCGTGTACATGCTCTTCACCGGTCCCTCGTTCGAGACTGCCGCAGAGGTCAGGTTTGCACGCCTTGCAGGAGCGGATGCAGTAGGCATGTCCACAGTTCCTGAAGCAATCGCAGCCTCGCACATGCGCATGCACACGATGGGCATCAGCTGCCTGACTAACATGGCGGCAGGCATCCTCGATCAGCCCCTCAACCACGAAGAGGTCCTCGAGACAGGAGAGCGGGTGAAGAAGACCTTCTCCGCCCTTGTCCGCGAAATCGTGAAGCGCTGGCCTGAAGAGAAGCTCTGACCAGAAGCATCCAACAGCATGAAAGGGTCCAAATGGGCCCTTTCTGCATCAAAAATGAGAAGAAAATCCCTCTCAAGCCAATGCAAGAGAGGGAAGTCTTCAGATAGCGTCAGAATGTTGCGGACTGCTCCTGTAAAGTCATAGCAATATACTTATTGATGAGCGCACCAGTGACTGTTCTGTTGATTTCAACAAGAACAGCTGAGCTGTCTTCTGTGAAGTTGTTTAAGCAGAAGCAGATATGTGTTTCTCCCTCTGTATAATCTTCTTCTGGAATGTTTGTTATATCATATCCACCCTCCACAGGTTCGAAATCAACAGTAGCAGGAGTATCGCCAAAAGCACTGTCCTCAACCATCTGGCCACCAATATCTACAGCCTTAGCAGTATATGAAGTAGAAGGATTGGAAGAAGCAAATGTCAGCTGATCCGAAACGATCCTCCAATTGCTTGCTTCAAGCTTGGTGCTGTTCATCGTTCCATATAATTTCATCGTTGCGTTCCCTCTCACAGTGCAGTTTTCCCTTTCATCTAATGCGTAGTTTGTGAAGGTAATATGGAAGCTGATGGCATCGGATGTCGTATTTGTGCCGGTGATTGTGAAGGAATTAGTATCATCCTTGTATCCTTCAAGCCTATGCAGTGTCCTGAGGTGTGCTGGCTTCTGGAACATGGCGAAGAGAGTTTCGAACTTCCCCGTTAATTCCGAATCGGTAAGTTCCTTTTCTGTCATCACAGGATAGATA